>NZ_AP019365.1:3194833-3504500 GCF_033095865.1 Pseudomonas sp. KU43P | reverse complement strand
TCCGGCAGGTAGCCGACCTGGCCGCGGGTTTCGCGGATCAGCTTGCCGTTGTCGCGGCTTTCGAGCTGTGCCAGGTGCTCCTTGTTCTCGGCGATCAGGTCACCCAGGCGGCGCAGCAGCTTGCCCCGTGCGGTGGCGGTGATGCTGCGCCAGGCCGGGCTTTCGAAGGCACGCTGGGCGGCCTGTACGGCCAGCTCTACATCGGTTTCGTCGGCGTCGGGCAGTTGCGCCCAGGCCTGGGCGGTGGCCGGGTTGAGGCTGTCGAAGGTCTTGCCGTTCTGGGCATCGAGCCATTGGCCGTCGATGCACATCTGGAAACGAACGAGGGTCATGCAACAATCCCCTTGGCGGATTCGGTGAGGGTGCGGGCTTGGCTCAGGAAGTCGAGCAGCATCTTGTTGACTTCACGTGGCGCTTCTACCGGCATCATATGCCGTTGCTCGGCCAGCACCACGCTTTGCGCGCCGGGAATGCTGGCGGCGAGCTGGCGGGTCATGGCCGGAGTGGAGCCGGCGTCGAGTTCGCCGGTGGCGATCAGCGTCGGCACCTGGATGCTGCCCAGGTCGCCTGCGCGGTACATGTCCTGGGTGGCGAACAGCGAATAGGTGGTGTGGTAACCCTGCGGGTCGTTGCTCGCCAGCACTTGGCGGATCGCGGCGACCTGCGCCGGGTTGGCAGCCTTGTATTCACGGCTGAACCAGCGGTCGAGGGCGGCGTCGACGTTGGCGTCGGGGCCAAGTTCAGCGGCTTGGGCGGCGCGGGCGATAACGCCGGCGCTTTGCTCCGGGGTGCGGTTGAACACGCTGTTGAGCACCACCAGCGCAGACAGGCGCTGCGGGTATTCCAGGGCGAAGGCACGTGCCACCAGGCCGCCCATGGAAAAACCGATCACCGTGGCCTGAGCAATCTGCAGGTGGTCGAGCAATTCGGCGAGCTGCGCGGCATAGCCTTCCAGGCCGATATCGGCCGCAGGCAGGGCGCTGTGGCCGTGGCCGAGCATGTCATAGGCGATGACGCGGTAGTCGTTGGCCAGGCCCACGAACTGCCCGCCCCACATTTCCTTGTTCAGGCCCACGCCGTGGATCAGTACCACGGGTTGGCCCTGGCCCTGGACCAGGTAACTGGTGCCGGCCGGTGTACGTTCAGCGACAGGCTGAATCATGGAGGGCGCTCCTTGAAGGTCGGGCGTGGCGCTTGCACGCAACGCCCCGGCCCGTCTTGGTTGTTGTTATTGAGCGTTGGCTTTTTCGGCCGCCAGTTCTTCCAGGTCGATGTAGCGGTTGCCGATGCGCGGGTGCAGGCGGCCGCCGTCGGCAGCTCCGAGCACCACGACGATTTCGTCGGCACGCGGGGCGTCTTCGATCTGCATTTCCAGGGTGATGTAGTGCGAGCGCAGGCCTTCGTCGTCCTTCTGCATCATCGGGATCTGGATCGAGGTGCCCGGGCCGCCGCGCTTGTTGGTGAAGCTCAGGTAGCTCTTGGCCTGCACGGCTTCGCGGTAGTGGTTGCCGAAACGCAGGGTGTGGATCACGGCGGAGGCGTGCTCGATTTCGCCGTCGGCGCCAACCACGGCGGCCTTGCCGTAGGCTTCGATCTTGTCGGCACCGCCGATGGCGGCGGTCAGGCGCTCGACCATCAGTGCGCCGAGGTCGGAACAGTTGGCACGGATTTCCGGCTTCAAGTCGTCAACGAAACCGCGACCGGCCCATGGGTTCTTGATCACGACGGCCAGGCCGACCATGGTCACCGGCTTGTCGGTGGCCTTGCCGCCTTCGATGCGGGTCTCTTCGGAGTAGGTGACGATCTTGCGGATTTCGAAACTCATGGGGGGCTCCTGGTGAGGGTTATCAGCTCTTGTTGTCTGATGGTATACCATAATATTTGTTGTGCAAGAGGGGGGTTGAAATTTCTCTCTGGCGAGGGACGAAAGGTGGGGGTCAGGGCTTGAGAGATGTGTCGCTCTTGAGATCCAGCGCCGCCCGTGCGGCGCATCGCGGATAAATCCGCTCCTACATTTGTTGCAACGTGCCTATGCCTGATAGGCCATGGTCGTCAGCCTCGTGAGTACGACGCAATATCTCGGCGGGCGCCAAAAGCGGACAAACATGGCCTGACAGGCTCTGGCACGTTGCAACAAATGTAGGAGCGGATTTATCCGCGATGCGCCGCGCGGGCGGCGCTCGATCTGCTTGGCGCCGAATCCACCCCGACGGGCCTCAAAAAAACGCCCGCTCGCGTGGGCCACAAGGGCCCCCGGGAGCGGGCTGGTCCCGCAACAATTTCAGGCAATGGGAATTCAGGCGAACGCCGGCACCACTTCCTTGATGAACAGCTCGAGCGACTTCTTCTTCTCGGCGTGGGGCAGGCTGTTGTCGCACCAGAAGCTGAACTCGTCGACGCCCAGTTCCTGGTAGTACTTGATGCGCGCGATGATCTCTTCGGGGGTGCCGATCATGGTGTTCTTGCGGATGTTCTCCAGCGCGAAGGCCGGTACCTCGGCGAACTTCGACTCAGGGCTGGGCTCCAGGAAGCCGTTGACCGGGGTGGTCTTGTTGCCGAACCAGGCATCGAAGGTGCGGTAGAAGCGCGAAATGGCCTGGGCACCGACTTTCCAGCCGTCCGGATCGGCCGGGCTGTGCACGTGGGTGTGGCGCAGCACCATCAGTTGTGGGCGCGGCACATCCGGGTTGTTGTCGAGGGCAGCTTGGAACTTGTTCTTCAGGTCCAGCACTTCCTCGTCACCCTTCATCAATGGGGTGACCATGACATTGCAGCCGTGCTTCACCGCGAAGTTGTGCGAGTCCGGGTCGCGGGCAGCGATCCACATCGGTGGCATGCCTTTCTGCACCGGCTTGGGTACGCTGGTGGAGGTGGGGAACTTGTAGACTTCGCCATCATGGGCGTAATCGCCTTGCCACAGCTCGCGCACTGCCGGGACCATCTCGCGCAGGGCCTTGCCGCCATCGGTAGCTGGCATGCCGCCGGCCATGCGGTCGAACTCGAACTGGTAGGCGCCGCGGGCCAGGCCCACTTCCATGCGGCCGTTGCTGATCACGTCGAGCAGGGCGCATTCACCAGCCACGCGGATCGGGTTCCAGAAGGGTGCGATGATGGTGCCGGCGCCCAGGCGGATCTTCTCGGTGCGGGCGGCCAGGTAGGCCAGCAGCGGCATCGGGCTTGGCGAGATGGTGTATTCCATGGCGTGGTGTTCGCCGATCCACACGGTGCTGAAACCGCCGTTCTCGGCCATCAGGGTCAGTTCGGTCAGGTCTTCGAACAGCTGGCGGTGGCTGACCTGTTCATCCCAACGTTCCATGTGCACGAACAACGAAAATTTCATGGGGCTTTCCTCGGAGCTTGAAAGTCTCGCCTGGCGCGCCAGGCAACAATAAAAAGGCTAGGGTTTCAGGCGAAGGCGGGCAGGCTGGCCATCTTACCGCGGCAGTACACCATCGGCCGTGGTGCCTGCTCGGGGACGATCAGGTTGTGCACTTTGCCGACCATGATGGCGTGGTCGCCACCTTCATATTCGCGCCACAGTTCGCATTCGATCACCGCGGTGGCGCCGGCCAGGATAGGGTTGCCCAGTTCGCTCAGGGTCCACTCGATGCCGGCGGCCTTGTCCTTGCCCTTTTTCGCGAAGGCGTAGGCTTCGGCCTGCTGCCCGCCGGAGAGCAGGTGGATGGCAAAGCGCTTGTTCCTGATCAGCACCGGGTAGGAGTCGGAGCTGTAGTTGGGGCAGAACAGCACCAGTGGCGGGTCCATCGACAGGGAGGAGAAAGCGCTGGCGGTGAGGCCGACGATCGAGCCGTCGTCGTCCAGGGTGGTGATGACGGTGACGCCGGACGGGAAAGAGCCCAGGACGTTCTTGTAGACGGTTGCGTCGATCATGGCGAGTACCTCGAAAGGGCTGCGGTGGTCCGCGGTTTTTATCGTTGATGTGTCTGATGGTATACCGTAATACTCGATTTGCAAGCGGAATTTCGCAACGCCGGAAATTCACGATGAGTGGCGCAAAGCCGCATGAACAGGGGCTTTTGACCAAGATCAGCGCCCTGGCCCAAGCTGCTGAACCGGATCAGTTACCGATTTTTACACCGCACCAGTGTTGTCAAAAGTTTGGAATACCATAATATGGTCCGCAGCTGAGAGGCCGCCTTGATGCGGTTTCCTTACAAAGATAAAAACGACCTTTCGAGCTGAAAACCATGTCCCAACCGTCGTCGCAACACCAGTTTGTCGAGAATCACACGGTCGATTACGTTCCACCTGCCGAGCGCCATGGGAAGGCGCGCGACCTGTTCACCCTCTGGTTCAGTACCAACATCGCGCCTCTGCCCATCGTCACCGGCGCCATGGTGGTGCAGGTGTTCCACCTGAACCTGTTGTGGGGCCTGATCGCCATCGTGCTGGGTCATCTTCTGGGGGGGGTGGTCATCGCCCTGGCCTCTGCGCAGGGACCGCAGCTGGGCATTCCGCAGATGGTCCAGAGCCGCGGCCAGTTCGGCCGCTATGGTGCGCTGCTGATCGTGTTCTTCACCGCGCTGATCTATGTCGGCTTCTTCATCTCCAACATCGTGCTGGCGGGCAAGTCGATCCACGGCATTGCGCCCAGCGTGCCGATGCCCACGGCTATCGTCATCGGTGCCCTGAGCGCTACGGCCATTGGCGTGATCGGCTATCGCTTCATCCATACCCTGAACCGCATCGGCACCTGGGTAATGGGTTCGGCGCTGCTGGCAGGCTTCATCATGATGTTCACCCAGGCGCTGCCGGGTGATTTCTTCAGCCGCGGCGCGTTCAACCTGTCGGGCTTCGTTGCCACCGTGTCGCTGGGCACCATCTGGCAGATCAGCTTCTCGCCCTACACCTCCGACTACTCGCGATACCTGCCCAAGGAAGTGGGCATCGCCAGGCCATTCTGGGCGACCTATTTCGGCGCCACCCTGGGCACCATCCTGTGCTTCAGCTTCGGTGCGGTCGCCGTGCTGTGCGTGCCGGAAGGCACCGACGCGATGGACGCGGTCAAGCAGGCCACCGGCTGGCTGGGCCCGATCCTGATGGTGCTGTTCCTGCTCAATATCATCAGCCATAACGCCCTCAACCTGTATGGCGCGGTGCTGTCGATCGTCACCGCCATCCAGACCTTCTTTGCCCAGTGGACGCCCAGCATCAAGGTGCGGGTGATCCTGGCATCGGTGATTCTGCTGGCGTGCGGCATGGTGGCGCTGAATGCCTCGGCAGGCTTCATCGGGCAGTTCATCGGGCTGATTCTGGCACTGCTGCTGGTGCTGGTGCCGTGGGCTTCGATCAACCTGATCGATTTCTACCTGATCAAGAAGGGGCAGTACGACATTGCCTCGATCTTCAGCGCCGATGGCGGCATTTATGGGCGCTTCAATCACCACGCGATCATTGCCTATGCGTGCGGGATCCTGGTGCAGTTGCCGTTTGCCAATACGTCGCTGTATGTGGGGCCGTATTCGAACATTGTCGAAGGGGCTGACTTGTCGTGGCTGTTTGGCCTGGTGGTGACGGTGCCGCTGTATTACTGCCTGGCTACCCGGGGCAAGGCTGCCGAGAAGGTTGTGCGGGCGGTCAGCGTTAGCGAGTGATTTGTGAAGGGGGCTGCTTTGCAGCCCATCGCCGGCAAGCCGGCTTCCACAGGTACAGCACAGCCAGTGAGCTCTGTGCCGTACCTGTGGAAGCCGGCTTGCCGGCGATGGGCCGCAAAGCGGCCCCAGCTATTTCAGATCAAACCTTGAACTGCGCCACCATCCCATTCAGATCCACTGCCAAGCGCGACAGATCCTGCGCCGCCGCACTGGTCTGATTCGCCCCCGCCGACGTCTGCATCGCCAGGTCGCGAATGTTGACCAGGTTGCGATCCACCTCCCTCGCCACCTGCGCCTGCTGCTCCGACGCACTCGCGATCACCAGGTTGCGCTGGTTGATCGACGCGATCGCCTCGGCAATCACCTCCAACGCCTGCCCGGCCCCTTCAGCCACTTCCAGCGTGCCGGTGGCCCGCCCCTGGCTGCTGTGCATGGCTGTCACCGCACGCTCGGTGCCGTTCTGGATCCCTGCGATCATCTGCTCGATCTCCGCCGTCGACTGCTGGGTGCGATGGGCGAGGGCACGTACCTCATCGGCCACCACGGCAAAACCACGGCCGGCCTCACCGGCGCGCGCGGCTTCGATGGCGGCGTTCAAGGCCAGCAGGTTGGTCTGCCCGGCAATCGCGCCGATCACGTCCAGCACCCGGCTGATCTCGTTGGCGTTGCTGGCAAGCTGTTCGATCTCGGCAGCAGTGCCGGTCACATCCGTCACCAGGTGCTGCAGCGAGGCCAGCGCCTGATTTACCTGGTCACGCCCATCGCGCGTCGTGCGGTCCGCACCCTGGGAGGCATCGGCAGTGCTCACCGCGTTGTTCGCCACCTCTTCCACGGCAGCGGTCATCTGGTTGACGGCGGTGGCCGCCTGGTCGATCTCCGCGCTTTGCTGGTGCAGGCCGCGGCTGGTGTCCTCGGTAACGGTATGCAGCTCTTCCGAGGCCGAGGCCAGTTGGTCGGAGGAGGCAGCGATCTTGCGAATGGTGTCACGCAGGCTGGCCTGCATGCGGCTCAGTGCCCGCAGCAGCAAGGCGGGTTCGTCGCGGCCGGTGACGCGGATGTCCTGGGTCAGGTCGCCGGTGGCCACGCGTTCGGCCACGGCCACCGCATCGGCCAGCGGTATGACGATGCTGCGGGTGAGCAGGGTGGCGATGGTGGCCAGGGCGAGCATGATCACCAACAGTGAACCGATGATGGCGATGAAAGCCTGGTCCGCTACATTGCTGCTGCGTTGTGAGGCTTCTTCGGCACCGTTGCCGTTGTACGCGATCAGCGCAGTCAGGGCCTTCATCATGGTATCGGCGTACTGGGAGAGCGGCCCGCTGATCTGTTGCCTGGCCTCGGCCGAGCGGTTGTTGGTGATGTCCTGCAGCACCTCGGCCTGCAGGTTGAAGTAGTGCTGACGGGCAGTGGTGAAGGCATCGAACAGGGCACGGTCATCGGCAGCGATGATGGTGTCCTCGTAGTCCTTGAGGCCACGGTCGAGCTCGGTCTTGATACCTTTGAGCAGTTCGATGTTGCGTGCCCGCTCACTGGCGTCGTCATCCAGTGCGGCACGCAAAGTGATCGCGCGAGCGCGGCCAAGGTTGCTGCTGATTTCACTGAGGGCGACCACGGCAGGGATCCAGGTCACACGGATCTCGTCCGTGGCCTTGTCCATCTGGCGGGTTTCGTAGAGTGCGAGAAGGCCCATGGACAGGACCAGGATGCCCAACAGGGCGAATACGCTGGCAGCGCGAATGCCGATCTTCATATTCCGTAACTGCATGGAATGCTCCTTGACGTTGGCGTGCAGGCGTCAAGAGCATGGACGGAGGGCTGGGTCAGCAGGTGATGCCAGGCTCTCGATGCGCTGCGGATTTAAGTGTGTGCCTCACCCTCTTGCATGCTTTTTGATTTGAATGATGACACATGGCCATCATCATTGACCACTTATTCAATAACCCGACAAAAAAAGGCAAATCCGTCATTAGTTGACGGATTTGCCAGGATTTTGCGTCAAACGATGGCGATATGCGGGTCTGCCGCTGCCAATGCCACAGCGCGGTCGGCAGCTGGCGGGTAGATCCAGACCGTGTTGATCTGGCGTTTCAGGTCTTTGCCTTCCTGCCCATGCAGCTTCAGCTCGCGCTCCCAGCCTTCGCTGTACGCCGCGCCCCATTCACCGAGGTCGAGGCAGGTCACGTACTTGGGCTGGCGATAGATCACCGGCTGCACGCCGAGCAAGTCGGCCATGGCGTTGTTGCCACTATGGCGGCCCATGGGAATGGCGTGCTGGCAGGTCATCAGGGCGTGGTTGCCGATCTCGTCAACGGCCGCCCAGGCGGTATCGCCGGTAGCGTAGATGTGCTGCTGGCCCACCACCTTGAGGTGGTCGTCGACCTTGAGACGGCCGAGGCGGTCACGTTCGCCGGCAACCTGGGCGGTCAGCGGGCTGGCCTGGACACCGACGGTCCAGATCACCGTCTTGCTGGCGATGTAGTCACCGTTGTCGAGGGTCACGCCGCCGGCATCGACGGCTACCACCGAGGAACCGGTCAGCCATTCCACGCCAGCGTGCTCGGACGCAGCGACGATCGACGGTTTGATCCCTTCGCCCAATGCCGCGCCAATGCTGGCGCCACGGTCGACCAGCAGCACACGCACCTTGCAGTCACCGAGCAGGGCGCGCAGGCGTTCGGGCATCTCGGTCGCGGTCTCGATGCCGGTGAAACCACCCCCACACACCACCACGGTGTTGCGCGCCGGCGTATCGGGCAGGGCGGCCAGGCTGGCCAGGTGCTGTTCAAGGCGTATGGCCGAGGCCATCTGGTCGACATCGAAGGTGTGCTCGGCCAGGCCCGGGACGGCCGGGCGTGCGACTTGGCTGCCGGCGGCGAGGATCAGGCGGTCGTAGTCGATGTGTTGCTGCTGGCCGTTGCTGTCGGTGTAGCGCACGCTGCGTGCATCGGCGTCGATGGCCTCGGCGCTGCCGCTGATGAAGCGTACGCCCACGGCTTCGAACAGTTCATCCACGGGGGCCTTCAAGGTGTGGGCGTTGGCCTCGTAGAGACGCGGGCGAATGTGCAGCTCCGGCTGCGGTGCCAGCACGCTGATGCTCAGGTCGTTGCGCTGGGCCTGGTCGAGCAGGCGGGCAGCGCTGAGGGCGCTCCATACGCCGGCGAAACCGGCACCGATGATCAGGATGTTGGATTTCATGCAGGTGCTCCGCAAAAGTCGTACAGGGAGAAAAGGGGGCTTCGATCACACGGTGAGTGTCGCTCGAATAACTACGACTTTATTGGTCGTAGTTATTGTTTGCAAGTTTTTTCTTCCCGACGATCAGGCAGCTCATCGGTCTGTTGCGCAGTGGCTGGCGGGCGGTAGGGCCTCAAACCTTGATATCCCCACCCCCATCCGTTATAGATAAAAAAGAAACCACAAAGAAAAGAGGCCATTTCAGCCCCCTATGTACGAGATCACACGTATCTTGCGCCCCTCAGGCCCCCATTTCGCGCCCTGCGCCGATGGATACGGGCCCACCCCCATGACCCTCTCCCCGCTTTCAAGCCTGTTTCATGTGTTGTCGATTCCACCCGCCAACATACTGCTGCGCCAGATGCGCAAGCGCCCCGTCCCTCCACCTGCACCGTAATGCCTGAATTGCTCCACCCCGGCCATTTGCCGTTCGGGGTTGGGGAGCCTTTGCATTTTTTCAGCGTTCAACTGTTCAGGAATCACTATGACTCTTCGTGTAGCTATCATCGGTGCCGGCCCGTCCGGCCTTGCACAACTGCGTGCGTTCCAGTCTGCCCATGCCCAGGGCGCACCCATGCCGGAAATCGTCTGCTTCGAAAAGCAGGCCGACTGGGGCGGTATGTGGAACTACACCTGGCGTACCGGCCTCGACCAGCATGGCGAGCCGGTGCATGGCAGCATGTACCGCTACCTGTGGTCCAACGGCCCCAAGGAGTGTCTGGAATTTGCCGACTACAGCTTCGATGAGCACTTCGGGCGGCCGATTTCCTCCTATCCGCCGCGCGAGGTGCTGTGGGACTACATTCAGGGCCGGGTTAAAAAGGCCGGGGTGCGCGACTACATCCGTTTCAACACCGTGGTCAAGCATGTCAGCTTCGATGAGAGCACGCGTACGTTCACCGTCAGCGCCCATGATTACGGTGCAGGGGTGGGTATCGAGCAGGTGTTCGATTACGTGGTGGTGGCCAGCGGGCACTTCTCCACGCCGCACGTGCCGGAGTTCGAAGGCTTCGAGCGTTTCACCGGGCGTATCCTGCATGCCCACGATTTTCGCGAGGCGGTGGAATTCAAAGGCCAGGACCTGCTCATCGTCGGTAGCAGCTACTCCGCCGAAGACATCGGTTCGCAATGCTACAAGTACGGCGCGCGCTCGATCACCACGGCCTACCGTACGCAGCCGATGGGCTACAAGTGGCCCAAGGGGTGGGAAGAGCGCCCGCAACTGGTGCGGGTCGAAAATGACCTGGCGTTCTTCGCCGACGGGTCCAGCAAGCGCGTGGATTCGATCATTCTGTGCACGGGCTACCAGCATCACTTCCCGTTCCTGCCCGATGAAATGACCCTCAAGACCAACAACCGCTTATGGCCGGCGGGGCTCTACCGGGGCGTGGTCTGGGAGCAGAACCCGCAGTTGCTCTACCTGGGCATGCAGGACCTGTGGTACAGCTTCAACCTGTTCGACGCCCAGGCATGGTTCGCCCGCGACTACATGCTCGGGCGCATCAAGCTGCCGGCCAAGGCGGCCATGCAAGCCGACAGCAAGCACTGGCGCGAGGAAGAGGAGCGCCTGGAAACCACGGCGTCCATGTATGAATTCCAAGGCCGTTACATCAAGCACCTGATCGAGCAGACGGATTACCCGAGCTTCGATATCGACGCGGTCAACCGCATCTTCCTTCAATGGAAGCAAGACAAGAAGCACGACATCATGGGGTATCGCGACAGATCGTACCGCTCGGTGATCACAGGCACCAAAGCGGTGCCTCACCATACCCGCTGGATGCAGGCGATGGATGATTCGCTGCAGGAGTACTTGCGTGAAACGGACGGCATGAAAGGGGAGGTGAAGGCCCTGCGTCGGTAGGCGCCTTCTGTTGCTTGGCTACCCGGCGCTACTGGCGTATTATTTGCGACAAAGTTGGTCGGAGATTGAAATGTCGCTCTACAGTGCTGGCGTCGAATACGGCATCCATTGCCTGCTCTACCTCGTGGACAAGCACGGTGATACGCGCGAGTCCAGCGTGCGCGACCTCGCCGAGCTGCAAGGGGTGCCGCAGGAATACCTGGCCAAGGTCTTCACCAAGCTGGCGCGAGCCAAGCTGGTGGTCGCCACCGAAGGGGTGCGTGGCGGCTTCCGCCTGGCCCGGCCATCGGACGAGATCACCGTGCTGGACATCGTCAATGCCATCGACGGGCCGAAGAAGATCTTCGACTGCCGCGAGATCCGTGAGCGCTGCACACTGTTCGCAGGCTCGCCACCGGGCTGGGCGACCGAAGGCACCTGCGCGATTCACGCGGTGATGCAGGGGGCGCAGAAGCGCATGGAAGAAGCGCTGGCGCAGCAGACCATCCTTGACTTGGCGCGGCGCTTCGGGCGCAAGGCCCCGGCGGAGTTTGGCCAGCAGGTCAGTGACTGGATGGGCGAGCGACGGATCCCGGCGAGCCAGGCTTGACGGGTATGGCTGTAGCGGCCCTATCGCCGGCAAGCCGGCTCCCACAGGTACAGCACAGCCAGTGAGTTCTGTGCCGTGCCTGTGGGAGGCGGCTTGCCGGCGATAGAGCCAGTACGGGCAACCTGACGTTCAGCGCCCCTCATGCTGCCGCCGATACGCCCCCGGCTGCACCCCCACTGCCTTGGCAAACGCCCGGGTAAACGCCGCCACCGACTGATACCCCACCTGCGCCCCCACCTGTTCGACGGTATTGCCCGCCTGCAGCAACTGGCAGGCATGGCGCATGCGCAACGCCAGCAACACCTGCCCCGGCGACTGCCCGGCCAGTTCGTTGAAGCGCTTGAAGAACGCCGACCGCGACAACCCTGTGCACGCCGCCATGCTCTCCAGCGTCCAGGCCTGGCCAGGCTGCTCGATCAACTGCTCCAGCAAGCCAGCGAATGCCGGCTGCCGGGCCAGGGCGACCAGGCCGCCAAGCGAGCGCCCGGCATGCACCTGCTGGCGCAGCACATACAGGAACAATAAGTGCGTCAGCCGTTCCAGCAACGTCTGTGACGGGGCCGTCAGGCGTTGGCATTCGTCCAGGATCAGCCCGAACAACGCTCGCGCAGCATGCCCGGCCGGCTCATCGGCGCGCAACAGGATGTGGTCTGCCAGCCCCTCGACGATCAGTGACGACAACCCCGGGCGAAAGTGGAAGAACCCGCACACCAGCCCCACGCCGTCCGCCGCGTTGCTATCAAGCGCTTGCATGGTCAGCCGCGGCTGGGCGCATGCGCTCAGCGGGTCCTGGTCGCTGGACAGGCGATAGCCCAGGTCACGCAACAGGAACACCGCGTCCCCGGCCTCCAGGCGCACCGCCTCGGTGTGGCCATCGACATGCAGCCAGCAATGCCCCTGCACCACCAGATGAAAACTGGCTCGGCCCATGCCCTGGGTGCTGGCATGCCAGCCTCCGCAGTAGCGGCCGACGTGGAACAGGCTGGCATCGAGCTCGAGGCCCTCTAATAACCAATCGACAAGTGGGCTGGATGAAATCATCTAATGTAAAGACTCAGGAGCAAGGAAAGGCGACTGACGAATATGGAGGGGAATTCTTATAACCAACAGACTGTACGCACACACACCGAAGGAGACCACTCCATGTCCTCGCGCATTACTCTACACACTCTGCAGAGCGCCCCGGAAGCGGCCCGTCCGTTCCTCGAGAACGCCCAGAAGAATTCCGGCTTCATCCCCAACCTGCTGGGCGTGCTGGCCAACGCGCCGGCAGCGCTGGAAACCTACGTGACCGTCTCCGCCTTGAACGGTAAGTCCGAACTGACCCTGGCCGAGCGCGAAGTGGTGCAACTGATTGCCGCCACCCAGCACGGTTGCGACTTTTGCGTGGCCGGGCACACCGCCGTTGCGCTGAACAAGGCCAAGCTGCCACCAGAAGTGGTCGATGCCCTGCGCGCCCGTGGCGAACTGCCGGATGCGCGCTACGAAACCCTGGCCGCGTTCGCCCGCGAAGTCATCGCCACCCGTGGCAATGTGGGCGAGGCCACCTATAAGGCGTTCCGCGAAGCCGGTTTCACCGAGGGCAACGCCCTGGAAGTGATTCTCGGGGTGAGCCTCGCAACCTTGTGCAACTTTGCTAATGTGTTCGCCCAGACGCCGCTCAACGACGAGCTGAGCAAGTACCGCTGGCAGCCTTCTGCATAAACCGCGTGGGGTGCCGTGGCGCCTGCGTTATCAAAAGGAGTAGGGATATGCTTGATGCTGCATTTGCCAAGTGGCTGGATGCCAATGCCGAGGCCATCGACCAGGGCCAGTGCGATCCGCAGCTGGTGCTGGCGCAGATCGCCGAATCGCAGCTGCTGCGCGTTGGCGTCGACCCGGCGCTGGGGGGCAGTGGCGGTGCGGTGACTGACGCTGTCGAGGCCATCGCGGCCATTGCCAGCCGTTCGCTGGCCAGTGCTTTTGTCTGTTGGGGCCAGCGTGCCTTCATCGAATACTTGCTGCAGAGCCCCAACCAGGCGTTGCGCGAGCGTTTGCTGCCGAGCCTGCTGACTGGCGAACTGGCCGGTGCCACCGGTTTGTCCAATGCCATGAAGTTCCTCTCCGGCATCGAGGCGCTGCAGGTGCGTGGCCGCCCTGAAGCCGAGGGCTGGACCCTGGAAGGGCGCCTGCACTGGGTGACCAACCTGCGCAAGAGCGGCTTCGTGGTGGCTGCGGCCATCGAGGATGACGCGGGCGGCCCGCCGTTCGTGCTGGCGATCCCATCCGAAAGCACCGGCCTCGAGCGCTCCGACGACCTGCAACTGATGGGCCTGCAGTCGAGCAACACCGCAGCCCTGGCCTTCCATCAGGTGGAACTGAGCCGCGACTGGCTGCTACACGAGAACGCCCGTGAGTTCCTGCCCAAGGTGCGCCCGGCATTCCTCGCGCTGCAGTGCGGCATGGCCATCGGCCTGGCGCGCCGTTCGCTGGATGAAGTGCACGAGCACCTGCATGGGCGCCTGTCGTTCCTCGAAGAGCACCGCCAGGTCCTCAAGGAGCGCCTGGAAAATACCGTGGCCGAGCTCAAGCAGGGCCTGCTCGAAGGGCGCTTCCAGGGCCAGCCGGCGGCGCTGTTCAAGCTGCGCATCACCCTCGCCGAAAGCGCTGCCGATGCCGTGCAGCTGGAATTGCAGGCCAGTGGCGGCAAGGCCTACCTCGACGAATTCGGTGCAGGATTCGCGCGGCGCTGGCGTGAGTCGGCGTTTGTGCCCATCGTCACCCCGAGCCTGGTGCAGCTGCGCGCTGAACTGCACCGCCAGGCGGCCGCCGCATGAGCCACGCGTTGCTCGAAGCCCGTGGTATCAGCCTGGGCTACCCGCGCGAGGGAGGCTGGCAGGAGGTGCTGGCGCGCTTCGACCTGCAGCTCGCGCCAGGGGAGGTGGTGACCCTCCTCGGCCCCAGCGGTGTGGGCAAATCCAGCCTGCTGCGGGTGCTGGCCGGCTTGCAGCAGCCCCGTGGCGGCAGCGTGACCTTGCACGGCGAAGCCCTGCAGGGCCCGCACCCGCGCCTGGCGGTGGCCTTTCAGGACCCAAGCCTGCTGCCTTGGTTGAGCCTGGAAAAGAACGTCGCCTTCGGCCTGGACTTCGCCCGTCAGCCCAAGCTGGCCGCAGCCGAGCGCCGCGCGCGCATCGACCATGCAATCAGCGCCGTGGGCCTGGCCCACGCGCGCAACCAGTACCCGGCGCAGTTGTCTGGCGGCATGGCCCAGCGCACGGCGCTGGCACGCTGCCTGGCGCGCCAGCCTGAGGTGCTGCTGCTCGACGAGCCGTTCGGCGCGCTGGACGAAGTGACCCGCGCCGACATGCAGCAACTGTTGCTGCAATTGATCGCCACCCACAACACCGCAGCGGTGCTGATTACCCACGATATCGACGAAGCCCTGCTGCTGTCCGACCGGGTACTGCTACTGGGCAACCACCCAGCGCACATCCTCGGCCAATGGTCCATCGACGTGCCGCAACCGCGGGCACAGCGGGTCGAGGAGCTGGGCGCGCTGCGCATCGAGATTATGAAAACCCTACGGCGGGCCAGCCGCACAGCCGCACCTTCCCCTACCTCGTTGCCTTCGGAGCCTGTCCATGTGCATGGATGACTGCTGTTCCACCACTTCGCGTCGTGATTTCCTCAAGCTCAGCGCCATGCTCACCGCAGCCGGCGCCGTACCGCTGCTGTCGAGCCTGCAGGCGCGCGCCGCCGCAGAACCCGACGCGCCGGTGCGCATCGGTTACCTGCCGATCACCGACGCCACGCCGTTGCTGGTGGCGCACAACAACGGCCTGTTCGAAGCCGAGGGTATCAAGGCCGAGCGCCCGGTGCTGCTGCGTAGCTGGGCGCAGGTGATCGAGGCGTTCATCTCGGGCCAGGTCAACGTCATTCACCTGCTGTCGCCGATGACCGTTTGGGCGCGCTATGGCAGCAAGGTGCCGGCCAAAGTGGTGGCGTGGAACCACGTGGGTGGGTCGGGGCTGACCGTGGCGCCGGATATCACCGACATGAAGCAACTGGGCGGCAAGACCGTGGCCATCCCGTTCTGGTACTCGATCCACAACGTGGTGCTGCAGCAGATGCTCAACGACAACGGCCTGACCCCGGTGTCGAAACCCGCCAACGCACAACTGGCTGGCAACGAGGTCAACCTGCTGGTGCTGCCGCCTTCGGACATGCCGCCGGCCTTGGCCAGCAAGCGCATTGCCGGCTATATCGTCGCCGAACCGTTCAACGCCCTCGCCGAGAACCTCAAGGTCGGCCGTGTGCAGCGCTTTACCGGTGACGTCTGGCGCAACCATGCCTGCTGCGTGGTGTTCATGCACGAGCACGACCTGAACAACCGCCCCGAGTGGTCGCAGAAGGTGGTCAACGCCATCGTCAAGGCCCAGCAGTGGACCCGTGACCATCGCGCCGAAGCCGCCGCGCTGTTGTCCAAGGCCGGCCCCAACAAGTACACCCCGCACGAGCCGGCGGTGCTGACCAAGGTGCTGGCCCCGGCGGCAGAAGATCGCGCCGGCTATATCGCCAGCGGCGCCATCCGCCACCAGCAATGGGACGAGAAGCGCATCGACTTCCAGCCGTACCCGTTCCCCAGCTACACCGAGGAACTGGTCAAGCGCCTCAAGCACACCCTGATCGAAGGCGATAGCGGCTTCCTGGCCGCCCTGGACCCGGCGCACACCGCCCGCGACCTGGTCGACGACCGCTTCGTGCGCAACGCCATCGAAGCCAACGGCGGGCCGTCGGTGTTTGGCATTGCCGACAACTTCGAGCGCAGCGAGGAGTTCGTGGTCTGATGCGCAAGCACGTCGTACATGCCGGCCTGGGGTTGGCCGGTCTGCTGGGCTTGCTGCTGTTGTGGTGGGCTGGGGTTGCGGTGTTTGGCGAGGCCGACGGCCTGTCGGCGCGCTTTTCGCCCCAGGCCACCCTGGCCAGCCTGATCGAGCTGCTGGGGCAGGGCGAGGTCTACGGGCATGTCTGGGTCAGCCTCAAGCGCATTCTGGTCGGCTTGCTGCTGGCGTTGCTGATCGGCGTGCCGTTGGGTTTGCTGGTAGGCAGCTATCGGCACCTGGAGGCGGCGACCACGCCAGCGTTCCAGTTTCTGCGGATGATCTCGCCACTGTCGTGGATGCCGGTGGTGGTGATGCTGATGGGCGTGGGCGACCAGCCGATCTACTTCCTGCTGGCCTTTGCCGCCTTGTGGCCGATCCTGCTCAACACTGCTGCAGGCGTGCGTCAGCTAGACCCGCGCTGGTTGCAACTCAGCCGCAGCCTCAGTGCAACACGCTGGGAAACCTTGTGCAAGGTGATCGTTCCCGGGGTGATCGGGCACGTGCTGACCGGCGTGCGGTTGGCTATCGGGATCCTGTGGATCGTGCTGGTGCCATGCGAGATGCTGGGGGTGAGTGCGGGGCTGGGGTATTTCATTCTCGATACCCGGGACCGGCTGGCATATTCGGAGCTGATGGCGATGGTGCTGCTGATCGGGGTGCTGGGGTTTGTGCTCGATGCCCTGGCGCGCGGACTGCATCGGCGCTGGGTGCATGCCTGACGGGCCACTGCGGCCTTATCGCCGGCAAGCCGGCTCCCACAGGATACTCATTGCCTCAGGGATCTACTTATGGGAGCCGGCAAGCCGGCTCCCACAGGATACTCATTGCCTCAGGGATCTACTTATGGGAGCCGGCAAGCCGGCTCCCACAGGATACTCATTGCCTCAGGGATCTACTTGTGGGAGCCGGCAAGCCGGCTCCCACAGGATACCCATTGCCTCAGTGATCTACTTGTGGGAGCCGGCTTGCCGGCGATAGGGCCATCCGCTCAATGCACCGTCTTGCGCTGCCTCACGCATGCCTTCGCCAGCACCGCCAACTCATCCAGCCACTCGTCACGCTGCTGTTCGGCCTCGATCATCGCATCCTCCCCCTGCTGATTGAGCAGGTAGGTATGAATCTGATGCACCTCTTGGGTCTGGTAGATCGGTGCAATGTCCAACCGCCCAATCAACGCCCCGCTGGCCAGCCCGGTGCTGCTCATCAACACTTGCGGCCCGCTGGCCGCCACCACTTGCATGCCCATGGCCTCGAACCAGGGTACCTGGTGCGCAAAGGCATTCAGCTCGACACTGGCAAAGCGCGCCTGCACATCGCCCAGCAGGGCGCGGGCGATACCTTCACGACGGCGCCCAGGCAACACGGCGAGGAAGGCCAGCGCGCAGGCCTGTGGGTTGTCCTGGGCGGGCAGGGTCAGGGCGAAACCCAGCAACTGGTCCGGCGCTTCGGCGTCCAGCGCGAGCGTGAGCTGCACGTCCAGGCCGCGGGTGCCGTCCATGGCCTGCAGGTACTGATGCACCTCCATGCCGACACCATACTGGTACAGCGGGTACAGCGGGTTGTCGGCACGAATGGCGACACTGCTCAGGTCGCCGACGTGGTGGATCACCAGCTCACGGATCTGGTTCTGGAAAGACTCGGGCGGCACGCTGTCGAGGCGGCTCAGGATGAACATCGGGGGACGGGCTCCGGCTGCAGGTGGATCACCCCGCACCGGGGTGGCACGGGCTGCACAGTCTAAACCCTTTTTGCCGGGTCAGCCTCGTGCCTGCAGCGCTGCGAGCATCAGGTCGAGGTTCTGCACCGCTGCGCCCGAGGCGCCTTTGCCCAAGTTGTCGAACACCGCAGTCAGCACGACCTGGCCGTGCTCGGGGTTGGCGTAGAGCGCCAGCCGCAGGTCATTGCTGTCGTTCAGGGCCTCGGGGTCGAGCGCAGCGGCAGGGCCGTGCTGGTGCAGCGCACAGACCTGCACATGGCGGGCGCCCTGATAGTGCCGCTCAAGGCACGCCTGGAGCATTTCGGCGCTGACCTGGCCTGGCAGCAGGCGCAGTTGCAGCGGGATGCTCAGGACGATGCCCTGGCGATAGGCGGCATATCCCGGCAGAAACACCGGCCGCGCCGACAGGCCTGCGTGCAGCTCGATTTCCGGCACATGCTTGTGCGCCAGTTCCAGGCCGTACACCTGCAGGTTCGGCGTCGCCTGATTATCCACTTGTTCATGGCGCTCGACCGCTGCCCGGCCTCCACCGGAATAGCCGGAGATGGCGTGAATGCTCAGCGGGTAGTCGGCCGGCAGCAGGCCAGCCTTGACCAGCGGGCGCAGCAGGGCGATGGCGCCGGTGGGGTAGCAACCCGGGTTGCTGACGCGAGTGGCCTGGGCGATGCGCTCGGCCTGCTGTGCGTCCAGTTCAGGCAGGCCATAGACCCAGCCTGGCGTGGTTCGGTGCGCGGAGCTGGCGTCGATCACCCGTACCGCCGGGTTGCGGATTGCCGCCACCGCGTCGCGGGCGGCGTCGTCGGGCAGGCAGAGCAGGGCGATGTCGGCGTTGTTGATCGCGTCGCTGCGGCGCTGCGGATCCTTGCGCTCCGCTTCGGGCAGGGTCAGCAGTTGCAGGTCGTCGCGACCTTGCAGGCGGGCATGGATTTGCAGGCCGGTGGTGCCTTGGTCGCCATCGATGAAGACAACAGGGGTATGCATGGTCAGGGTCCGGTTTGGTGGAAGATGACCTATGCTCGCTTGTCGCCAAGGTAATGGAAATTTGAATATCATGACCATGACATTCAATTTTTCTGAACTTGAAGTTCAACCGGGAACCGCCCATGCGCGAAATCAGCCTCGACCGCCTGCGCACGCTGGTAGTCATTGCCGACCTGGGTTCATTCGCCGAGGCCGCCCGCCAGCTCAACCTGGCGCCCCCGACCATCAGCCTGCACGTGGCCGAGCTGGAGGCGCGGGTCGGGGCGCCGCTGCTGACCCGCAACCGCAACCAGGTTCGCCCGACCGCCATTGGCGATACCCTGCTGGCCCGTGCCCGACGGCTGCTTGCCGACGCCGACTTGGCGCTGGACGAAGTGCGTCGTCACGTGCAAGGCCTGACCGGGCGGGTGCGCCTGGGGGCATCGACCGGCGCCATCGCTCATCTGTTGCCCAGAGCGCTGGAGCACCTGCGGGTGACGCATCCGGGGATCGACGTGCAGGTGCAGGTGCTGACGTCCCAGGCGTCGTTGGCGCGGCTGCGCGAAGGTGCCCTGGACATTGGCCTGGTGGCCTTGCCGCAAGTGGCGGGCAAGGGCGTCAAGGTCACACCGTGGCGACGCGATCCGATTCTGGCGTACGTGCCTGTCGACTGGCAGCCACCGGCCAAGGTCACCCCGGCCTGGCTGGGGCAGCGCGCGCTGATTCTCAATGACAGCAGTACCCAGCTATCGCGGGTGACCGGTGAATGGTTCGCCGCAGCCGGGTTGTACCCCGAGCCGCGGATCGAGCTGAACTACAACGATGCGATCAAGAGCCTGGTGGGCGCGGGTTACGGCGCTACCTTGCTGCCCCAGGAGGGCGAGGCGGCGGAACTGGACCGTCGGATTGTGCGTCGGCCGTTGCGCCCGGGGTTGTGGCGGCAACTGGGGATTGCCTGCAGGGAAGGGCAAGTGGAGCGTGCTACCGGGTATGTGCTGCAGGCGCTGGAGCGGTTGCGCCAGTAACAGGGGCTGCTTTGCAGCCCAATCGCCGGCAAGCCGGCTCCCACACCGAGTGCTGTGGGGTACCTGTGGGCGCCGGCTTGCCGGCGATTTGGCCGCAAAGCGGCCCCCGTCTCACCCCCGTTCCCGCTGCCTCACCGCAGTGACGGTTTCCCCCCCAACTCCCCAGTTATCCGTCGGCACCTCCTCGATCACCACGAAGGTGCTGGCCGGCGGCTTGCCCAGCACCTCTTGCAGCAACCGCGTCGTGCCTTCGATCAACTGCCGTTTGTGCTCGGCGCTGACGCCTTCATCGGTCATGCGAATATGGACACATGGCATGGCTTCACGCGCCTCTGTTCAATGCCAGGTGCCGGCAGTGCTACCACCGTCCACCGGCAGGATAACGCCGCTGACGAAGCGTGCGTCGGTCAGGTACAGCACGGCATCCACCACGTCTTGCGGCGAGCCGGTACGGCCACTGGGCGACAAGGCTCCCAAGCCTTCGACATTGCCGCTGTGCAGCGGGGTATCGATGATCCCGGGAGCCACCGCATTGACCTGCACGCCGCTGGCCGCCAGCTCCAAGGCCAGTCCCTTGACCGCCTGGTTCAACCCGCCCTTGACCAGCACCGGCAACAACGCCGGTACGCGGGTATCCGGCTGCAGGGCGACGGAGGCAGTGATCGCGATGATATGCCCGTGGCCTTGAGCGGTCATGATCCTCGCCGCAGCCTGGGACGGGTAGAAGAAGCCTTTGAGGTTGGTACCGACCAGCGCGTCGACGTCGGCCTCGGTGTACTCGGCAAAGGGTTTGGGGATGAAGATCCCGGCGTTGTTGACCAGGATGTCGACGCCTCCGAACGTATCGACGGCTGCGGCAAACAACCGCCGCGCCGTGTCGGCCTCGGCGCTACCCGCAGGTGCAGGTAGACGTCCATGTCAGCAATCGCAACGTGGACTTCGCCGAAGAACACTTCGACCTGGCCATACGCGGTCGTGAGCCGGCTGACTCGCGGTTGGTGGCGCGGCGCCTTGAAGATGCCGAGCTGGTAGTGGTGGCCACCCCTGACTGCCTGGCACGCATGGGCACGCCGCAGGTGCCGGAAGACCTGGCCCGGCACGAGTGCATCCAGTTCGAGCTGGCCAGTACCGGCCGCCGTGGAGCTTTCGACGCGAGGGGCGTGAATGGGAAATCGAGACTCAGGGTGGCTTGACCTGCCTGGGCGACTTCCTCGCCACTGCGACCCTGGTACGTCATGGCAGCGGCCTGATGCAGGCTTATCGCTTCACCGTGCAGGATGCGCTCGACAGCGGCGAACTGGTGGAGGTGCTGGCGGGGTTTGGCGGCACTTCACGGCCGTTCATGCTGATTTACCCGCAGGCGCGGCATATGCCGTTGCGAGTGCGGGTGTTTATCGACTTTCTGTTTGCCGAGGGGCATCCCGGCTGAGTGGCGGCTATGCTCTTTGCTGCATCGAGCCAATCCTTCTCGATGAACATTCCGATTTCCCAGGAGGATGCTTCATGAAATCCATGACACTGCTGGTGATTGCTTCTGTGCTGAGTTTTGCGGCCCACGCCGACCCTGCCGCCAATTGCGATGCGAAGATCAAGAATCTGGAAGACATACACAAGGCCAGTGGGCAGGCGCTGCATGGCGGCATGGCCCATGATTTCAAAGAGCATCTGCAAGCGGCCAAGGATGCTCGTGAAAAAGGCGACATGGCCCAGTGCCAGGCCTCGGCTGATCAGGCCCTGACCATCTACAACAAAGCGCGCAACAAGTGACTGGATGGCGTGGGGCCTGGGGTAGGGCGGGGGCGTGAGGGTGAAGCGTAGAACGAGCGCCGCGTGGGCGGCGCTCGATCTCTAGAACGCCAAAACCCTCAAACCGTGCCCTCGGCGCGCCTTCAGAACCACCGATCGTTCTTCTTCCGCCCCCGCGTCAGCGACGGCAGGATCAACCCCGCCAGCAACCCTGCCCCGGCAATGCTGCCGCCGTAGACCATGTAACGCATCATCACCTGCTTGTTCTCGTCGCCCAGGCGAGCCTGGGTGTCGCGCAGGCTCGACTGGGTCTGGTCGAGCTGCTCGTTGAGCGACTGGTTGCGCGCTTCCAGCTCATCGATCAGCTGCTTGCGCGAATCCAGGGTTTCCTGC
This sequence comes from Pseudomonas sp. KU43P, assembly GCF_033095865.1. NCBI lineage: Bacteria > Pseudomonadati > Pseudomonadota > Gammaproteobacteria > Pseudomonadales > Pseudomonadaceae > Pseudomonas > Pseudomonas sp. KU43P. Next base: position 3,482,495 of record NZ_AP019365.1, on the reverse strand, counting down.
ATGCCCTGCACACGGCTCTTCCAACTGTCGTCGATGGTCTTCAACTGCCCGGACAGCTCGGCCACCTGGGCGTCGAGCTGCGGCAGGCGCTCGCCCTGGCCCGGCATCGTCTGCAGGTCGCTGGTGAGGATCCACACCAGGTCGCCGTTCTGCCCGCGCACCTGGCTGTAGTTGCCCTGGCTGCCGACCAGGGTGAGTTTCTGCCCAGACTTGAGCGTGCCGACGATGCGGTGGCCGTCGGTAGGGCCGCTGCGCACGTAGGTGCTCAAGCTGTCACTGACCCAGCGCGCATCGCTGGCCGGCTCTTCGGCATGCACGGGGGCGGCAAGGGCCACCAGGGCGGCGAGCAAGGTGCCGCGCAGGGCTGGGAGGGCGAGGGAGGCTGGGCGGGTTTCAGGCATGTTGGGTCTTCGCTGCAACAGGAAATATAGGCCCCCGGTGACGCAAGATCAGGACTGGGCCGGCGAACTGGTCGGTGAATTGACCGTCAGCGAAAGACCGTATTTTTGTAAGCAGGTTCACTGCTGGATGTAGGAATTGTCTGCAGAATGTTGCAAGTGGCGAGCTAGAGCCCCTCCGCCGGCCCGCCAGGCAACCGCTGCCGATCAGTCCGATCGCTGCGCCAGGAATGTGCGGGCCATGCAGTCCTTGCAGTTGACCAGGGTGCCTTGCGGTTTGCGTTGCGCATGCACCATTGCCGAGCCGCACATCGCGCAGTAGCGAAGGTCGTAGCCAGTGTCGGCTGCGCGAGTTTGCGCGGGAATCTGGGCGATGTATTCACTGATCTTGCGCTCAAGGCCATGGTCATCCTGTTGCAGCAGCACATCGAACAACAATTGGCTGAGACTGGAACGCGGGGCGTGGTGGTCGTAGCTCGATGCGTTGAACTGCCATTGCTGCCTCAGCGCCCGCTCGCCCATCGACAGCATGCTGGCGGGAATGGTGTTGCTGGCGTGCCGCTTGCTCACGTGGGTGCGCGCAATGTACGACAGCGCCCCTCGTACGGCGCTGTTGGCCAGCGACCACACATGGCGCACGGGGTGTGCTTGAAGCAACTGGGTGGCGACCTCCTGGGCCTTTTTCCGGGCGTCGAAGGGCAGGCCATGTTCCGTGCACCTGGCGGCGAGGTGGGCGCAGACCTCCTCGGCCGAGAGCGCCTCGATCATGGCAATGATCTGCCCGTGCCATTGCGGCAGCGGGCCGCCGGACAACTCCTTGTGCATCACGCGGTATAGCTGCGCCAAACCGGCTCGCTGCTGGCCGTCCAGGCTGACATTGACGATCCAGCGCACCTTGTTCTGCCAGGCCTTGGGCGTCAGGTCGTTGCTGAAGGCACCCAGGGGTGAGTCGGGGTCGACCAGCAACACCGAGTCCTCATGCAGAGCCTGCAGGATCGCGGTATCCATGGCACTTGATGGGCTGACACGGGCGTCATGGTCAGGCTGCTCAACCGAAGTCAGGTAATTGTGCTGGGCATTCATGCGCACTTCGAGCATGGCTAGCAGCTGCAGCTTGCGGGTGAACGAAAGGGTGTGCAGGGCCAGCGCTTTGCGTTTTGCCAACGACCAGTGCGCCTTGACCCGCTTGCGCTGATCGACGGCCTGGACCTGCCTGGCTTCTTCGCGAGCTGCAAGGCAGGGCCTGCAGGTGCAGTCGCGTCGCCAGCGCGAGCGGCCAGGAAAGTAGTGACGGTGCGCGCAGGTCTTGCAGAACGCCAGGTTCTCGTTCCAGCTATGCACCGTCCTGCTTTTGCGCCGTTCGAACAGGCTGACCTTGCAGTAGGGGCAGGCCAGCGTTGCAATGGGTGTGGGCGGGAACGTCTTGATCAGGCTGCTGGGGGCCACGTCGATGGCGTAGCGCTCGATCAAGAGGGCAATTTTTTCGCCGCTGATGTATTCGCTGTACAACGCCTCGATCTGTTCCGCGGTAAGGTGCTGCAGCTTCGCTTCGAAGTCGGACAAACCTGATTCTCCCTGCGTAGAGTCGCTTGTGAGGTTTTCCGGAAATCATGGTGGCTGTCAGACCGTGCTGTGAAGAGGTTGAGTTGTAGGGCGTTTCACCGTAGTTCGTAGGACTTTTCTGAGCGTGCAGGCTTGCTGCGACGAAGGGCAGGCGTCGGCCGTCCTCAGGCCTGGTTCAGGAACTAGACTCAGAGGCTCACTGTTGATTCATGGAGCCTTGACCATGAGTGCCAAGAACACGATCTGCCTGTGGTTCGACCATGACGCTGAAGAGGCGGCGACGTTCTACGCCAGAACCTTCCCGGACAGCCGAGTGAACGCGGTGCACAAGGCGCCCAGCGACTACCCGTCGGGCAAGGCGGGTGATGTGATTACCGTCGAGTTCACCGTCATGGGCATTCCTTGCGTGGGGCTCAATGGCGGCCCGACGTTCAAGCATTCCGAAGCGTTTTCGTTTCAAGTCAGTACCGAGGACCAGGCGGAAACCGACCGTTTGTGGGATGCCATCATCAACAACGGCGGGGCGGCCAGTGTGTGTGGCTGGTGCAAGGACAAGTGGGGAATTTCCTGGCAGATCTGCCCGCGGATTCTCATCGAGGCGCTGGGCAACCCTGACAGGGCGGCGGCCAAGCGGGCCTTTGAGGCGATGATGGATATGGGCAAGATCGATGTGGCGGCGATACAGGCAGCGTTGCGCGGGGAGAAATGAGCGCTATCGGCGAACACCTTGCAGATCGAACCAAATCCAACTGAACCCTCACCGCCGGCAGCAACCCAACCCCTTACATGCCAACGGGAGAGTGCTCATGGAAATCGGAACGATCTGGATCATCATTGCAGCCCTGGTCATCGTGCTGGAAATCTTCGCCATCTGGCACATCATCGGCAGCGATCGGCGCGCCGAGCGCAAGATGCTGTGGATCGTCTTCGTCGTTTATGCACCGTTCCCGGGGTTGCTGTTCTGGGCCTGGCGCGGGCCGCGGGCAGTGAAGGGCAGGGCGGTGCTGCAGGAGAAATGAGGCCAGGGTGCATCAGGCGCGTGTTGCGCCTGATGCCGCCAGGGGGTGTCAGACGAGGATGCTGAAGCGGATGGCCGGGCCGAGGCCATCGACCATCAGGCTGGCATAGAACTTCACGCGCGTGAGGACTTTCAGGCCCTTGAGTTCTTCGTGAATGCGGTCACGGATCTGTTTCTCGGCTTCCTCGATGCGGTCGTGGGTGGTGCTGTGATACAGGTGCACCTCGCCGAGCAAGGTCGTTTCGATCTGCGGCAGGGTATGCCAGCCGATGTCGCGCAGGTGCAGGCGGGCTTGCGCAGCCGCACTTTCGTCGTCATCGCTGCGCGGTTTGATGGTGTAGGCGAGCTGGAAGTGGTGCTTGGTCATGGGCATCTCCTTGATGCGTGCAAATGGCTGGCCTCCGTGCCGGAACCTGCAATCTACCGGGTCGAACACCCGGCGCCTACATACATGATGTTGAGCGTGAAGGCGTCTTGCGGTGAAATTTCCTACAAGGCTTTGACCTCGACCTGACTTCGCGGTGGCGTGAATCAAAATCTTCTAGAATTACGCTATTTAGAGTCGCCCCCTATGGCCCCCATCGAACTGCTGCCCACCACCTGCGACCAGGCCGAACTGATCCGCAACCTCTACCAGTTCTACGCCTACGAATCCTCCGACTGGGAGCAGGAAGACGTCGAGGTGAACGGCCGCTTCTACATCCACGAAGAACACCTGCAGCGCTACTGGCAGTCCCCAGGCTGGAGCGCCACCCTGGTGCTGGTGGACGGTTTCATTGCCGGCTTCGTGCTGGTCGAGCGCAGCGAGTTGCCCGGTATCGAGGCCCACGAGCTGGCCGACCTGTTCATCCTCAAACGCTACCGCCGCCAGGGCATCGGCCTGGCCGTGGCGCAACAGTTTCTCGGCAACCCTGGCGACTGGCTGCTGCGCTGCTATGCCGAGGACCCCACAGCCGTGGCCTTCTGCAAGGCCGTGGTGGCCGATCTGCCACGGCCAGTGCAGCAATTGATGCTGGACGATGAACCGGGCCTGCTCACCTATCGCATCACCACCGCCCGCCACTGAGCCGCCTGCGGCCCTTGCAAAATTCTGTGACCCACTTCACAAAATCTACCCAAGCGGCATAATGCCAGCACCTCTTCTGATTACCCGGCCGCTCTGCAGCGGGGTTCCTTTTCGTGCACGTCGCAGGTTCAGGTAAATTTCATGTCGTTAGTCGAAAGCCCCGACATCATGTACCGGCTGTTGATCCAGAGCGTGGTGGACTATGCCATCTACATGCTCACCCCCGACGGTATAGTCGCCAACTGGAACCCCGGCGCCCAGCGGGCCAAGGGTTACCTCGCCGAGGAAATCGTCGGCCAGCACTATTCGTTGTTCTACAACGAAACCGAGCGCGCCGCTGGCCTGCCCGAGCAGAACCTGGAGCAGGCACGGCGCACCGGGCGCTTCGAGGAAATCGGCGCGCGCCTGCGCAAGGACGGCACTGCCTTCCACGCCCATGTGGTGATCGACGCGGTGCGCGATGATGCCGGCCAGCTGGTTGGCTTCGCCAAGGTCACCCGAGATATTTCCGAACGCCGGCAGCAAGAGCTGGAGCTGCTGCAGGCCAAGGAACTGGCCGAGCAGTACAGCCAGGAGATGACCAACCTCTCCCAGTTCCTCGACTCGGTGATCGCCAACATTCCCGCCAGCGTCATCGCCCAGGACCTGGAAAGCCAACGCATCCTGCTGGCCAACCAGCAGGCCGCGCGGCTGTTCGGCGGGCGCGGCGGCAGCATGATCGGGCACCTGCCCGGCGAGTGCATGGCGCCTGCCGCCGCCGATTACCTGGATCAGCAACTCAGCCGCGGGGCCCGCAGCGCCAAGGGGGTCGCGGCCGAAACCCGCGTCGATACCCTGTGCGGCCCGCGCACCTTGCGCAGCCGCGCGTTGCTCTGCCAGAACCGCGAAGGCCACGCCGACTATGTGCTGTTCGTGGCCGAAGACGCCACCGAAGAGCTGGCAGCCCACGCACAGATCCACCACATGGCGCACCACGACGCACTCACAGGTTTGCCCAACCGCACGCTGTTCAACGAGCGCCTCAAGCAGGCCCTGTCGCGTGGTTACGAGCATGACAAGCTGACCGCCGCGCTGTGCCTGGACCTGGACAACTTCAAGAACATCAACGACTCCCTTGGCCATGCCTTCGGCGACAAGCTGCTGCGGGCGTTGGGCAAGCGCCTGCGCCGCGAGTTGCGCGAGCACGACACCCTGGCGCGTCTGGGGGGTGACGAGTTCGCCGTGGTATTGGCCGGCCTCGACAACCGCGATGCCGCCTGCGTTACCGCGCAGCGCCTGATCGATGCCATCAGCCCGCCATTCCAGATCGAAGGCCACCAGTTTTCGGTGGGCGTGAGCATCGGCATCGCCCTGTCCCCCGACGACCATGACCAGGCCGAGCAGTTGCTGGGCTACGCCGACATGGCCTTGTACGAAGCCAAGCGCAACGGCCGCAACCGCTACGAATGCTTCCACGTCGAACTGGATGTCGCCGCACGCCAGCGCCGCCTGGTGGAAACCGACCTGCGTACCGCGCTGCACCTGGGCCAGTTGCACATGCACTACCAGCCTGTGGTGGACCAGCAGACCAACAGCGTGACCGGCTACGAGGCGCTGTTGCGCTGGGAGCACCCGACCCGCGGCATGGTCATGCCCATGGACTTCATCCCCATCGCCGAGGAAACCGGGCTGATCCACGAACTCGGCGACCGCGCACTCAACCTGGCGTGCCGGGAGGCTGCCAGCTGGGACAGCGAGCAGACCGTGTCGGTGAACCTGTCGGCGGTGCAGTTCAAGAACGCCAACCTGGTACACACCGTGGCCTTGGCCCTGGCCGACTCGGGCCTGCCGGCGCAGCGTCTGGAGCTGGAGATCACCGAGTCGGTGCTGCTGGGCAACAGCGAAGAGAACGTGCGCACCCTGCGTGCCCTGAAGGACCTGGGCGTATCGATTTCGCTGGACGACTTCGGCACCGGCTATTCGTCGTTGGGCTACCTGCGCTCGTTCCCGTTCGACCGCATCAAGATCGACAAGTCGTTCGTGCACGACATGTGTGAGAGCCGCGAGGCGATGTCGATCATCCGCGCGATCACCGAGCTGTCCAACAGCCTGATGATCAAGACCACGGCCGAGGGTGTGGAGTCGCAGGAGCAGATGCAGCGCCTGGCGGCGGAGGGCTGCTCGCACTTCCAGGGCTACCTGTACGGGCGGCCGGCACCGGCGCACGAGCGCTTGAAGCAGGTGGCGGCTGCGGTGTGACGGGCGTGTCCAGGGGCCCAGCGGTGGCCCCGGGACAAAGTGGTCGATCAGCGAACGGAAAGCGTGGCGGCGACCACGTGCAGCCTTGATTGCACTTGGGTAAGTCGTCGTATCTCTTCTAGAATCCCTGCTGTCGTACCTGCCTTCAGCCTGGCGCAGCACCCGGCCGCGCCGCCGTCGAGATCGCCATGAGTTCCAGTACCCCGTTGTCCGGCGTCAACCAGCCCCTGCGCGGCATCGCCCTGGTGGTGGTGGCGACCTTCCTGTTTGCCAGCCACGACGCCTTGTCCAAGTTTCTCGGCGGGTTGTACCCGATCGTCATGGTGGTGTGGGCACGCTACGTGGTGCATACCCTGCTGATGGCGGGCATCTTCCTGCCCAAATCCGGGCTCAACGTGCTGCGCACTCGGCGCCCGGTACTGCAGACCCTGCGTGCATTGAGCCTGCTCAGCACCAGCCTGCTGTTCACCACCGGCCTGCAGTATCTGCCGCTGGCCGAGGCCACGGCGGTCAACTTCCTCGCGCCGGTGCTGGTCACCGCATTGTCCGTTCCGCTGCTCAAGGAGCGGGTCACGGTGACTCAATGGTTGGCGGTGGTGCTGGGGTTCATCGGCGTGCTGGTGGTGGTGCACCCCGGCGGCGCCATGTTCACCCCGGCGATTCTCTACCCGCTGGGCTCGGCGCTGGGCTTCTGCTTCTACCAGCTGCTCACGCGCGTCCTGGCTGCGTACGACAGCCCCACCACCAGCAACTTCTACGCCGGGCTGTGCAACACCCTGGCAATGAGCGCGCTGGTGCCATTCTTCTGGGAAGTCCCACGCTGGGAGCATGCCTTGTTGATGCTAGCCCTCGGCGGCTTCGGCATGAGCGCGCACCTGCTGTTGACCCAGGCCTTCCGCCATGCCGCACCGGCGCTTCTGGCGCCTTTCAGCTATTGCCAGATCGTGTTCGCCGGGCTGCTGGGCCTGGTGATCTACCACCAGGTGCCCGATAGCGCCAGCCTGCTGGGCATTGCGATCATCTGCCTCAGTGGCCTTGGTGCGGCGTGGATGCAGCGCCGCAAGTGAACGGCTAGCGGCCTGGTGCCGGCTTCGGCAGGCGCCGGAACAGCGGGCGCGGCGTGCTTGGGTCGAGCTCACTGAGCTGGCTGCCGGCCGCTTTGAAACCCGCACGCAGCGCCAGGCGCTGGCTGGCCTGGTTGTCGATGTCGGTGGTCAGCCACACCGGTGTGTCGATCGCATCCAGCAGACCGACCAGCGCATCAGGCCCTGGCCGCTGCTGGCCTGGCTCGCCCAATAGCCCACTTCATACTCGCCGTTGCTGGGCTGCAGGCCGATGCAGCCGAGTACGACATCGCTGTCCGGCTGCAGCACGAAGTAGCGTTTCTCCGCCGCTGGGTCGAGGAACTCGTTAGCGCTCGCCTGCAGGCTTTCGCGCACTTCATCCAGCGTCCAGTCAGGTTTGGCCCAGGCCAGGAATGGCTGATGCAGCGCGTAGCTGTCGAGCAGTGCTTGTAACACGTGCTCGGCCAGCGCCGTGCCGGGCCTTACCAGTCGGGTGCGCGGGGTGGACAGGGTGCGGGGCAGTGTGGGGTAGGGCATGGGCCTTCCTGGCTTCGGTGGTGGGTGAGTCCTTTCATCATAGAGGGCATTGACCCTGTAGGGCAGCGCGTGGTCTGCTCGGCACACCATTACCCTTGGGAAAATGAAGGATCGCCATGGCCGACTACACGCTGCATTGCTTCGCCGAATCCGGCAACGCCTACAAGGCGGCATTGATGCTCGAACTGACCGGCCAGGACTGGCAGCCGGTGTTCGTCGACTTCTTCAACGGCCAGACCCGCGGCCAAGGCTGGCGCAATGAACTCAACGAGCAAGGCGAGGTACCGGTACTGGAGCATGCCGGGCAGACGCTGACTCAGTCGGCGCTGATCCTCGAATACCTGGCTGAGCGCACCGGCCAGTTTGGCCCGCGTGACGAGAATGAAAAGCGCGAGATCTGGCGCTGGATACTGTTCGACAACCACAAGTTCACCAGCTACTACGCAATGCTGCGGTTCCTGTTCTGCCTCAAGCAGACCGGTGAAACGGACGTGACCCGTTTCCTGCGTGACCGCGCCACCGCCGCCTATCGGGTCGTCGATGCACACCTGGCAAAGACGCCGTTCATGGTCGGCGAGCGCCTGACCATCGCCGACCTGTCGTTGGCGGGGTATGTGTTCATGCCGGAGGATACCGGCATCGACCTGGCCGCGTTCAGCCATATCGAGGCGTGGAAAAAGCGGATTCAGGCAGTGCCGGGGTGGAAGCATCCCTATGAGCTGATGCCCAGGACGGCTTGATCCTTAAAGGCCAATCGCCGGCAAGCCGGCTTCCACAGGTACAGCGTCACGCCGAAACCTGCGGGAGCCGGCTTGCCGGCGATGAGGCCATTGAATTCAGCCGAGACGGTCAGTACCTGACCTCAACCCCCACATACGCCCCGATCCCATCCCCCGGCCAGAACGACGCGGTATCCAGCCCCCGTGCGTTGAACACCGGCGTCACCGCCGTCACGTAGGCCTTGTTGGCCAGGTTCTTCAGGTCGAGCGACACCTTCCAGTTGCCCTTCGGCGCCTCATACCCCAGGTTCGCCCCCCAGATCGTGTACGACGGCGCATACAGGCTGTTGGCATAGTCCACCGCCGTGCGCGAGGCCGACTGCACGTTCACCCCGGTGTACCAGCCACTGTGGTCCTGGTACTGCAACTCGCCCTGGTAGATATGCTTGGGCACGCCCGGCAACTGGTTGTCGCCAAATGTGTCGTCATGCCGGTAGTAGAAGTCGTTGTAGGTGTATGACTGACGCCAGCGCACCAAGTCGCCTTGGGGGTTGTCCCACAGCCGGGTGTTGAGGCCCGCCTCGACGCCCTGGTGGATCGTCGGCGAGGCGTTGAACGCGCCGGTGACCGCGGCCGAACTGGAGGTGGCCGGAATGATCTGCACGTTCAGCAGCTCGTCGTGGATCCATGACCGGTACAGTGCCAGGCTGCCGTCGAAGATGCCGTGGGAGCCCTTGATGCCGACCTCTAAAGTGTTGGCCTTCTGTTCCACAAGCGGGCGGATGTAGGGCAGCGTCGGGCCGGAGCCAGAGTATTCCCACGAGGCAGGCGGGTCGATGCTGCGGCTGAAATTGGTGAACACCTGCAGGTCCGGGCTGAACTCGTAGCGCAGGCCGATGCGCGGGGCGACGCTCCAGTTGTCGTAGTCCACGTGCTGCGGGAAGTTGGTGGTGTTGGGGTTCACCGCGTAGTCGATGTTGACCTTGCGCCGCACGTTGATGAACGACACGCCACTGGTGAGCCACAGGTTGTCGACCAGGTTGGTGTCGTTGCCCAGGGCGATCACCCGGTCGAACGAATCCTTGTAGTTGACCTGCTTGAGCGACACCTTGTCGTCGTTGGCCGAATTCACCCCGCCGCGCAGGTGCTGGGTGGAGGTGAAGGCGATGTTGCTGCGGCTTTCATGGCCGAACAGGTAGTCGATGCGGTCATAACCCAGCAGCAGGCCGAGGTCGTGCCAGTCCCAGTAGCTTGGGTTGCTGGGGCTGCGCGGGCTGTTGGTGTGGCGGTAGTCGTGGTACGACAGGCCGAAGGTCAGGCGGGCATCGTCGTCGAAGGTGTAGGTGGTCTTGCTGCCCACCCAGATGCTGCCGGGGCGGCGTGCACCGGCGCCGCTGCTTTCGGCGGTGGCGCTGGCCCGGCGCGGGTGGTGCAGGGCGTTGTCCAGGGTGGTGGCGCTCGGGTCGTTGTGGGTTTCGTCGCGGTAGCGCAGCAGCAGGCGGGTTTCCAGTTTCGGGCTGAAGCGGTAGCCGGCGTTGGCGACGATGCCGGAACTCTTCGACAGGCTGTAGTCGCGGTAGCCCTCGTTGCGGTAGTTGTCGGCCTGCAGGTAGTAGTCCAGGCCGCCTTCGACGCCGCCGTAGCTGATGCTCTGCTTCTGGTAGTGGTAGCTACCGGCCTCGGCGCGCACGCGCAGGCCGGGGGCGCTGTAGCCGCTGTGGTTGACGAAATTGACCGCGCCGCCGAGGGTCAGCGCGCCGTACTGGAAGGCGTTGGCGCCGCGCAGGATCTCGGTGTAGTTCACACCGCTGGCATTGAGAAATTCGTAGGGCGTACCGCCTGGGCCGGTCAGTGGCAGGCCATCGAACAGGAACTTGATGCCTTCACGGAAGTAGCCCGGCGAGGTGTTGGCACCCGAGCCACGGATGGAAATCTTGGCGGCGTCGTTGCCACCGGTGGATTGCACGAACACGCCGGGCTGGTAGGCGAGGGTGTCCTGCAGGGTGGCAGTGCGGCCTTTGGCGACCTCTTCGCTGTCGACCACGCTGGTACCACCGGGTACTTCGGCCAGGGCGCTGGCGGCCTGTTGCACGTCGCTTTGCTTGGCGCCTTGCACGGTGACCGTGCCCAGGGTCTGGTCAGCCGCCCCCGCGAAGGGGACCAGCAGGGCCGTGGCGGCTGTGGCCAGGGCGGCCTGGCGGATGGCCAGGCGCAGTGGGTGAGGATGAATCGCACGCATCGTTGTATTCCTTGAAAGTCATCGTAGGTACCTCGGCGTTCTATGGGCATAGTCAGGCCTGTCGAAAACAGTAAGAGCAGTTTCTGTGCCAGCTTGCAACGTGCCGGAAGTTACGGGGGTGGCCGGTCTATTTATTGAATGAAGTGAACAAGGATCCAAGTTTTGTTGTGGAGGTGTTGTTTGTAGAACAGTACTGGTTATATACAAATTACCAAATTGAAATGCAGGCCCTGTAGGAGCGCATTTATCCGCGATTGCTGAGGTGGGGCCACTGCCGCGATCGCGGATAAATCCGCTCCTACAGGGGCCGCGCTGGCTAAGTGTTTGCTTGGCAACAGCAACCGCACAGTTTGTTCGGTTTATTTCTGTTGGAATTGGGTAAGGCCCAATAAATAGGCCGAAAAATACTGGCACGACAACTGCAGGAGCACTTTATGTAGCCGTTTATATAAAGGGAATGCTGTGCAGTCGAAATTCCGGTTATTCACATTCTGTTTACTGGCCAGTGCGTTGTTAGTTACCGCCTGTTCACCTGCCACGCCATCTAAGACCACCGGCACCCTCAAGGGCGAATCAGTGAGCGAGGTGAACGGCGTGATTCGCTACCCGGCCAGCGACTTCGTCGAGCAACGTGTGGGCGAGCGGGGCGGCACCTTGCGCGTGTCCGCGTCGAGCGATGCCGGCAGCTTCGACATCCACGCCCAATCCAACGGCAACATGCAGTGGCTGGGGCGCATCCTCTTCGACTGCCTGGTGTACCAGGCCGAAGACGGCACCCTCACCCCGTGGCTGGCAAAAAGCTGGGACATCAGCGCCGACGGCCTGACCTACACCTTCCACCTGCGCGACGATGTCACCTTCAGCGACGGCGAGCGCTTCAATGCCGAAGCGGTGCGGGTCAACCTGGAGCACATGCGCGACCCGAAGACCAAGTCGCCGCTGGCCGCTGCCTACATCGCCCCTTACCTGCAAGGCCGGGTGGTCGACGAATACACCTTCGAAGCGAACTTGCGTACCCCCTACGCACCCTTTCTCGATGTGCTGTCTCAAGCCTGGCTGGGCATGATCTCGCCCCGACAGATCCTCGACGCGCCCAACAGCATCGCCAGCCAGCCCATTGGCACCGGCCCCTTCGTGCTGACCGGCTGGGTACGCGACCAGCGTGCCAGTTTCGCCCGCCGGCCCGGCTACCGCTGGGCCCCGCCTGCCACCGGCCATACAGGCGAGGCCTACCTCGACGGCATCGAGCTGAGCTACGTGCCCGAGGCAATGATCCGCTACACCTCGCTCGAAGCCGCCGTCAGCGACATGGCCCTGGACGCACCGGCGCAGAATGCCGCGGCGATCCGCGCCAACCCGAACCTGACCCTGCGCAACCGCATCCGCAAGGGCAACCCGGTGCGCAGCATCACCTTCAATGTCGAGCGCCCACCGTTCGACGATGTGCGCGTGCGCCAGGCGGTGGCCAAGGCCATCGACCGCAACGGCCTGGCCTGGATTTCCGGCTTCGGCGAGTACCTGGCCAAAGGCGACTTCCTCGCCGTCAACACCCCCGGCTACGACCCCGTGGCCCGCGACGCCCTGGCCTTCGACCCGGCCGAAGCCGGCCGACTGCTCGACGCCGCCGGCTGGACCGGCCGCGACAGCCAGGGTTTTCGCACCCGCGAAGGGCGGCGCCTGGGCGCCACCTTGCTGACCTACGACAACCCCGCGTTCCCCGCCAATGTCTCGGTGGCCGCCCAGGCCGACCTGCGCAAGGTCGGCTTCGACCTGCGCATCGAGCTGCTGCCGATCACCAAGGTCATGACGCTGCGCTACGCCGGCGAGTTCGACGCCATCGGCGGCGGCTACTGGCACACCAACACCGCCGACGGCCTGTACATCCTCTACCACAGCCAGTCGATCCCCACCGCGCGGATGCTCGGGCAGAACGTCGGGCATTTTCGCGATAGCACCCTCGACCAGCTGCTCGGCGACGCCCGCCGCAGCACCGACCCGGTGCAACGCCGCGCGCTGTATCGCCAGGCCCAGCAACGCCTGGGCGAAACCGTGCCGGCCGTGCCCTCGGTGGAGAGCCAGATGCTGCTGGCCTACCGCAACGCCGTGGGTGGCGTGCTGTTCGACGGCTCGCACAACGTCCCCCTGTTCACCAGCGTCTGGCTGGCCAAGGAGCAACCATGAAACTGCTGGCAACCCTGCTGCGCCGTCTGCGCGATGGCCTCATCGTGCTGTGGGCGGCGGCCAGCCTGACCTTCCTTGGCGTGCAGTACAGCGGCGGCGATACCGCCCTGGCGATCCTCGGCGGCCCGGACGCCATGCCGACCCCGGAAATGCTCGCCCAGGTGCGCGCCGAATATGGCCTCGACCTGCCGTTGTGGCAGCAGTACGGCCACTACTTGGCACGCCTGGCCAGCGCCGACCTGGGCGAGTCGTACCGGCTGCGCATCCCGGTCGGCCAGGCGATTGCCGAACAGCTCGGCGCGACCCTGGCCCTGGCCAGCAGCGCGGCCTTGCTGGCCGTGCTGATCGCGCTGGTGTCGGCCCTGCTCACCGCCAACCGGGGTCGCCGCCTGCGGGCGCTGGTGTCGGGGGTCGAGCTGGTGCTGTCGTCGGCGCCCAACTTCGTTATCGGCACGCTGTTGCTGCTGGTGTTCGCCTTCTACTTCCACCTGCTGCCGCCCTCCGGCTCGCGTGGCTGGCGCTCGCTGGTGCTGCCGAGCCTGGCCCTGGCGCTGCCGATTGCCGCGGTGCTGGCCCAGGTGCTGCGTCAGTCGCTGGAGCAGGTGCTGGAACAACCCTTCATCACCCAGGCCCGCGCTCGCGGCCTGTCCGACACCGCCGTGCGTTTGCGCCATGCCTTGCGCCACGCCCTGGTGCCACTGGTGACCCTGGCCGGCTACGTCTTCGCCAGCCTGCTCGGTGGCGCGGTGGTGCTGGAGCTGCTCTTCGGCCGCCAGGGCATCGGCCGGCTGATGCTCGACGCCACCGCCAACAAGGATGTGCCGCTGGTACTCGGCGTGACCCTGCTGGCAGCCGCCCTCTATGTGCTGGTGAACCTGCTGGTGGACCTGGCGACCCAGGCCATCGACCCGCGCACCACGCGCCCCTGAATTGAAGAGAAAGGAAACCCCATGAGCCTCACACCCTTGACCGACGCCGAACTGGACGCCCGCTTCGCGCCCCTCTACGCCCGCATCGCCGAAGGCGCGGTGGCCCGCGAGCAGCAGCGCACGCTGGCCCATGAGCCGCTGGCCTGGCTGCGCGAAGCCGGCCTCGGCGCCCTCCGCGTACCGCGCAGCCACGGTGGCCTCGGCGCCAGCCTGCCGCAGTTGCTGCGCCAGCTGGTGCGCCTGGGCCAGGCCGACTCCAACCTGCCGCAGATCTTCCGCGCCCACTTCGGTTTCGTCGAAGGGCGGTTGGCCTCCAACGACGCCGCCTCGCAAGACTACTGGTTTGCCCGCGTGGTGGCCGGTGAGCTGTGGGGCGCGGCCATGGCCGAGCGTACCGACAGCACCGGCAATACCGTGCAACTGAGCGACAGTGAAGCGGGCTACCGCCTGGACGGCGAGAAGTACTACTGCACCGGCACCCTGTACGCCGACTGGGTGGCGGCGGTGGCCAACCATGGCGAGGACTTCGTCAGCCTGGCGGTGCCCACCCGTGCCCCGGGCGTGGAGCGGGTCGATGACTGGGATGGCTTCGGCCAGCGCCTGACCGGCAGCGGCACCACCCGTTTCGCCCAGGTCAGCGTGCCGGCCGAGCACCTGCTGCGCCGCTTCGCCAAGGGCGAGCTGCGCGCCGAGTCCTACCTCACCGCCTTCTACCAGGCCGTGCACCTGGCCACCCTGGCCGGCATCAGCCGCGCCGTGCTCGCCGATGCCGTGGCCTTCGTCCAGGGCCGTACCCGCACCTTCGGCGTGCCTGGCCAGTCGCAGCCCGCCGCAGACCCGCTGGTGCAGGCGGTGGTGGGCCGCCTGGCCAGCCTGGCCTTCGCCGCCGAGGCGCAGGTCAGCGCCGTGGGCCAGAGCCTGCAGGCGGTGTACGCAGCAGGCCAGGTCGGCGAAGTGCCCGAGCAGCTGTACACCGACGCCGAAATCCACACCTTCCAGGCCCAGCAGGTCGTCCTGCCGCAGGTGCTGGAGGCCAGCACCTTGCTCTTCGAAGTCGGTGGCGCCTCGGCCACCAGCAGCGCCCGCAGCCTCGACCGGCACTGGCGCAACGCCCGTACCCTGGCCTCGCACAACCCGGCGATCCAGCGCGAACAGGCGCTGGGCAACTACTACCTCAATGGCATCAGCCCGGCCCAGGCCTGGCGTGCCCGGCACGCCGCCGCCAGTGAAGGGCAGGGCAGCGGCGACGAAGCCAGCGCGGTCTGAACAGGAGCAGCACGATGAGCAACAAACAGATGAGCCTGGGCATGAACATCCTCGGCTTCGGCTCGCACTCAGGCGCCTGGCGCCAGGGCGAAGCGGCAATCGATGCCTACATCGACGTCAACTACTACCGGGACATCGCACGGCTGTCCGAGCGCGGCTGCCTGGACGCGATCTTCCTCGCCGACGGCCCGGCCCTGCCGCCCGACGTCTCCAGCCAACCGGGCGGGCGCCTGGAGCCGACCGTGCTACTGACCGCCGTGGCCGCCGCCACCGAGCGCATCGGCGTGATCGCCACCTGCTCCAGCACCTACAACGAGCCCTTCAACCTGGCCCGGCGCATCGCCTCGCTGGACCACATCAGCGGCGGTCGTGCGGCATGGAACGTGGTCACCAATGCCGGTGACGCCGCCGCGCAGAACTTTGGCCTGACCGGGGCGCCACTGCATGTCGACCGCTATGGGCGAGCCGAGGAGTTCGTCGATGTCACCCTGAAGCTGTGGGACAGCTGGGAGGACGACGCGATCATCGGTGACCGCGCCGGCGGCCGTTTCGCCGACCCGCGCAAGGTCCACACCCTGGATTTCAAGGGCCAGCATTTTCAGGTGCGCGGCCCGCTGAACCTGCCGCGCTCGCCGCAGGGCCGGCCGGTGCTGGTGCAGGCCGGCTCCTCCGAGGGCGGCAAGGCATTGGGCTCGCGCTACGCCGATGCGATCTTCACCACCCAGACCACCCTGGCCGACGGCCAGGCCTTCTACCGCGAGATGAAGGCCCGGGCCAAGGCCTGGGGGCGCAACCCCGAGCACCTGAAGATCATGCCAGGGCTGTCGACCGTCATTGCCAGCACCGAGGCCGAAGCCCATGCCCGCTTCGACGAACTCAATGCCTGGCATGGCGAGCATGGCCTGTTGCAACAGGTGGCCGGGCGCATCGGTATCGATGCGCGCGAGCTGGACCCGGATGCGCCGCTGCCGTGGGACCGCATTGGTGCGGTGGCGGATTTCGAGCGTGGGTCGCACGGCTTCCTGGAGGCGCAGTTGAACCTGGCGCGTAGCGAGAACCTGACCATCCGCCAGCTCTCGCGGCGGATCCTGGTGGGGCATCGGTTGGCGGTCGGCACACCGGAGCAGGTGGCCGACACCTTGGCCGAATGGTTCCTGGCGGGGGCAGGGGATGGCTTCAACATCATGCCCGACATGTTCCCATCGGGGGCGCGGGTGTTCGTCGAGGAGGTGGTGCCGTTGCTGCAGAAGCGCGGGTTGTTCAGGACCGAGTACAGCGGCACGACCCTGCGTGAGCACCTGGGTTTGCCCAGGGCGGTGAACCAGTTTTCCGAGGCTCGGCGCGAGATCGCGTCGGCTGTGTAAGGGGGGCGCTGCGCCATCGCCCACAGGTACAGCGCAGCCCTCGGGATGTGCGCCGACCCTGTGGGAGCCGGCTTGCCGGCGATGGGCTGCAAAGCAGCCCCAAATTCTCAACCCCAACCCAATACCCAAGGACTCATCCCCATGCACTATCGCCGCCTAGGCCACACCGATCTCCACGTCAGCCTCCTCAGCCTCGGCACCATGACCTGGGGCCACCAGAACGCTGAACAGGACGCCCACCAGCAACTCGACGCCGCCATCGCCGCCGGTATCAATTTCATCGACACCGCCGAGATGTACCCCACGCCCACCCGCGCCGAAACCTGGACCACCACCGAGCGCTTTCTCGGCAACTGGATCAAAGCCCGCGGCCAGCGCGAGCGCGTGGTGCTGGCCAGCAAGATCGCCGGCCCGTCCCGCGAGCCCGGCGCCCAGGCGCATATCCGCGATGGTCTGTCGCACCACGACCGCAAGAACATCGTCGCCGCCCTGGAAGGCAGCCTGCGCCGCCTGCAAACCGACTACCTGGACCTCTACCAGCTGCACTGGCCCGACCGCACCAGCAACTTCTTCGGTGTGCGCGAATACCCCTACGCCGACGACCACCCGGAAACCGCCGCCATCGAAGAAACCCTGGCCGTGCTCGACGAGCAGGTGAAGGCTGGCAAGGTGCGCCATATCGGCGTGTCCAACGAAACCCCGTGGGGCGTGGCGCAGTTCCTGCGTCACAGCGACAATCAGGGCCTGGCGCGCATCGCCAGCATCCAGAACCCCTACAGCCTGCTCAACCGCCTGTACGAGAACGGCCTGTCGGAATTCAGCCACCGCGAAGGCATCAGCCTGCTGGCCTATTCGCCTTTGGCGTTTGGCGCGTTGACTGGCAAGTACCTGAACGGTGCAAGGCCCGAGGGTTCGCGGCTGTCGTCGGTGTACCGCACCTTCAATCGCTATGGCAGCGAAGAGGCCAACAGCGCCATTGCCAGCTATGTGCAGATTGCCCGCGAGCACGGGCTGACTCCGGCGCAACTGGCCCTGGCCTTCGTCATTCACCAGCCGTTCGTGGCCAGCGCGATTACCGGGCAGACCACCTTGCTGCAGCTGCAGGAAAACCTAGGTGCGCTGGACGTGCAACTGAGCGACGACGTGCTGGCCAAGCTGCAGGCCGTGCACCGGCGCATCCCCAACCCGGCGCCCTAGCGCTTTCTGAGCAGCGACATGTTTTTTTGTGGGAGCCGGCTAGCCGGCGATCACCGGCGCCGCCGGTGCCATCCATCGCGGTGCCCGCATCGCCGGCAAGCCGGCTCCCACAGACCAGAAGGACCGCCATGAACGCGACCGTTTCAACTTCGATTCCCTCATTCAGCCGCCCCATCTGGCTATCCCGCCCCGGCCTGTACCTGGCCTGGGCACTTCTTGGCTTCCTGCTGCTGGCCGTCATCTTCCCCGGCTGGCTATCTCCCACCGACCCCCTGGCCGCCGACGCCCGCCTGGCCTACCACCCACCCAGCAGCATCTTCTGGCTGGGCACTGACGAAAACGGCCGCGACGTGCTCAGCCGCCTGATCCACGGCGCCCGCCCATCGCTGTTGATCGGCGTGGCCGCGACCCTGGTCGGCCTCGGCCTGGGCACGCTGCTCGGCGTGCTGTCAGGCCTGGCCCCCGCCTGGCTGGACAACCTGCTGATGCGCGCCGTCGACGTCCTGCTGGCCTTTCCCGACCTGCTGTTGGCCCTGGTGATCATCGCCCTGTTCGGCCAGGGCACCAGCAACCTGATCTTCGCCGTCGGCATCGCCTCGGTTCCACGCTACGCCCGCCTGGTGCGCGCCCAGACCCTGACCATCCGCCATGCCGGCTTTGTCGAGGCCGCGCTCACCCTGGGCCGCAGGCCGCTGGTGGTGGTGTTCGAGCATGTCTTGCCCAACGCTGTGCAGCCCGTACTCATCCTGGCCTGCATCGGCCTGGGCGGCTCGATCACCGCCGCCGCCGCGCTGAGCTTGCTCGGCTTCGGCGCACCACCGCCGGCGCCCGAGTGGGGCGCGATGATGGCCGTGGCCCGCAACTTCATGGCCAACGCCCCCTGGCTGATGGCCTGGCCGGCACTGGCAATCACCTTGACCGTTATCGCCATCACCGCCATCGGCCGTGACTGGCTACACCGCAGCGAGGGCAGACACCCATGAGCCTTTTCGACATACAACCACCGCTGGTAGATATCCGCGACCTGCGCGTGAGCTTCAACGGTATCCCCGTCGTGCACGGCGTGAGCCTGCAGCTGCAGGCCGGGCAGTGCCTGGCGCTGGTGGGTGAATCCGGCTCGGGCAAGAGCGTCACGGCCCGCACCCTGGTGGGCCTGACCGGGCCCGGAGCGCAGGTACAGGCGCAGCGCCTGGGGTTTGCCGGGCAAGACCTGCTCGCTGCCGATGAAGCGGCTTGGCGCCACTTGCGCGGCGGCCGCGTCGGCTTCGTCATGCAGGATGCGCTGGGCTCGCTCGACCCGCTGCGCCGGGTCGGCGCCGAAATCGAAGAGCCGCTGTTCCTGCACACCGGCCTAGGTGCCGAACAACGCCGCCTGCGCGTGCTGGAGCTGCTGCGCCAGGTGGGCGTGCCCGAACCTGAGGTGCGGGCGCGCCAGTATCCGTGGCAATTGTCCGGTGGCCTTCGCCAGCGCGCCTTGATCGCATCGGCGATTGCCTGCCAGCCGCGCCTGCTGATCGCCGACGAGCCGACCACCGCGCTGGACGCCACGGTACAGGCGCAGATCCTCGACCTGCTGGCGCAACTGCGCGCACGTGACAACAGCCTGCTGATGGTCAGCCACGACCTGGCGGTAGTCGCGCGCCTGGCCGATCAGGTGGCGGTGATGCGCCATGGCCAGGTGGTGGAGCAGGGCAGCGCCGAGCAGATCCTGCAGGACCCCCAGAACCCTTACACCCAGCGGCTGTTGCGCGCAGCACGGGCGGTGCATTTCCAGCGGCCGACGGTGCCGGCGCTGGCGCTTGTGGAGGCGCCTGTGAACGAACAACCGGTACTGCTCGAGGCCCGAGGCCTGGGCAAGGCCTTCATCGGCCCGGACGGCCAGCCGCGCCCGGTGCTCAAGGATGTCTCGCTGCAATTGCGGGCGGGGCAGACGTTGGGTGTGGTCGGTGAGTCCGGCTCGGGCAAGAGCACCCTGGGGCGCATCCTGCTCGGCCTGGAACGCCCGGAGCAAGGCACCGTGAACTTCGCCGGCGAGGACTGGCTGGCGCTCACGGCCGAACAGCAGCGCCAGGTGAGGCAGGGCATCCAGGTGGTGTTCCAGGACCCGCTGGCGTCGTTCGACCCGCGCTACACCGTGTTGCGGGTGCTGTCCGAAGCGCTGGCCCAGGCCGGGGTACCTCGAGGTTTGCGGCGCACCGAGTCGGCGGCGCTGCTGGAGCGGGTGCACCTGCCCTCAGCGCTGCTTGACCGGCGCCCGCTGGAGCTGTCCGGTGGGCAGCGCCAGCGCATCGCAATCGCTCGCGCGCTGGCCATGAAGCCGCGCGTACTGGTGCTGGATGAACCGGTGTCGGCGCTGGATGTGTCGGTGCAGGCGCGGATTCTGGCGCTGCTGGCCGAGCTCAAGGCCGAGCTGAATCTGGCGTGCATTTTCATCTCCCATGACCTTGGCGTGGTGGAGCAGGTGAGCGACCAGGTGCTGGTGATGCACGGCGGCCGGGTGGTGGAGCAGGGCAGCGCCGAGCAGGTGCTGCGCCACCCGCGCCATGCCTATACCCGCGCCTTGCTCGATGCCGTGCCCCACCTGCCGCCGGCGCAGCCACGCTGGGTCAGCCGGATTGCTGTCTGAAGCCACTGGCCCTATCGCCAGCCGCACCCTGGGGGAGCCGGCTTGCAGGCGATAGGGCCAGTGGCAGCACCTTGAACACTGAGGACAACCCTGGCCTGACAGGCCGTGGCACGTTGCAACAAATGTAAGAGCGGATTCATCCGCGATGCGCCGCGCGGGCGGCGCTCGATTTCATAGGCGCAAACCATCAGGTGTCGGCCCCACTACAGAGGTTTAGGCATGCTGAAAATTGTCCCTGATCCCCCGTACAACCATTCCCTCGAAGACACCCTCATCCAGGCCACGGACTACGCCCTGTGCGCGCAGACCGTGATGCACCAGGCCCTTCTGCTACAGCCCAAATCGCCCGCTTCGATTCTGATGATGGCGTCGATGCATGAAGTGGAGGCGCTGCGGGTGATGCTTGAGTCCATGTTGATTCAGGTGCAGATGCCGGTTGAGCCTAGGACTTTGCACTAGGGCTTGAGTGATGTGTTGGCTGGGCTGGCCCTATCGCCGGCAAGCCGGCTCCCACAGGGATCGCCAGCGCCCACGGGGTCGATGTGGGAGCTGGCTTGCCAGGAACAGACTGTTGCCCTACCAACACCCCCCACACACTTTGCCCTCGCACCAGCACCACCCATCCGCCAAACCCCAACAAAATCAACCCTTTGAACCCGGCACAACTCCTGCAACAGGCCTACCAAAGCCCAGTCCCCGCAGGAGCGACCTTGAACCGACCCATCCTCCCCCTGATCCCGCTCTGCGCCTCACTGGCGCTGTTCGGCTGCGAACGCAGCGAGCAACCCACCGCGCAAAGCACCCAACCGCAACCGGGCGGCACGCTGGTCTACGCCACCGACCGCGAACCCACCTGCCTGGACCCGCACGTGGCCGGCGACATGCCCCAGGTGTTCGTCGCCCAGCAATACCTCGACTCGCTGGTATCGATGGACAGCACCGGTCAGATCGGCCCCTGGCTCGCTTCAAGCTGGGAAGTCTCGCCCGACGGCCTGCACTACACCTTCCACCTGCGCCGTGACGTGCACTTCACCGACGGCACGCCCTTCAACGCCGAGGCGGTGAAAGCCAACCTCGACCACATGGCCAACCCCAAGACCCAGTCCAGCACTGCCGGCGGTTACATTCGCCAGTACCGAGGCACCGAGGTTCTCGACAACTACACCGCCCGGGTCACCCTGGCCACACCTTACGCCGCCTTCCTCGAAGTACTGGCCCAGAGCTTTCTCGGCATCCAGTCGCCCACCGCGCTCACCCGTAGCCGCGACGAAAACTGCGAAAGCCCAGTCGGCAGCGGACCGTTCAAGGTGGTGCGCTGGGACCGGCAGAACCAGGTGGAGCTGGTGCGCAACCCGGACTACAACTGGGCACCGCCGACCGCGCAGCACCAGGGGCCGGCCTACCTCGAGCGCATCGTCTGGAAGTTCATCCAGGAACCGTCGGTGCGCTTCGCCTCGCTGCAGGCGGGGGAGGTGGACGTGATCGAGACGCTGCCACCGGAGTCGCACGAGGCGGCGCGGCGCAACCCGGACGTCAACCTGATCATCGCCCAGCGCCCCGGCAACCCCACCAACGGCACCTTCAACCTGCGCCGTGCGCCGTTCGACGATATCCGTGTGCGCGAAGCTTTTGTGCGCAGTGCGGACGTCGAGGGCGCACTCAAGAGCGTGTACTTCGGCGAGTTCCCCCGTGCCGGCGGGCCGCTCAGCGTGGCCACGCCGTTCTACAGCAGCGACTTCGAGCGCAGCCAGGACTACGACCCGGCCCGCGCCGCCAAGCTGCTCGACGAAGCCGGCTGGATCGGCCGTGACAGCGAGGGTTACCGGACCCGCAACGGCCAGCGCCTGCGCGCCGTGGTGCTGATCGGCGCACGCACCTCGCCGTCGGAACTGACCCTCTGGGAGCAGGTGCAGGCCACCACCCGCCAGGCAGGCCTGGAATTGGTGCTCGACCAGATGAGCGACGCCCAGGTCACGGCTCGCCAGGCCGCCTGGGATTACGACATTCGCATCGGCTACTGGAACACCAACACCCCCGATGTGCTGCGCATCATCTTCACCACCGCCTTCGTGCAGCCCGCAGGGGTAGGAGGCTATCACCAGAACTCCTCCGGTTACGCCGACCCCGCGTTCGACGCGCTGCTCGACAGCGCCCTGGCCACCCAGGACCCCGACTTGCGCCGGCAACGCTACCTGCAGGCCCAGCAACAGGCCGCCGCGCAGTACCTGCAACTCACCACCTACCCGCAAAGCACGCGCCTGGGCATCTACAAGACCGCCCACGGCGTGCGCCTGGAGCCTTCGCTGGCGGTGACCTACCTCTATGACGCATGGGTGAACAAATGAGTACGACCGCGCTTGCCGTGACCGACCCGCGCCGTGAACGCCTGGCCGCCCTGGGCCGACGCGCCGCCATCCGCCTGGGCGGTGGTGTGCTGGTGCTGTGGGCGGTGGCGACCCTGACTTTTTTCGCCCTGCGCCTGATGCCCGGTGACCCGGTGCTGGCGATTCTCGGAGGCCCCAGCGGCAACCCGACGCCTGAAGCCATCGAGGCCGCGCGCCAGGAATACGGCCTGGACAAGCCTTTGGCGGTGCAATACGTGTGCTACCTCGGGCGCCTGCTGCAAGGCGACCTCGGGGTGTCGTATTCGCAGCACCTGCCCGTTACCCGTGTGCTGGCCGAGCAAGGCGGCGCGACCCTGGAGCTGACCGTCGCGGCCCTGGTGCTCGCCTGGCTATTGGTACTGCTGCTGACCGTGGTCACCGCTGGGCGCGGCAGGCTGGTCGGTGGCCTCGCTTCGCTGGCAGAAACCCTGAGCGCGGCCTTGCCGCACTTCTGGCTGGGGGTGGTGCTGCTGGCGGTGTTCGCCTTCGGCCTGCGTTGGTTCCCGCCGGCAGGCAGTGACAGCTTCGCCAGCTTGGTACTGCCGGCCTTCTCGCTGGCGATTCCGCTGGCCGGCTTCATCGCCCAGGTCACCCGCGAATCGCTGGAACTGACCCTCGAACAACCCTTCGTGCTCACCGCCCGCACCCGTGGCCTGAGCGACCTGGCCGTGCGCTTTCGCCATGCCCTGCGCCACGCCTTGCTGCCGGGCGTGTCGCTGTCGGGTTGGGCCATCGGTGCGCTGATCAGCGGCGCGGTGGTGTGCGAAGTGATCTTCTCGCGCAAGGGCGTGGGCCGGCAGCTGTACCAGGCCGTGCAGGCCCAGGACCTGCCGCTGGTGATCGGCATCAGCCTGGTGGTGGCGGCTGGCTATGTGCTGGCGAACATTCTGGTCGACCTGCTCTATCAGTGGATCGACCCTCGGCAACAGGAGGCCGCAGCATGACAGACCTTACCCTCGACCAGGCGCTGGCGCCGCAGCGCCGGCAACGGTCTCTGAAACTGCCACCGCTGGGTGCCAGCCTGGCCATCCTGTTCCTCCTCGGCTTGCTGCTGGCAGCCTTGGCGCCGGGGTTGTTCACCCGTATCGACCCGCTGGCCATCGTCCCGCGTGACGCCTTCCAGGCGCCGAGCTGGGCGCATTGGCTGGGCACCGACCAGTCGGGCCGCGACATCTTTGCGCGGATCATCCATGGGGCGCGGCAGAGCTTGCTGATCGGTGTGGCGGCCACGGCCATTTCCATGGCCATCGCCATTACCCTCGGCCTGCTCGGCGGCCTTGGCGGCGCACGGGTAGACCGTGCGGTGGGCTGGTTGCTGGAAGTGCTGTTCGCTTTCCCCAGCCTGGTGCTGGCGCTGTTGTTCGTGGCGGTGTTTGGCAGTGGCGTCGGCCCGCTGATCGTTGCCACCGGGCTGGGTGGCGCGCCGGGTTATGCACGCATGGTCCGCGGCCAGGTGCTGGCGGTGCGCAATGCCGGCTACATCGAAGCGGCGCGGGCCCTGGGCCATTCGACCTCGCGCATCGTGTTGCGCCAACTGCTGCCCAACGCCATGCGGCCGCTGCTGGTCACGCTGACCATGGGCGTCGGCCAGGCCATCGTCTGGGCCTCGGCACTGAGCTTCCTCGGCCTGGGCGCACGGCCGCCGGCACCGGAGTGGGGGACCCTGCTGTCGATGGGCCGCGACTTCATCGCCAACGCCTGGTGGCTGACCTTCTTCCCCGGGCTGTTCATCGTCCTCACCACCTTGGCCACCACGGTGACTGGCCGCTATATCCAACAACGCCTGGAGGGCCGCCTGCCATGAGTGACAAGACCTTGATCGTCGAAGGGCTGAACGTGGCCTTCGAGGGCCGCAACGTGGTGCGCGACTTGTCCCTGGTCCTGGCGCCGGGCCGGTGCGTGGCGCTGGTGGGCGAGTCGGGTTCTGGCAAGAGTGTCAGCGCCCGCAGCCTGGTCGGCCTGGCCGGTGCCCGGGCCCAGGTGAGCGCCCGTCGGCTGAGTTTCGATGGCCACGATCTGCTGGCCTTGCGCGAGCGGCAGTGGCGCTCGGTGCGTGGCAGGGACATCGGCTTCGTGCTGCAGGACGCGCTGGTGTCGCTGGACCCGTTGCGCCCGGTGGGCAAGGAAATTCTCGAGGTGCTGCAGGCTCACCAGTACGGCGACCGCCATAGCCGTGCCGAGCGGGTGCATGAATTGCTTGGGCGGGTGGGTGTGCCGGATGTCGAATTGCGTGCGCGCCAACGCCCTGGGCAATTGTCCGGCGGCCTCAGGCAGCGGGCGTTGATTGCCAGTGCCTTGGCGCTCGACCCGGCGCTGGTCATTGCCGACGAGCCCACCACCGCGCTGGATGCCACGGTGCAGGCGCAGATTCTGCAAGTGTTCCAGCAGATCAAGGCGCGTGGCGCCTCGCTGCTGATCATCAGCCATGACCTGGCGGTGGTGGCGCAACTGGCCGACGAGGTAGTGGTGCTGCGCCATGGCGAGGTGGTGGAGCAGGGGCCGATGCAGCAGGTGCTGCGCCAGCCTCGCCATCCCTACACCCAGGCCTTGCTGGCAGCGGTGCCGGCCGAACACCCGCGCGGCAGCCGGCTGTCGCCGGAGCGCGCAGGCGTGCGCCGTGCGCCACGCCTGCGCTTGCACAGCGACGTGCTGCTCGAAGGCCGCGGCCTGGGCAAGCGCTACCTCGGCCCGGACGGGCGGCTGCGCCAGGTGGTGCAGGGTGTCGACTTCACCCTGCGCGCCGGGCGCACCCTGGGCATTGTCGGCGAGTCCGGCTCGGGCAAGACCACCGTGGCACGCATTGCCCTCGGCCTGCTGCAGCCGGACGAGGGCGAGGTGCTGTACCGCGGGCAGCCCTGGAACCGCCCGGGCAACGCGGTGAGCGAGGCTGTGCGCAGGCCGTTGCGTCGCGAAATCAGTGTGATCTACCAGGACCCGCTGGGCTCCTTCGACCCGCGCTGGAGCGTGGCGCAGATCCTCGACGACGCCCTGCAGGTGGCCGGTATCGAAGCGGCGGCCAGGCCTGCGCGCATTGCCGTGCTGCTGGGGCAGGTGCGCCTGCCGGCCGAGCTGGCGCAGCGCCGGCCGTTGCAGCTTTCCGGCGGCCAGCGCCAACGGGTGGCGATTGCCCGGGCAATTGCCAGCGAGCCGAAGCTGATCATCTGCGATGAGCCGGTGTCGGCCCTGGATGTGTCGGTGCAGGCTCAGGTGCTCGATCTGCTGGCTGATCTGCAGGACGAACTGGGCCTGGCGTACCTGTTCATCTCCCATGACCTGGGGGTGATTCGCCATGTCAGCGACGAGGTGCTGGTGATGCGCCATGGCCAGGTGGTGGAGCAGGCGCCGGTGGAGCAGTTGTTCGAGCGGCCGGCGCATGAGTATACGCAGCGGTTGCTGGGGGCCGTGCCACGGCTGCCCGGCAGTGGCGCCGAACTGGTGGTGCCGCCGCTGGACCTGGAGCACGAAGCCTTTGACCTGTTCGACGAGTCGCGCCTCTGGAAGATCGCCATCTGACTCACATGCTCACCGCCATCCTCTGTGGGAGCCGGCTTGCCGGCGATGAGGCCGGGGCAGGCAGCACCTCTTGAGCAGGCTGTACCGGCCCTATCGCCGGCAAGCCGGCTCCCACAGGGATCGTGCAAAGATTTTTGAATGCTGTATCTAAAGGACTGAACCATGACCACTTTCCAACGCTTCCCCACCCAACCTCCCGCCACCAGCATCACCGCACTCAAGGCCCGCATCACGGCCCTGCTACCCGCCATCGCCGAAGGCGCCGCCCAGCGCGAGCGTGACCGCCAGTTGCCCCACGAAGCCATCGCCCAGCTCGCCGCCGCCGGTCTCTACACGGTGCGCATTCCCAGCCAATACGGCGGCCTAGGTGGCAGCGTTTCTGATGTGATCGAACTGCTGCTGCAAGTCGCTTCAGCCGACTCCAACATCGCCCAGGCCCTGCGCCCCGGTTTCGCCTTCGTCGAAGGCCTGCTGGTGTCGCGGGCCGACGGCGCCGAGCAGGAGCGCGAGCGCTGGTTCGCCCGCTACCTGGACGGTGCAGTGATCGGCAACGCCGGCTGGGAAGTGGGCGGCGCCAATGGCGCCATCGCCGCGCGCCTGGTGCGCGAGGGTGAGCACTTTCGCGCCAATGGCAGCAAGTTCTACAGCACCGGCGCGCTCTTCGCCCATTACGTCAGCGCCGTGGCGCTGGACGAGGACGAGCAGCCGGTGTCGTTCATCCTGCCGCGTGAGCGCGAGGGCCTGGAACTGGTCGACGATTTCGACGCCATGGGCCAGCGCCTGACTGCCAGCGGCACCACCCACCTGCGCAATGTACGGGTCGAGGCCAGCGACATTCGCACGCGGACCGTGGAGGAGGGCAAGCGCACGCTCGTCACACCATTCCTGCAATTGTTCCTGGGCACAGTGCTGGCTGGCATAGCTCGCAACGCGCTGAACGATGCCACGCGCTTTGCCCGTGAACACGCCCGGCCGATCAAGCACAGCACGGCCAGCCGTTCGGTGGATGACCCTTATGTCGAACTGTCGGTAGGCGATATCGCGGCCCGCGCCTATGGTGCCGAAGCGCTGGTGCTCAGGGCCGCTGCGACCATCGACAAGGCCTGGGCGGCAAACCTGGATGAGGCCGCCGTGGAGCAGGCCGCCATCGAGGTGGCACAGGCCCAGTACCTGGTCGCGGAGCTGGCGCTCAAGGCGGCCGAGACGCTGTTCGACGTGGGCGGCGCCTCCACTACCGGCCGCCAGCACAACCTCGACCGGCACTGGCGCAACGCACGCACAGTGGCCAACCACAACCCGCGTCAATGGAAGGCTGCCGTGGTCGGCGCCTGGCAACTCAAGGGTACCCAGCCGCCTGTTTCGGGGCTGTTTTGACCGCCCAGCCGGCCTTACTGGCCGGCCATGTGCAAAGCGCCCGGGTGCCGGTGATCATCGGTGCCGCGCTGTTCATGGAGCTGCTCGACAGCACCGCCGTGATGACCGCCTTGCCGCAGATGGCCGCCGATTTCGGCGAGCCAGGCCTGCGTATGAACCTGGTGGTGTCGCTGTACATGCTCGCGCTGGCGTTGTGTGTGCCGGTCAGCGGCTGGGCGGCCGAGCGCTTTCGCCCGCGCCAGGTGATGCTGCTGGCGATGGGGCTGTTCACCGGCGCCTCGCTGGCCTGCGCGCTGGCCGATACGCTGTGGCAACTGTGCCTTGGGCGCATGCTGCAGGGCGCGGCCGGGGCGCTGATGACGCCGGTGGGGCAAGTGATCATCCTGCGCTGGTCGAGCCGCGAGCAGTTGCTCCAGGCCATGTCATGGTTGGCCTTGCCGGCGTTGGTCGGGCCGTTGCTCGGGCCGCTGCTGGGCGGCTTGCTGGTGACGGTGCTGTCGTGGCACTGGATCTTTCTGGTCAACCTGCCGATCTGCCTGGTGGGCTGCTGGCTGATCGTGCGCCATGTGCCGGACTACCCGGCACGCCCGGTGCCACGCCTGGACGTGCGCGGCCTGCTGCTCAGTGGCGGCGCCCTGGCCATGCTGGTATTCGGTCTGGAATCGCTGGGGTTGGGGCAATTGCCCCAGCTCTGGGCGTTGGCCCTGGCCGCGGGTGGGGTTTTATGCGCGCTGGGGTACCTGCTGCATGCGCGGTATCACCCCAACCCATTGGTCGATCTCTCGCTGCTGCGCCTGCGCAGTTTCGGCGTAGCCCAGGCAGGCGGCGGGCTGTTTCGCCTGGGCTCGGCGGCGCAACCGTTCCTGATCGTGTTGCTGTTGCAGAACTGCCTGGGCATGAGCCCGTTGGCCGCCGGGTGGCTGGTGGTCAGTGGCGGTGTCGGTGCGCTGTTGATGAAGTTGCTGGCCGTACCGCTGGTGCGCCGCTACGGCTATCGGCGGGTACTGAGCTGCAACGCTGTGCTCAGTGGCGCCGGCATCGCCCTGTGCGCCGGGTTTGACCGCGACACGGCGGTGTGGCTGATGGCCTTGGTGCTGTTTGCTGCGGGGTTGGTACGCTCGTTGCAGTTCTCCACCTTGGGTGCGGCAAGCTACCAGGATGTGCCCGGCGAGCGCTCGGCGGCCGCCAGTTCGTTGTCGGCGATGTCGGTGCAGTTGACCATGGCGCTGTCGGTCAGCCTGGCCGGGTTGTTGTTGGGCGTATTGGCCGGTGCTGACGGGCGCAGCGAAACGTCGGTGGCGGATATCACCACAGTGATGCTGTTGTGCGCGGCGATGTGCGGGCTGTCGGCGTGGGTGTTCCGGCGCTTGGCCAACTGACCATCGGATGGCCGGTCGCCTGCACGTGCGATCGGGGGCTACGCTCACTACTTACGAAATATTTAGAAATATTCGGCCAGCAGGCCATGATGGATCTCGTTCACCGGTGATGGAAGGCCGCGCTGGTTGGCAGGTCGCCCCATGGGGGGGCCGGACATCACGGGTGCGTTGTGCAGCCCGTGCAACTCCAAGCGGAGGCTCATCATGCTCAAGCAATGTCTGTTGGCGCTGGCCATCGGCGCGGTACTGTCGGCAACGACGGTACTGGTGCCTGACTCTCTCGGCGGGTCCAGCGCGTATGCGAAAGATGGCGGCGGCGGTGGCGGCGGCCATGGCGGTGGAGGCGGCGGTCACGGCGGCGGTGGAGGTGGCGGCAGCGGTGGTGGCGGCCACGGCGGTGGCGGTGGTGGCAGCGGTGGCGGAGGTCACGGCAGTGGCGGTAGCGGCCACAGCGGTGATGGTGGTGGCCATGCCAGTTCAGGCCGCGGTGAAAGTGGGCGTAATGGGGCTGATGATGGGGCCAACCATGAGGCTAACCACGAAGCGAACCATGAAGCCAACCACGAGGCTAATCACGAAGCGAACCACGAAGCCAACCACGAAGCCAACCACGATGTAGGTGAGGCTCATGGAGTAGGGCATGGCGCGGATGATGGGGTCAATCATGATGTCGGGGATGATCATGGAGGTGATCGGACCTGATATTCGTAGTGCTTTTGCTGGCCCTATCGCCGGCAAGCCGGCTCCCACAGGTACAGTGCAGCGCTTGAGATCGGCGCTTCACTTGTGGGGGCCGGCTTGCCGGCGATAGGGCTCTGCAAACCTCAGATCGACAACCGCACCACCCGAGCATCCACTACCTGTTCTTCCTGCACCCGCCGCTTGTTCACCACCAGCTCTCCGATCGCAATCAGCCGCGTACGCGTGACGTTGCGTGACAACCCCAGCAACTGCGCGGTATGCACTTGGTTGTAATGGCAGAAGTGATACGCCGAGCGCAGTAACGCATTCTCGACCTTCTCGTACAAATCCCCAGGCTGCTCCTCGTACAAACGGCTGAACGCCTGCAGCAGCAGGTCATCCACGCCATTGCTCACGGTTTCCTCCTCCTGCCGCTCCAGGCGCAGGTTGGACAGACGCAGATCCTGCGCCTGCACCAGCCCGTCACCGCACGTCAGCAGGCTGTGATGAATCACGTTCTCCAGCTCGCGAATATTGCCCGGCCAGCTGTATTCGACCAGCTTGGCCTGGGCCTTGGGGCTCAGCTCCACCGGCCCGTAGTTCAGCCGTTCGCTGTAGCTACGGATGAAGTGCCGGGCCAGTGGCAGGATATCCCCCGGCCGGTCACGCAGTGGGTGCAGTTGCAGGGTCACCACGTTCAGCCGGTAGTACAGGTCCTCGCGGAAATGCCCGGCATTGATGGCCTTCTCCAGCTGCACGTTGGTCGCCGCCAGCACCCGCACATTGATGGGGATGCTCTTGCGCGACCCCAGCCGCACCACCTCGCGCTCTTGCAGCACGCGCAGCAGTTTGACCTGGATCGGCAGCGGCAGGTCGCCGATCTCGTCGAGGAACAGCGTGCCGCCATTGGCTTCCTCGAACCAGCCGGCCTTGGCCGCCAGGGCGCCGGTGAAGGCGCCCTTTTCATGGCCGAACAGCTCGGCCTCGACCAGCGACTCGGAGAACGCACCGCAGTTGACTGCCACGAATGGGCCGTTGCGGCGGCCGCTGAGGTTGTGGATATGGCGCGCGACCAGCTCCTTGCCCGTGCCGGTTTCGCCGATGATCAGGACGCTGGCCTCACTGGGGGCGACCTGTTGCAGGTGGGCGAGCAGCGCCTGCGATTTAGGGTCTTCGAAGACCTGTGCGGTCGCCCTGATCGAGGTAGCCAGTTGCGGGGACGGGGGGAGGGTCAGCAATTGCATGGGCGATCCTTAGGAATAGAAGGATGGGGCAGGGCGCTTGCCGCTGAGAGCCCACTCGCCGAGCTCGTGGATGCGGTAATCCACCGGGTCGTGCAGGGTTTGCGTTCTCAGGTTGCGCCAATGGCGGTCGAAGCGCAGCGAAGCGTGGGTGGCGCGGGCGCCGGTGACTTCGAACAGGCGGTTGCAGATGTCCAGGCCGTGGCGGGTGGCCGCGACCTTGGCGGTACCGATGGCCAGGGCCAGGTCGCCGCGTTCTTCGGCGCTGAGCGCATGCTCCTTGGCCCAGGCCCGGTCCAGTTGCTCAGCGGCCCGTTCGATCAGCAGCCGCATGCTTTCCAGGCCGACCCAGAATTCGCCGTAGTGGCGCAGTACATAAGGGTCGTCGGCGGTACTGGTGGCGCCTGAACGGAACCACGGCCGGCTTTCCTTGAGCGTGTACTGGCGGGCTTCGTCGAATGCGCCTTCGGCGATGCCGAGGAACAGGTTGGCGAAATGCAGCTGCGCGATCAGCGGGCGCAGGGCGGCGAACGGGGTGCTCAGCGGGCCGGGGTCGAGCAGCAGTTCACCCAGCTCGACCCGCACCCGTTCGAAGGTGGCGCTGCCACTGTCGGTCTGGCGCTGGCCGATGTTGTTCCAGTCGTTGTGCAGGGTGATGCCGGTGCGGCCACTGGGGATCGCGGCAATCAGCAGCTTGCCGCCGGCGCGTTCGTCCACGGCCGAGGCAATCAGCATTTCCGAGTCGCTGGCGCCGGAGCAGAAGCTCTTCTTGCCGGAAAACTCGCACCAGCCATCGAAGTGCTTGACCACCGTGCGGGTGTCCAGTGGGTTGAGCGCGTTGCCCCAGAACCAGTGCTTGCGCGCGGTCTGTTCGAACCACGGCTGCCACTGTTCGGGGCGCGAAAACAGGCGCACGGTGGCCAGCATCAGGTGATGGAAGCCGAACACGTGCGCCAGCGAGCTGTCGACGCGGGCGAACTCGCGCACCACCTCGAAGGTTTGCTGCCAGCTGGCGCCCTGGCCGCCGAAGGCCTGCGGAATCGCCAGCGACAGCAGGCCGCTGGCGCGCAACGCGTCGCGCTCAGCCTTGGGCGTGCCGCCGCGTTCGTCACGCTCGACGGCGCTGTGGGCGAACTGCCCGGCCAGTTCGCGGGCAATCGCCAGGGCGGGGCGCTGGGCAGGGGTTACCGGTGCATTCATGGCCGCTCCTCAGGCGCTCTTGCGCAGCGCGTGGTGGGCGCCGAACAACGGCACGGCGCGCTCGGCGGCGAGGCGGATGCGGGCGTTCAAGCCCTCACTGGACACTTGGTAGTCGGCCAGCTCGGCCTGGCTTGCATACACGCCGATCGGCAGGGTCAGAGCCTGGAGGAAGCTGAACAGCGGGCGCAGCTGGTGGTCCAGCACCAGGGCGTGGCGTTCGCTGCCGCCGGTGGCGGCCAGCAACACGGGGGTGTCAACCAGGGCATCCTGGCCGATCAGGTCGAACAAGTGCTTGAAGTGGCCTGGGAAGCTGCCGCGGTAGACCGGCGAGGCCACCACCAACAGGTCGGCCTTTTCCACTAGGCGCAGCTGTTGCTCCACGGACTCCGGCAGTTCGCTGCGCCACAGCGCGGCGCCCAGGGGGCGGGCGATGTCGCCCAGCTCGATCAGGTGGGGCTTGATGTTCAGGTGCTGGCCGAGTTCGGCGAGGATGGCCTCGGTCAGGGCCAGGGTACGCGAAGGGCGGCTGGTGCCGCCGGACAGGGCAACGACGTTCAGGGGGGCGCTCATGGCAGGTCTCCGGTTCAGTTAAGCGGGACTTTGCTTGAGCAATCGTCGTGCCGGGTTTGAATATTGTTATGAATCAACAGGTTGCGCACCATTGGTGGCCGCGACCAGTGTTGCCTTGTGGGCGTTGGATGTTGATTCGGTGTTGCGCTGCAGACAGTTGGCCGGGTGTTGGCGGCTGTACAGTTGGGAAAGTTATAGAGCAGTTTTAACCAAATAAAAAAGAATAAGAATTTATATTTTTAGATCGTTTTGTCTTTTTATCGAGGGCCCTCTCGCTGGCAAGCCAGGTCCCACAGGAAAAGCACCGCGCGGTCCTCTGTGGGAGCCGGCTTGCCGGCGATAGGGCCCTCGAAGGCAAAAAAAAGCCCGCTGACCGAGCGGGCTGAAGGCACAACGCTTGCGTGATTCAGTGGCCAAGCCCGTCGCTGATGACGATCCCCTTGGCCTGCATCGCTTCGATCAACCCGGCCCGCACATGGGGCAGGTTGAGCATGCTGTTATGGCGCACCCGCTGCACTTCTTCACCGCTGTAGGGTTGCCACTGTTGCGGCGTGCTGTCGCCCGCCATCCCATCCTTGGCCAGCAGCCAGTTGAGCAGGTCGGCAATCTGCTGATCGTTCAGCGCCGACTGGGAAATCCCTGGCACCCGCACCAGGAATTCGCGCCCACCCGGTACTTTCAGGAAGTTGCCGACAAAACCCTGCATGCGCGGTGTGTCGTTGGCCGCCGACCCTTCGCCGTGGTCGCGGTGACAGCCGGCGCACTGCAACTGGTAGTTCACCGGCGTCGAGTACCCGGCCTGGGCAATCGGCACCGGCGGCACCTCGTTGCCCGGTGCCGGGCGCTGGTTGGGGTTGGGCAGGGTTCTGGCCTGGGCCAGTGGCGCCAGCAGGCACAGCAGCAGAAGCGCCGTCACACCCTTCATGGCCCTACACCGCCACGCCGCGGATGATGGTGACGGTGCAGTTGTAGATCTTCGACTCGGCCCCCAGGCACCAGTTGATGTCGTTGTTGTTGAATGGCCGATACAGCGGCTGTTCGTCATCGTTGCGCGAGCAGGCGCACTGGCCGCAGGCGTGCTTACCGCAGCAGTCGTTGTACGAGATGATGTAGTTCTTGCCATCGGCCGGGTTGCGGCAGGTGCCGATCCAGGTCACCAGGGAGGCATCGGTGCCTGGCGGGCAGGAGGTGATCGAGCCGCCGCAGCACGAGCAGAGGAAGCCATCGATCGAACAGTTGCGCCAGTAGTCGCAGCTGGTTGGGTCGCCCGGGTCGCCCATCTTCGGCTCATCGGCAGCCAGCGCCTTGGCGGTGCGGTCGATCGGCAGCAGCACCGGCAGGGCGGCGCCGGCCACGATCAGCGAGCCGAGGCGCGCCAGCACCTTGCGCCGCGAGGTGGTGTCGGCGACATGGCGGCTGGAGCGTTCAAACAGTTTGTCGAGAAAACTCATGGTGTGCTCCGCGATCAGTGCTGCGCGCTGTGGGGGTGGGCGTGGTCATGGGCGTGGTCGTGCTTGTGCTCGCCATGCAGGTAGTGCTGCAGGCTGGCGCTGCCCAGGTGCACGGTCTCGAACAGGCTGTCGAGGTGTTCGCGGGAGTTCACCAGGCCTTTGGCGCGCAGGGTGCCGGCCGAGTCGATCAGCACGGCGTAAGGCAGCTTGCCGATCTGGTAGGTCATGCCGATTTCCGGACCGACCACGTAGGTGGCCTGCTGCAAGCCGTTGGCCTCGATCAGCGCCTGCTGTTCGGCGAAGTCGCCGTCGCTGACGTAGATCACGTCCAGCTCGCCGCTGTTGTCCTTGGCGATCGACTTCACCGCCGGCAGCAGCGACTTGCACACCGGGCAGCCGGGGGCGAGGAAGAACAGCAGCTGCGAACGCTCGCTGCGGTAACCAATGTTCACCGGGCGGCCGTGGCGGTCGGCGGCGGTCACTTGTGGGGCCGGATCGTTGACGGTGACGCCCTTGTCCACCATCAGCGCGCCCGCCGGGGCGATGCGTCCGTGCAGCACGCCGATCTGGCGCACCAGGGCCATGACGATGAAGGCCACGGCGATCAGCAGCAGCCAGAGCAGGATGTTCGATGCGATAAGCAGTTGCATGGGGTTATCTCCCAGTCAATTTGGCAAGACGCGGCTGGTTGGCCAGCAGGCCATCCACCGCTACATGAATCAGCAGCGCCACGGCACCGGCCGCGATCACCACGAAGATATCCAGCGCGCCCAGAGCGCGTTCGGCCATGGGCCAGGCCGCAAGGCCCGCAAGCAGGGCAATCACCAGGTTGCGCAGCAGCAGTACCGGGCGCAGCGGCTGCGCAGCGCCTGGGCCTGAGCAGCCGCAGTCGATGTCGCGGCGCCCGCGCCACAGGTTGAGGCCGATGGCGCTGGCGTACAGCGCCATCAGCAGCACCACGCCAAGCGCCGCCAGGCTGCGCCAAGTGGGCAGCAGCAGGGCCAGCGCCAGGGCAAGCTCCGCCAGCGCCAGGCTGGCCGTTGCACCGGGCACCAGCGCCCTGGGCAGCACCTGATAGGCGCGCACGATGCCGTTGAAGGCGCGCCAGTCACGCAGCTTGTGGCTGGCAGCGCTGGCCAGCAGCGCCGCCAGTGCGGTACTGGCGGCTATCACCAGGACAGGGTCGAGCATGGTCGTGTCTCCTGTTTACCAAGGGGCCAGGGTGAGCACGGGCGTGTCGGCGATCTGATCCATCGCGCCGGTGTGCTTGCCGCTGGCCAGGTCGAAGAACTGCACGCCGCCTTCCAGGTCGGTGGCCACCAGGATCGGCGTCTTGTCGTGGCTGGCCTGCAGGCTCCACACCGGTTTCGGCGATTCGAGGGTGCCGAGCTTCTTGCCGGTCTTGAGGTCGAACGACCAGATGGTGGTGCTCGGGTCTTCCCATTTGCCGTCGGTGTGCTGATCGTGCATCAGCGCATACAGGCGATTCAGGCCGGGGGCCAGGGCCAGTGCCTGCCAGCCACCTGGGGCCCAGCCTTGCTTGCGCTCTTCGTCGCTGACCAGCGACCAGGTCGGCAGGGGCTTGGTCTTGCCGCCTTCGAAGCTGACCGGGTACACCTCGCCACGGGTAGTGGTGAAGTAGTAGGTGTCGCCGCTGGCGATGGCGCGCTCGTTCAGGCGCACCTTGTTCGGGTCGAAGAACGGCGTTTGCGTGCGCGACACTTCCTTGCCCTGGTCATCCAGGGTCACCAGCAGCAGCTGGCCATCACCGCACAGCGAGGCGAAGCTGCGCTTGCCCACCGGGTAGTTGAGCACGCAGCCGCTGATGGCCACTTCGCTGGCGACCTTGCGCGCTTGGGTGTCGACTACGGTCACTGAAGTGGACGGGGTGAGGTTGAAGACATAGGCCAGCTTGCTGTCGGCGCTGATGCCCATGGCGTATTTCTCGGTCAGGGTGCTGGCGCGCTTGGCCGGCAGTACCACTTCCCATTCCGGGCGCAGGGTCTGGGTGTCCCAGGCCACCAGCACGTCGGTACGCTCGCCGTAGGTGCCGCGCGAGTAGAACAGGTTGGCCGAGTACAGGGTGCGGTTGTCGGGGCTGAGCGCGGTGGGGGCGACGAAGGCATTGGTGGTCATGCCCAGCATGCGCTTGGCCTTGGGGTCGACCACCACCACCTTGCCGGCGATGGGGTTCTTGAAGTCCACATCAAGGATGTAGACACGGTGAGGGTCCGGGGGGAACGGCAGGGTGTTCTTGCCGATCTCTTCGGCGGGCAGCTCGGCCCGCACCGCGCTGGTGCTTGCGGCCAGGGCCAAGGCCAGGGCCGCCGAGATGCTGAGCCTGTCGACGCGACGCATTGGCTATCTCCGATGTTGTTATGGGTTATGCAGAAATCGCAGTCATCGCAGTGTGCCGCCTGGCCCGCGGCGCTGCTTTGGCCAGCGTGACATTCTCTTGAGGCTCCCTGACAAAACGCCTGACAGGGCTGGCAGGCGGGTAGCCGGGCACCTGAAGATCGGCCCGCACACCTTTTGCACTGCCAACCCAGGAGTCATGTCATGAGCGATATCCAGCTGTTACCTGCCGTGGTCGAGTTCCTCGCCAGGCCCCATGGCCACTTCGTCGAGGGCCAGTACCTGGCGGGTGACGCGGGGCCGTCGATCGACGTGCATGACCCGTCCACTGGCGCTGTCATCAGCCAGGTTGCCGAGGCCAGCGAAGCCGAAGTGGCCCGCGCCGTGGACAGCGCCCGGCGCGCATTCAAGGGCGCCTGGGCCGAAGTTTCGCCGTATCAGAAGGGGGTGGTGCTCAACCGCCTGGCCGACCTGATCGAAGCCAATGCCGAAGAGCTGGCGCAGCTCGAAACCCTCTGCTCGGGCAAGTCGATCAACCTCTCGCGCGGTCTGGAAATCGCTCAAAGTGTAGTCTTCCTGCGCTACTTCGCCGGCTGGGCGAGCAAAATCACCGGGCAAACCATGACCCCGTCGATCCCCTCGTTCGCTGGCGAGCGCTACACCGCGTTCACCCTGCGCGAGCCGGTAGGCGTGGTGGCAGGTATCGTGCCGTGGAATTTCTCGGTGATGATCGGCATCTGGAAGATCGCCTCGGCACTGGTCACTGGCTGCACCATCGTGATCAAGCCCAGCGAATTCACCCCGCTGACGCTGCTGCGCATCGCCGAGCTGGCGATCGAAGCCGGCGTGCCGGCGGGTGCCTTGAACGTGGTCAATGGGCGCGGCGCCGTGGGCCAGCGGCTGATCGAGCACTCGAATGTGGCCAAGGTGGCCTTCACCGGCTCGGTGCCGACCGGCATCGCCGTGGGCAAGGCGGCGATGGCTGCGAACCTGACCCGTGCCACCCTGGAGCTGGGCGGCAAGAACGCGGCGGCGCTGCTGGCCGATGTGGACGTGGACGGCGCCGTGGCCGGCATCGTGCAGACCGCCTACGTGCACCAGGGGCAGGTGTGCGCCTCGCCGGAGCGCCTGTACGTGCACCGCAGCAAGGTCGATGAAGTCACCCGCAAGCTGGGCGAGGTACTGGGGCAGCTGAAGATCGGCTCCGCGCTGGACCCCGAAGCCCAGTTCGGCCCTCTGGCCAACGCCGCGCACCTGGAGAAGATACTCGGCTTCTTCGCACGTGCCCGCGCCAACAACAAGGTGGTCTGCGGCGCCAAGGCGGTCGACCGCCCGGGCTACTTCGTCGAGCCGACGGTGGTACTGGCCAACGACGCCAATGACCCGCTGCTGCACGAAGAAACCTTCGGGCCGATCGTTTGCGTGCTGCCGTTCGACGACGAGGCGCAACTGGTCGAGCTGATGAACGACAGCCCCTACGGCCTGACCGCCAGCCTGTGGACCAACGACCTGTCCAAGGCCCTGCGGCTGATCCCGCAGATCGAGGCCGGTACGGTATGGGTCAACATGCACACCTTCCTCGATCCGGCAGTGCCGTTTGGCGGCAGCAAGGCCTCCGGCGTGGGGCGCGAGTTCGGCAGCGCGTTCATCGACGATTACACCGAATTGAAATCGGTGATGATCCGCTACTGAAGGCCCGCGCGGTCACAGGTCGCTGGCGACTTTGGCCGCGATGTCGGCCGGCAACCAGGGTTTCCACACCTCGGGATGGTCGCGCAGGAACGCTTGCGCGGCCTTTTCGGGCGCCAGGCGTTTCTCGCTCATCTGCGCCAGGGTCTTGTTCAGCAGGTCGATCGGCAAGTCGACTTTCTCGAACACTGCCACCAGCTCCGGGTAGCCCTCGCGAAATGCTTTGGACACCCCGATCGACAGTTTCGCCGGCAGCGACTGGCTGCCCCGTGGGTTGGGGTTCTTGGGGTCGAGCAGGGTGGCCCAGTTCTCGGCATTGAACGGCGGTTCCTGCAACCGTACCAGGTCGTGGCGACCAATCAGCGGTGTCGGGCTCCAGTAATAGAACAGCACCGGCTTGCCACGGCGGATGGACGAGTCGATCTCGGCGTCCAGCGCCGCGCCCGTGCCACTGCGGAAGTTGTTGTACAGGCCATCGAGCCCGTAGGCCTTGAGTTTCTGAGTATTGACGATTTCCGAGGTCCAGCCGCTCGGGCTGTTGAGGAAGCGACCCTTGCCGGGTGCTTCCGGGTCGCTGAACACCTCGGGGTAGCGCTTGAGGTCGTCGACGCTGTGCAGCTCCGGCGCCGTCGGCTTGATGCCGCGTGCCTCATCGCCCTTGATCACGTAGGCCGGTACCCACCAGCCTTCCTCGGCTTTCTTCACGGTGTCGCCCAAGGCGAACACCTGGCCGGCCGCTTCGGCCTTGACCCAGGCGGGGCTGCGCCCGGCCCATTCTTCGGCGACTACTTGCAGGTCATTGCGCGCCAGTGCCACTTCCATGCTGACGGTGCTGCCGGGCAGCGTGTCGGTGGGGTAGCCGTAACCGCGCTCGACGATCAGGCGCAGGATTTCGGTGGTCAAGGCACCGCTTTCCCAGTTGATGGCGCCAAAGTGGATGGGCGCCTGCTGCTCGGCGCAGGCGGCGCTGTCGGTGCTGGCCAGGCCCACGGCGAGCAGCAGGCCGGCCAGCAGCGTTGGAATTTTCTTCATCTGCACCTCACGGGTTGTCATGTCATGTGTCGGGCAAGTGTAGACGACGCCTTCGGCGCATCTGGTTAGGGGCAGGAACCGCTTCTGTCTGATGGTGGCGCGCGCGCGCTGCAAGGCTTGACACCCCAAAAAGCCAAGACGGCAGGAGCATGAGATGAGCCTGGATCTGCAATTCGTGTACTACCGCAACTTCACCTTCGACGGGAAATTCCACGTGCGTTGCATCGGTGACGACCTGCACAAGGTCAAGTCGATTCATTACTTGCTGGAGCGCAAGGCATCCGATGCACGGGTTTATCTCGATGGCGTGACCGCCCCTTCGCAAGCCCACAGCGGCAAGCCCAGCGACTACGGTTGCCCAGCCACCTTGAGCACCGAGGCCGAAGCGGGCAGTTACGTGATCACGCCCCAAGTCACGCTGCTGGACAGTGAAATCATGTCGTTGAACCTGGAGGACGACGCGGATGCTGTGTTACGCGAAGGGCCGCTGGTCATCGACATCAACGAGGCAGAACTCACCCGACGCATTCTCGACAATGTGCCGCTGCCGTCTTCCTCTTCGCGGCGCACGCGCACCGAGCCCGATTCGTTCGACGTGCCTGCGTTGCCGGATACTGAACGTTACCCCGCGCTGATCCTGGTATTCCAGGAGGGTGGCCACGCGCAGTTCATGGCCGAAAAGCAGCACGTTGCCCCAGGCATCGATCTTGAGCCATTCCTGGAGGCGCAAGAGCGGGACGATGAGCACTTGCAGGTACTCGCCAACCATTACTGGATCGAACAGCCGGCGTCGATGAGCAATCCAGCATTCGCCGCGCTGGCCGGGCGCCTGGCAGCGCTTGGCTACATGGAGCGGGTGGCGTTCCTGCCACCGAACGTCGAACCTGGTTACCTGTTCTTTGCCGCTGCTGTCGTCGCCACCTTGATCACCGGCACTGCCGTCGTGGCAGGCAACCATGCCAACGCAGAAGCCCAACCAACGCCAGATTTCCAGGCGCTGCAACGCTACCTCGACGAACCGGGCGACCGGGACAAAGGCTTGAACATTCGCAAGGTCTGGGAGGCCGGTGTGAAAGGCAGGGGCGCCCGGGTTCACTTCTCCGATGGCGGGCTGTACCCCAACCACGAAGACTTACAGGCCAATGAGCGGCTGAAGGTCATCCCGCCCACGGTAAACGCCGAACCCGAGCACGGCACCGCTTCGGCGGGTATCCTGCTGGCGCGTGACAACGGCTTCGGCATGACCGGTATCTGTCATGCCGCCGAGCTGTTCATCTATGACAACCGTGCTAAGGACGCCCGCGGTTATTCGCAGACGCTCAAGAAACTGCTGGCCTACACGCGCCCCGGCGATATCGTCGCGGTCAACCGGCAGACGGCCAATATCGATGCCATGGTGGCGTTCTTGCCGTCGCTTCACGACAAGACCTGGTGGGAGGTCACCCGCACGCTGACCGAACGCGGTGCCGTGGTGTTGAACGCGGCCTGCAATGGCGCCTACAAGACCGACGTCAACGCTGGCACCACCGCCAGCTACGGGGTAGACCTGTCCCACTGGCGTTTCTTCAAAGACCATGGCGACGCCGATGCGATCCTGGTAGGTGCCTGTCACTCGTGGGATGGCAAGCCACACCAGTATTCCAACTACCACTACCGCTACCGCATGCTCAATGCCTGGGGCGACAGTGTCGCGACCCTGGGCTATGGCAAGCTGCAGGACAAGGATGGCCACGACCGCGACTACACCCACAACTACGGTGGCACGTCCAGCGCCACGCCGATCGTGACCGGTGCCCTGGCGCTGATCCAGTCGTACGCGATAGAGCAGCATCACCTGTACCTGAACGCCGACCAGATGCACCTGCTGG
Organism: Pseudomonas sp. KU43P; assembly: GCF_033095865.1. Lineage (NCBI taxonomy): Bacteria > Pseudomonadati > Pseudomonadota > Gammaproteobacteria > Pseudomonadales > Pseudomonadaceae > Pseudomonas > Pseudomonas sp. KU43P. The sequence goes on along the minus strand of NZ_AP019365.1, from coordinate 3,441,353 downwards.
TCACGCAGTCAGGCTACAAGGACGCCACGCTGCCCCTTGAGGACCGCCTGCCCATGGGCGCCCGACCCAATGTGCTGGGCGCTCTGATGCTGCTCGACAACATTCTCCAGGGCGGGCGCTTCCATCTGCCGGACGATGGCGTCTGCGGCGATGAATGCGCCCCGCAGGGCTAGACCCGGAACTGATCCATCAAGGCCTGCTGCTGGTTGGCCAGGCTGTTCAACGCCTGGCTGACCCGCGCCGACTCATTGGCCTGGCCTGACAACGACTCGGTGACATCTCGAATGGTCGCCACGTTGCTGTTGATCTCCTCGGCCACCGCGCTTTGTTCCTCGGCGGCCGAGGCAATTTGCAGGTTCATGTCGGTGATGATCGTCACCGCCTGGCCGATGCGGCGCAGCGCGGTAACCGCCTGACCCACCTGTTGCACGCCGCCCTGAGCCTGGCGGTGGCTGTTGTCCATGGCGCCGACCACTTCGCGGGTACCGGCCTGCAAGGCTTCGATCACCTGACGGGTTTCTTCCACCGACTCCTGGGTGCGCTGGGCCAGGTTGCGCACTTCATCGGCGACCACGGCAAACCCACGGCCGGCCTCGCCGGCGCGGGCCGCTTCGATGGCGGCGTTGAGTGCCAGCAGGTTGGTCTGCTCGGCGATCGAACGGATCACTTCCAGCACCGAGCCGATCTTCTCGCTGTTCTGTGCCAGGCCTTCGACCTCGGCCATGGCCTGGTTCATGTCGGCGGCAAGGGCATCGATGCGCTGGGTGGTGTGGTCGATCACCTGCAGGCCTTCACGGGTGGCCTGGTCGGCTTCGCGGGCCGCCTGCGCGGCTTGGGCGGCGCTGCGGGCGACGTCCTGGGCGGTGGCGCTCATTTCGTGCGAGGCCGTGGCCACCTGGTCGACCTGGCGGTATTGCTGCTCCATGCCGGCGCTGGTTTGGCTGGCAATCGCCGCGCTCTGGTCGGCCGTACCGCGGGCGGCCTGCACCGAGTGTTTGACCTCGGCGATGGTCGGCTGCAGCTTGTCCAGGAAGCGGTTGAACCAGCCGGCCAGCTCGCCCAGCTCGTCTCGCTTGTCGTAGTTCAGGCGGCGGGTCAGGTCGCCTTCCCCGCTGGCGATGTCCTTGAGCATGCTGGCCACACCGAGGATCGGCCGGGTCACGCCGCGGGCCATCAGCCACACCAGCAGCAGGCCGGCGATGGCGGCGGCCAGGCCCAGGCCCAGCTCCAGCAGGGTGCCGCTGGTGTTGAGGGTATCCAGTTCTTGCTTGAGTGCCTCGGCAGGGCCGGTCAGGGCACTTTCCGGCACATCCAGCAGCACGCCCCAGTGCTGGGCGCCGGGGATCGGCTGGAAGGCGGCGAGCACTTTCAGGCGTTGCTGGTCATGGTGAACGGTCAGCTTGCCGTCGGCCAGGGTGCGTACCAGTTCGGCGCCTTTGCCGGTGTCGACCTGGTCGAAGCGTTGGGCCAGCTTGCTGGCGTCGGCGCTGTAGCCGGCCAGCAGGCCCACGGGGCTCAGGATGCCGACGGTGGTCTGGCCCTGGTACAGGCTGCGGCTGGCGTCCTGGCTCAGGGCCTGGAGGCTGTTGAGGTTGATGTCGATGGACAGGGTGGCGATGATCTTGCCGTTGACCGCGAGCGGGAAGACGATGCTGGTCATCAGCACGCGCTGGCCGTCGATGTCATAGAAGTAGGGTTCCACCACGCAGACCTTGCCGCTGCTGCGCGGGCATTCCCACCAAGTGTTGGCGGGCTGGCCGCTGGGGCCGATCTGGGTGTTGGCCATGTCGTGCTCGGGCAGGGCCATGGCGGTGAGCTGGCCGGCGCGCGGCTGCGACCAGTACAAGGCGAAGCGGCCGGTTTCGTTGCTGCCAAGCTCCGGCTTGTCGGCGAACAGGCTGTCCTTGTTATCCAGGGCGTTGGGTTCGAACACCAGCGACAGGCCGAGCAGGTCGGGGTTGGCCTGCAGCGCGGCGCGCACCTGGCGGGTCATGTCCTCGCGCAGGTCGAAGGCGTCGAGGAAGCGCTTGTCGGCCTGTTCCCGCAGAAACAGCACTTGGCGGGCGAAGCCGGCGCCGTACTGGTAGGCGTCCATGAACTGGCGGCGGATGTTCAAAGCCTGCACTTCACCTTGCGACTCGATGCGCGCCTGCGCCGCTTCGCCGAGCATCTGCATGCTGCTGGCCTTGACCAAGTCCGAGCTGTGGTCCATTCGGTAGAGGGAGAGGCCGACGAGCAGGGTGACGATGCTGGCCAGGCACAGACCGGCGAGCAGGGTGATCTTCCACTGGATGGAAAGTTGTCGCAAAGGCATGGGGGCTGATCCCTTTTTTTGGCAGTAAGGGCTGGGGGATTTTTGGAGGGCTGGTTTGGGGGCAGGGGTTGTTATCGAGCATCCGCCGCGCGGGCCTCATCGCCGGCAAGCCGGCTCCCACAGGTTCGGCGCCGGTCTTGAGCGCTGCGCTGTACCTGTGGGAGCCGGCTTGACGGCGATGAGGCCCGCCCAGGCGCGCTCGAACCCCTCCAGATTCAAACCATGCCCCCCGCATCCCCCTCTATATCGTCGCCCTCGCATTTTTCTTTATTCAAGCGTTCAATTAAAATTCACCGCCCCGGGTAACACGCCGTACCATGGCGCTTTTGACATCCGCTCCCCACTGCTGCAGAGTGCGCGGTTTTTGTCTGTCGCCATGAGGTAAACCAAACGATGAATGCTGTGATTGCCGCTGTCGGCATCATGCTGATACTCAGCCTGTCACGGGTGCACGTGGTGATCGCCCTGATCATCGGTGCACTGGTCGGTGGCCTGGTCGGAGGGCTGGGGATCGAGGGGACGCTCAAGGCCTTCAATGGTGGCCTGGGCGGGGGCGCCACGGTGGCGTTGTCGTATGCCTTGCTCGGCGCCTTCGCCGTGGCCATCGCCAAGTCCGGCCTGGCCCATGCACTGGCCGACCGCGCCCTGAGCATGATCGACCGCCAGGGCCACGCCAACGGCGGCCGGGTCAAGTGGCTGCTGATCGGCTTGATGCTGGTGGTGGCGGTGTCGTCGCAGAACATCCTGCCCATCCACATCGCCTTCATCCCGCTGCTGGTGCCGCCGTTGCTGTACGTGCTGACCCGCTTGCGCATCGACCGCCGGATGATCGCCTGCGTCATCACCTTTGGCCTGATCACGCCGTACATGTTCCTGCCGGTGGGCTTCGGCAACATATTCCTCAACGAGATCCTGCTGGCCAATGTCGCCCGTGCTGGGGTCGATGTGAGCGGTGTCAACGTCACCCATGCCATGGCCATTCCGGCCGCAGGCATGCTGGCCGGCCTGCTGCTGGCGGTATTCGTTAGCTACCGCAAGAAGCGCGACTACGACCTGGCGCGCATCGAGCAGGTGGAGCAGGTGAGCGTCCAGTACAACCCGCTGACCCTGCTGGTGGCGGGGCTGGCGATCGCCTCGGCGTTCATCGTGCAGCTGTGGCTGGACTCGATGATCATCGGCGCCATGGTCGGTTTCCTGATCTTCTCGCTGTCGGGCATCGTGCGTTGGAAAGAAACCGACGATCTGTTCACCGAAGGCATGAAGATGATGGCCATGATCGGCTTCATCATGATCGCCGCATCGGGCTTCGCCGACGTGATGAAGGCCACTGGCGAGGTGAAGAGCCTGGTCGAAGCTTCAGCGCAGTGGATCGACCACAGCAAGGGCGTCGGTGCCTTGCTGATGCTGCTGGTGGGGTTGCTGGTGACCATGGGCATCGGTTCGTCGTTCTCGACGGTGCCGATCCTGGCGGCGATCTTCGTGCCACTGTGCGTGCAGTTGGGCTTCGATCCCGTGGCCACGGTATGCATCGTCGGTACCGCCGGTGCCTTGGGCGATGCGGGCTCGCCGGCATCGGACTCGACCCTGGGCCCTACCTCGGGGCTCAACGTCGACGGCCAGCACCACCATATCTGGGACACCGTGGTACCGACCTTCCTTCACTACAACTTACCCCTGCTGGCCTTCGGCTGGTTGGCGGCGATGACCTTGTAAGGCCTCAGCCCTTGTTGGGCGGTGGGGAAATGCTGTTGAGGACAGTACTGCCGTCCTTGCTGCGGGTCAGGTAGACCGGCAGCACCTTGGGCAGGTTGTCTACCAGGTGGCCGACCTCGCGGGTGTTATAGATGCCGCTGATGCGAATGTGCCCGGTGTTCTCGTCGGCCAGCAGCAGCGGCGCGTCGAGGTAGCGGTTGATGACCGGCAGGGCCTGTTCGAGGCTGAGGTTGTCGAGCACCAGCTTGCCGCTGCGCCAGGCCAGGCTGTGGCCATAGTCGTCGCTCTGGGCCAGCTGCGGCTCGAAGTCGCCGGTGCGGTAGCTGGCCTGCATGCCAGGGCCGAGGCGGTAGCCGCCGGTGCTGCCATTGCTGGTGACCAGCACCGAACCCTGCACCAGGGTGACCTTGACCTGATCCTGATACTTCCACACGTTGAACTGAGTACCGGTCACGCGCGTCTGGCCGTGCCCGGCGCGCACGATGAAGGGGTGTGCGCTGTCGTGCTGCACCTTGAAGAATGCCTCGCCGCGCTCGAGCGTGACCTGGCGCCGGTCCTTGTAATTGAAGAAGGTCAGCTCGCTGTTGAGGTTGAGCTCGACCGTGCTGCCGTCGCTCAACTCCACGGTCTGCATGCTGTCGCGGGTACTCAGGTGCTGGTAGTGGTTGGGTACCCACCCTTGCTCCCAGCCTACCCAGCCGGCCAGGGGCAATACCAGCAGCACGAGCGCTGCAGCCGACGCCAGCGGGCGCCAGTTGCGGCGCTGCACCAAGTGTTGTGCCGCAGGGTTGAAGTCTATGACCGTGGCGCTGCGTGGCAGCAGGTCGGCGGTGTCCCAGATCTCCAGCATCGCCTGATACTCCTCGGCGTGGCGTGGGTCGGCGGCCAACCAGCGGGCGAAGGCGTCGCGCTCGACCTGCGTGCAATCGTCGGCGTGCAGGCGCATGCACCAATGCGCGGCGGCGTCGGTAATGGCATCGTCTGGGCTGGGATTGAGGCGGTCTTGGTTCATTGCGGCTCCGGGTTTTGCGCATTCTACCCCTGTGGAGGGGCTTCCGAGAACCGAGGTAATGGCGAATGACTATCAGTTATGTAGGTTTTTCGTCGGTTTCGCAATGGAATTTTCGCGTTTGAGAACCTTTTGCGGTGGTTTGCAGGGCCCTATCGCCGGCAAGCCGGCTCCCACAGGGCTAGCACAATGGGGTACCTGTGGGAGCCGGCTTGCCGGCGATAGGGCCAGAGGCGTCAGAACTGCTCGGCCGCCATGCGATAGAGGCTCGCGCTCCCCGCACGAATACTTGCCTCCAGCCCCAGCCCGCGCGGCAACACCCGCTGGAAGTAGAACGCCGCGGCCGCCAGCTTGGCGCCATAGAACGCCGGTTCTTCATCGTGCCTGGCCTGAGCCACCGCCGCCATGCGCGCCCACATATAGGCGTAGGCGGTCAGGCCGAACAGGTGCAGGTACTCCACCGCCACGCTGCTCACCAGGTTGGCGTCCTCTTTCACTTGCCCGCTCAACCACTCGCTGGTGCTCACCAGGCGCACCAGGCTGGCCTGCAGAGCATCCCGATGCAGCGGCGCACTTACGCAGAAAGCGCGCACTTCGGCAGCAAAGCCTGCCAGAGCCTGCCCACCGTCGGCCAGCACCTTGCGCCCTAGCAGGTCGAGGGCCTGGATGCCGTTGGTGCCTTCGTAGATCTGTGCAATGCGCACATCACGCACGCGCTGCTCCTGGCCCCATTCGCGGATGTAGCCATGGCCGCCGAACACCTGTTGCCCAAGTACGCAGCTTTCCAGGCCGTTATCGGTGAAGAATGCCTTGGCCACCGGCGTGAGCAGGGCCACCTGGCGCTGGGCGTGTTCGCGCTCGCCGGCATCTTCGGCATAGCGCGCCAGGTCCAGTTGCTGGCCGACATAGGTGGCAAAGGCGCGGCCGCCTTCGGTGAGGGTGCGCATGGTCAGCAGCATGCGGCGCACGTCGCCGTGGTGGATGATCGGGTCGGCGGCCTTGTCCTGCGCCTGCGGGCCGGTTGCGGCGCGGCTTTGCAGGCGCTCGTTGGCGTAGCGGGCGGCGCTCTGGTACGAGGCCTCGGCGCAGCCGATGCCCTGGATGCCGATGGACAGGCGCTCGTAGTTCATCATGGTGAACATGGCCGCCAGGCCTTTGTTCGGCTCGCCCACCAGGTAACCGGTGGCGCCGTCGAAGTTCATCACGCAGGTGGCCGACGCCTTGATGCCCATCTTGTGTTCGATCGAGCCGCAGTGCGCGGCATTGCGTGGCCCGAGGCTGCCATCGGTGGCCACGAGGTACTTGGGCACCAGGAACAGCGAGATGCCTTTGGCGCCTGCGGGTGCGTTCGGCAGCTTGGCCAGCACCAGGTGGACGATGTTCTCGGTCAGGTCCTGCTCGCCGCCAGTGATGAAGATCTTGCTGCCGCTGATGCGGTAGCTGCCATCGGCCTGGGGTTCGGCGCGGGTCCGGATCAGGCCCAGGTCGGTGCCGGCGTGCGGTTCGGTCAGGCACATGGTGCCGGCCCAGCGGCCTTCGTACAGGGGCGGCAGGTAGGTGGCCTTGAGCGTTTCGCTGGCATGGGCGTCGATGGCCAGGCAACTGCCGGCGCTCAGCGCCGAATACAGGCTGAAGCTGCAGTCGGCGGCGTAGAGCATTTCCTCGAACAGCACGCCGAGCATTTTCGGCATGCCCATGCCGCCATACTCGGGGTTGCCGCCCAGGCCCACCCAGCCGCCTTCGCGGTAGGTGCGCCAGGCGTCGCGGAAGCCGTCCGGGGTGGTGACCTGGCCTGCGTCGAAGTGCACGCCTTGTTCGTCGCCGTTGCGGCTGAGCGGGGCGATGAGGTTGGCGGTGACCTTGGCGGCTTCTTCGAGGATGGCGTCGGCAGTTTCGGCATCGACGCGCTCGGCCAGGGCGGGCAGGCGGGCCCAGAGGGCTGGGCCCTGGAAGACGTCATGGAGAATGAAGCGCATGTCGCGCAGGGGGGCTGTGTAGTCGGTCATGGCGGGGCTCGGGCAAATGGATGGGGTGTCGGGGCGGGCCCTATCGCCGGCAAGCCGGCTCCCACAGGTACGCCACCAAGCCTGCACCCTGTGGGAGCCGGCTTGCCGGCGATAGGGCCACTACGGTTTCAGAGTGCCTTGGCGCGGTCGCGCAGCACGTATTTCTGGATCTTGCCGGTCGAGGTCTTGGGCAGCTCGCCGAACACCACGGTCTTCGGCACCTTGAACCCGGCCAGGTGTTCGCGGCACCAGCCAATGATGTCGCTCTCGCGGGTATCCTCGTGCCCCGGCTTGAGCGCAATGAAGGCGCACGGCGTCTCGCCCCATTTCTCGTCCGCCCGTGCGACCACGGCGGCCTCCAGCACTGCGCGGTGCTTGTAGAGGGCGTCCTCGACTTCGATGGTGGAGATGTTTTCGCCACCGGAAATGATGATGTCCTTGAGCCGGTCTTTGATCTCCACATACCCGTCGGCATGCCACACCGCCAGGTCACCGGTGTGGAACCAGCCGCCACGGAAGGCCTCGGCGGTGGCTTCGGGGTTTTTCAGGTAGCCCTTCATCACTGTGTTGCCGCGCATGAATATCTCGCCCAGGCTATTGCCATCGCGTGGCACTGGTTCGAGGGTTTGCGGGTCAGCCACCATCAGGCCGTCGAGGGTCGGGTAGCGCACGCCCTGGCGCGACTTGATCCGCGCCCGGTCCTCCAGGGGCAGGTCTTGCCATTCATCGTGCCAGGCACAGACGGTCACCGGCCCGTAGACCTCGGTCAGGCCGTAGGTGTGGGTGACGTGGATGCCCATTTCTTCCACGGCGCCGATCACTTTCGCCGGCGGTGCGGCGCCCGCGACCATGGCCTGCACCGGGTGCTCGATGGCAGCCTTGGCGGCCTCGGGCATGTTCACCAGCGCGTTGAGCACGATTGGCGCGCCACACAGGTGGGTGACCCGATGCTCGCGGATCAGGGTGAGGATCTTCTGCGGGTCGACCCGGCGCAGGAACACATGGGTGCCGGCCAGCGCGGTGATGGTCCAGGGGTAGCACCAGCCGTTGCAGTGGAACATCGGCAGGGTCCACAGGTACACCGGGCGGTGGCCCATGGCCCAGGTCATCTGGTTGCCGATGGCATTGAGGTAGGCGCCGCGGTGGTGGTAGACCACGCCCTTGGGGTTGCCGGTGGTGCCGGAGGTGTAGTTCAGCGAGATCGCCTGCCATTCGTCTTCGGGCCATTCCCAGGTGAAGTCCGGGTCGCCTTCGGCAAGCAGCGCTTCATAGTCCAGGTCGCTGACGGCGCGGCCTTCTCCGTACTCGGGGTCGTCCACATCGACCACCAGCGGCGGGTGTTCGAGCAAGGCCAGGGCCGCTTCGATGACGCCGTGGAATTCGCGGTCGGTGATCAGCACCTTGGCTTCGCCGTGCTGCAGCATGAAGGCGATGGCTTCGGCATCCAGGCGCACGTTGAGGGTGTTGAGCACCGCGCCGATCATCGGCACGCCGAAGTGCGCTTCGAGCATCGCGGGGATGTTCGGTAGCATCACCGCCACCGTGTCGCCGCGGCCGACGCCACGCCCGGCCAGGGCGCTGGCCAGGCGCCGGCAGCGCTGGTAAGTCTCGCGCCAGTTGCGGCGGATGGCACCGTGGATGACCGCCGGGTAGTTGCCGTATACGGCAGCGGTGCGCTCGATGAAACTCAGTGGGGTCAGGGCGACGTGGTTGACGGCAGCGGGCATCAGGCCCTGGGAGAAGATCGACATGCGGTAATCCTGTTGGGGAGGCAGACGCAGCCTGTGCGCCTGGCCCCCGGTGGCTGATTGTTAGCTCTGATCAGGGTGTGGGCAGCGCGCCGAATGGCCGCTTGCCCCTGTCGCAGTTTTACGCGAGACGCTATGGTAGATGGAATATCGACTATAGCAATATAGTAAAACTACTATAACAAGAGCCTTTGTCGTGGAAACCACCACTGCCGCCTTGCTTGCCAAGGACCCCCAACCCAGCCTGTTGCTGGCGGCCGATGCCGCCGCGCTGGCGCTCAACCCCGCTTTTCAGGCGTTGATCCAGGGCGGCCCGCCGCTGGCCGACTGGCTGCCGAACAATTGCCCGGCACTGGTGCGCGCCTGTCTGCGCCAGCATCGTGCGATCGCCGAGGTGGAGGCCCAGGTAGGCGAACGTATCCTGCTGTGGACGTTCATCCCCGATGATCAGGGCCAACAGGTGCTTGCTCGCTGCCGCGAGGCCAGCGCCGAACGCCTGGCCGCACGGGAGGCCAACCGCGCCCGGCGCCTGTACCGCCTGATCATCGAGAACACCACCGACCTGATTTCCCGGCACAGCCCCGACGGCCGCTTCCTCGATGCCTCGCCGGCCGCGTACCGCCTGCTCGGCCTGTGGCCCGAGCAATTGCGCGGTATGCCGGTGATGGCCTTGCTGCACCCGCGCGAGCGCCGCCAGGCCCTGCGCCAGGCAGCCGCTGCGCTGGATCAAGACGGCTACCACACCATGACCTGCCGGGTACGCCACGCCGCCGGTGGCTACCGCTGGTTCGAGATCGCCACACGGGCAATCCGCGAAACCTACACCGGCGCGGTGGTGGAGGTGGTCGCCGTGTCACGCGATATCACCCTGCGCATCGAGGCTCAGGAGAGCCTCGCCCACAGCGCCCGGCTGGTCACCTTGGGCGAGCTGGCATCGGGCATTGCCCACGAGATCAACCAGCCGCTGGCGGCGGTGGTCAATTACGCCAATGCCAGCCAGCGTTACTTGCAAGGGTTGGACCGCGACCCGCAGGCGCGCGAGCGGGTGGGCCAGGGCCTGCAACGCATCAGCGAGCAGGCTACCCACGCCGCCGAGGTGATCCGCCGCCTGCGTGCCTTCCTGCGCAAGGGGCCGAGGCGCCTGGAAGCGGTCGACCTGGCCGACGTGGCGGCTGAAGCCATGCGCCTGTGCGCCTGGGAAGCGGCGCGTGATCAGGTGAGTATCGAATTGCGCATCGGTGGGCAGATGCCCGCCGTGTTTGCCGACCGCGTTTTGCTCGAACAGGTGCTGCTCAACCTGCTGCGCAACGCCATCGAGGCCAACCGCGAGCAGCAGGGTCAACAGCCGTCGCGTATCCTGCTGGGCGCCGTGCGCGACGGCGACGGGGTGCTGGTCGAGGTGGCAGACCAGGGGCCGGGTGTGGCGCAGGAACGCCTGGAGGCGATCTTCACGCCGTTCAACACCAGCAAGGCTGACGGGCTTGGGCTGGGCTTGAGCATGAGCCGCAGCCTGATCGAGGGTTTTGGTGGCAGCTTGTGGGCGCGCGCGGGTGAGTTCGGCGGGCTGGTCGTGTGCTGCCGCCTGGCGGTGAGCAGGGGATAAGGAGAGGGCAGAGTGCAAGCGAAGGTTTATGTGGTCGATGACGACCAGGGCATGCGTGATTCGACCGTGTGGCTGCTCGAATCGGTGGGCCTGCAGGCGTTGCCGTTCGACAGTGGCCAGGCGTTTCTCGATGCCTGCGCAGACGATGGGCCGGCGTGTGTGCTGCTGGATGTGCGCATGCCGGGCCTGGGTGGACTGGCGGTGCAGCAGACGATGCGCGAGCGCGGGCTGGCCATTCCGGTGATTTTCGTCAGCGGCCATGCCGATGTGCCGATCGTGGTGCGGGCGTTCAAGGCGGGGGCCTGCGATTTCATCGAGAAGCCCTACAACGATCAGTTGCTGCTCGACAGTGTGCAAGCGGCGCTGGAGCGGGCAGGGAAGGCACGCAAGGGGGAGCAGGCGTTGGCGCAAGTGCAGGCGCGGATCGATGGCCTGACCCCGCGTGAGTGGGATGTGTTCGTGCCGTTGGCGCAGGGGTTGAACAATCGGGAGATCGCCGAGCGGCTAGGGGTCAGTGTGAAGACCGTGGATTTGTATCGGGGGCGGGTGATGAAGCGGTTGCAGGCGGGGAGTTTGGCGGAACTGGTGGGGATGGCGATTGCCTGTGGCGCGATCGAGGCGCTGAAACCTTAAAGGTTGACCCAGCGCTCCCCCTGTGGGAGCCGGCTTGCCGGCGATGAGGCCAGTGCAGACAAAGAACCTGGCAGCTGTCGCCTTGAGGGCCCTATCGCCGGCAAGCCGGCTCCCACAGGCATCGTGATAGGCCAATCCATGAAATTTTACATAGCCCCCTAATCAAAGCTTTGACATTCACTGCCTAGGCAGTAATATTTTTAAACAATTGCCCGAGCTCACTGCCGATGTCCCATTTCACCCCGGAAAACTTCCAGACCTGCGCCATCGGCATGTTGCTGGGCCGTGCGGCGATCCTCAAGGACCGCATTCTCGACTGGCACCTCGAATCAGAGGGCGTCACCGCCGCGCAGTTCAAGGTGCTGATCATCGTCACCCAGTACCAAGTGGATACCCCGGCCGAACTGTGCCGCTACCTGGGGCTGGACAGCGGTTCGATGACCCGCATGCTCGACCGCCTCGAGCACAAGGGCCTGATCCTGCGCAACCGCTGCGCCGATGACCGCCGCCAGGTGCGCCTGGCACTGACCGCCGATGGCCAGCGCCTGGCCGACCGGTTGCCAGAGATCGGCGCGGCGGCGATGAACGAACTGGTCGGCGTGCTGCAGCCCGACGAGTTGAAGACCCTCGAAGGCCTGCTGGCAAAGGTCCTGCTCGGTGCCGGCGACCCCCTGACGACGCGCCGCTTCGGCGATCGTTGAACCCCGTTACGCTTTCCCAAGGTATTACCCATGGCCACTCCCACTGACACCACTACTCCCCCCGAAGCGCAGCAACCGTCGCGCAAGCGCAAGGTCTGGCTGCTCGGCCTGCTGTTGCTGGTGCTGCTCGTTGGCGCCGGCACCTGGGCCTGGTACAGCCTGGTCGGGCGCTGGCACGAGAGCACCGACGACGCCTACGTCAACGGCAACGTGGTGGAGATCACTCCGCTGGTGACCGGCACCGTCACCAGCATCGGCGCCGACGACGGTGACCTGGTGCACGCCGGCCAGGTGCTGCTGCAGTTCGACCCGGCCGACAGCCAAGTCGCGCTGCAATCGGCCGAAGCCAAGCTGGCCCGTACCGTGCGCCAGGTGCGTGGGCTGTACAGCAACGTCGATTCGCTCAAGGCTCAACTTCAGACGCGTCAGGCCGAACTGCAGAAGGCCCAGCAGAACTACAACCGGCGCAAGGTGCTGGCCGACAGCGGCGCGATCGCCGCCGAGGAAATCTCCCATTCCCGCGATGACCTGACCGTGGCCCAGGCCGCCGTCAACAGCGCCCGCCAGCAACTGAACACCAGCAGCGCGCTGGTCGACGACACCGTGGTGTCGTCACACCCCGAGGTCATGGCGGCCGCCGCCGACCTGCGCCAGGCGTACCTCGATCACGCCCGCACCACACTGGTGGCGCCGGTCACCGGCTACGTGGCCAAGCGCACCGTGCAGCTGGGCCAGCGCCTGCAGCCGGGTACCGCGACCATGGCGGTGATCCCGCTCGACGAGGTGTGGATCGATGCCAATTTCAAGGAAACCCAGCTGCGCAACATGCGCATCGGCCAGCCGGTGGACATCAGCGCCGACCTGTACGGCAGCGAGGTGAAGTACAGCGGCACGGTCGACAGCCTGGGCGCCGGCACCGGCAGCGCATTCGCCCTGCTGCCGGCACAGAACGCCACTGGCAACTGGATCAAGATCGTCCAGCGTGTGCCCGTGCGCATCCACCTGAGCCCCGACCAGCTCAAGGACCACCCGCTGCGCATCGGCCTGTCCACCGTGGTCGAGGTCGACCTGCACGACCAGAGCGGCCCGGCCTTGGCCCAGCAGCCGCCACAGCAGGCCAGCTACACCACCCAGGTGTATGACCGCCAGCTGGGCGAGGCCGACCAACTGATTGCCCGGCTGATCCACGAGAACAGCGCCACCGGCAAGATGGCCCAGCGATGAGCAACAACGCCCCGGCCCAGTTCACGCCGCCGAGCTTGCTACTGACCACTATCGGCCTGTCGCTGGCGACCTTCATGCAGGTGCTCGACACCACCATCGCCAACGTGGCGCTGCCGACCATTTCCGGCAACCTGGGGGTGAGCTACGAGCAGGGGACCTGGGTCATCACATCGTTCGCGGTGAGCAACGCCATCGCCTTGCCGCTGACCGGCTGGCTCAGCCGCCGCTTCGGTGAGGTGAAGCTGTTCATCTGGGCAACGCTGCTGTTCGTGCTGGCCTCCTTTCTGTGTGGTATCGCTCAGTCGATGCCGGAACTGGTGGGCTTTCGCGTGCTCCAGGGGGTGGTGGCCGGGCCGCTCTACCCAATGACCCAGACCCTGCTGATCGCCGTCTACCCGCCGGCCAAGCGGGGCATGGCGCTGGCCTTGCTGGCGATGGTCACGGTGGTGGCGCCGATAGCCGGGCCGATTCTCGGTGGCTGGATCACCGACAGCTACAGCTGGCCGTGGATCTTCTTCATCAACGTGCCCATCGGCCTGTTCGCCGCCGCCGTGGTGCGCCAGCAGATGCGCACCCGGCCAGTGGTCACCAGCCGACAGCCGATGGACTACATCGGCCTGCTGACTCTGATCGTCGGCGTCGGCGCGTTGCAGGTGGTGCTCGACAAGGGCAATGACCTGGATTGGTTCGAGTCCTCGTTCATCATCGTCGGCAGCCTGATCTCGGTGGTGTTCCTGGCCATCTTCATCATCTGGGAGCTCACCGACCGCCACCCGGTGGTCAACTTGCGGTTGTTCGTGCACCGCAATTTCCGTATCGGTACCTTGGTGCTGGTGGGCGGTTACGCGGGGTTCTTCGGCATCAACCTGATCCTGCCGCAGTGGCTGCAGACGCAGATGGGCTACACCGCGACCTGGGCGGGGCTGGCTGTGGCACCGATCGGCCTGCTGCCGGTGATCATGTCGCCGTTCGTGGGCAAGTACGCGCACCGCTTCGACTTGCGGGTGCTGGCGGGGCTGGCATTCCTGGCGATTGGCGGCAGCTGCTACATGCGCGCCGGCTTTACCAGCGAGGTGGACTTCCAGCACATTGCCCTGGTGCAGTTGTTCATGGGCATTGGCGTGGCGCTGTTCTTCATGCCGACCTTGAGCATCCTGCTGTCGGACCTGCCGCCGCATCAGATTGCCGACGGTTCGGGCCTGGCGACCTTCCTGCGAACCTTGGGTGGCAGTTTTGCCGCGTCGCTCACCACCTGGATCTGGATTCGCCGGGCCGACCAGCACCATGCCTACCTGAGCGAGCACATCAGCGAGTTCGAACCGGCCACGCGGCATACGCTGGAGCATCTGGGCGGCGCCAGCCCGCAGAGCTATGCGCAACTGGAGCAAATGCTCAATGGCCAGGCCTACATGATGTCGACGGTGGATTACTTCACCTTGATGACCTGGGTGTTTGCCGGGTTGATCTTGCTGGTGTGGCTGGCCAAGCCACCGTTTACCGCCAAGGCGGGGCCGGCGTCGGCGGGGCATTGAGGGTTCGCCCCACCTCCCAAACCAGGCCCCATCAGCCCCAACCCAATCTATTCCAATGAGATAACTTTTCCCCTATTGTCGAGGCTCCTTTCCTACACGATCGGCAGTTCCATGGAGAAAGTCATCGTCATCACCGGCGCCAGCCGTGGCATCGGCGCCGCCACCGCCTTGAAGGCCGCTAAGCAGGGCTACCGCATCTGCATCAACTACCTCGCCGACGACCAGGCCGCCGAAAGCCTGCTGGCCCAGGTGCGCGCACTCGGCGCCGAGGCCATCAGCGTGCGCGCCGATGCCAGCGTCGAGGACGAGGTGATCCAACTCTTCCACCGCGTCGACCAGGAACTCGGCCCGGTCACCGCCCTGGTCAACAACGCCGGCACCATCGGCCAGCAGAGCCGTGTGGAAGAAATGTCGGAATTTCGCCTGCTCAAGGTGATGAAGACCAACGTCGTCGGCCCGATGCTGTGCACCAAGCACGCCTTGCTACGCATGGCCCGTCGGCACGGCGGCCAGGGCGGTGCGATCGTCAATGTGTCGTCGGTCGCCGCGCGCCTGGGCTCGCCCAACGAGTATGTCGACTACGCCGCCTCCAAGGGGGCGCTGGACACCTTTACCGTGGGCCTGGCCAAGGAAGTGGCGGGAGAGGGCGTGCGGGTCAATGGCGTGCGCCCTGGTTACATCCATACCAACTTCCATGCCCTGTCCGGTGACCCAGACCGGGTGAGCAAGCTGGAGGCCGGCCTGCCCATGGGACGTGGCGGCCAGCCGGAAGAAGTGGCCGAGGCGATTCTCTGGCTGTTGTCGGACAAGGCGTCCTATTCCACCGGCAGCTTCATCGACCTCGGTGGCGGGCGCTGACCCAGGCGTTCAGGGCTGCCCACGCTTCAGCATCTGGCGAACGCGCTCGGCCAGGGTCAGCAGTTCGAAGGGCTTGGTCAGGACGCTGGTGCCTGGCAGCATCTGGCCGTCGCTGAGTGCCGCGCTCTCATCGTAGCCGGTGACGAACAGCACTTTGAGGTCGGGGTATTGCTGTCGGCAACGTTCGGCGAGCTGGTGGCCATTGAGGCCACCTGGCAGGCCGATATCGCTGAGCAGCAGGTCCGGCCGCTCAGCGTGCTGCAGGTAGGCCAGTGCAGCCGGGCCAGTCTCGAAGGCTTCGACCTGGTATCCCAATTCTTCCAGCACCTCGCCGACCACTATGCGCAGGGCGGCCTGGTCTTCCACCAGCAGGATGCGCTGGCCCCCCGCGCTCTGGCTTTCCAGCGGCAGGGGGGAAGGTTCATGTGTGGGCGCTTGGGGTTCAGAGTGGTGGCGTGGCAGGTACAGCTCGACACGGGTGCCCTTACCCGGGGTCGACAGCAAGCGCAACTGGCCGCCTGACTGGCGCACGAAACCATAGGTCATCGACAGCCCCAGGCCGGTCCCTTGGCCCATGGGTTTGGTGGAGAAGAACGGGTCGAGCGCCCGCGCTGCCACCTCGGCGCTCATGCCGCGACCATCGTCTAGCACGCTCAGGCGCAGGTAGTCGCCGGGGGGCAGCTCGAGCAACCGCGCCTGCTCGTAATCGAGCGGGATGTTCTCGCCGAAGACATCGATCACGCCGCCAGCCGGCAGGGCATCCCGTGCATTGATGCAGAGATTGAGCAACGCGCTTTCCAGTTGCGGCGGGTCGATGAAAGTCGGCCACAATGGGTTGTCGAAGTGGCTGCGCAGGGTGATGGCCGGGCCGATGGTGCGGCGCAGCAGCTCTTCCATGCCCATGACCAGCGCCGTGACGTGGGTGGCGCTCGGCTGCAGCGTCTGCTGGCGCGAGAAGGCCAGCAGCCGGTGCACCAGCGACGAGGCCCGTTGCGCGGAACTGCCGGACAATTTCAGCAACGGCGCCAGTTCGTCGTAACGGGCTTGGTCCAGGCGTTGGTGCATCAGCTCCTGGGCATTGAGGATGCTGCCCAGCAGGTTGTTGAAGTCATGGGCGATGCCGCCGCTGAGTTGCCCCACGGCTTCCATCTTCTGGGCCTGACGCAGCGCTTGTTCGGCCTTGGCCAAGCGCTGCTGTTCCATGACCCGGTCACTGATTTCGTAGGCGAACAGGTAAGCACCTTGTAGGGTGCCGCTCTGATCGCGCAGGGCATTGAAGCGCAGTTCGTAGTGGCGCCGATCTCGCTCCGGGCCGAAGGCTGCGACTTCGGTAAAGTGTTCTCCCGCCAGCGCCCGATGCCACATGGCCAGGGCCTGTTTGCTATCGGCAGGGGCGTCAGCCATGAAGGTCGGCATATGCTCGCCCACTTCCGGCGTGCGGCCATACAGGGTGTGAAAATCCTGCTTGGCCTGCTGGTTGACCGCCAGCCATCGCAGGTCGTTATCGATCACGTGTACGTTGACCACCGAGTGCTCGACCAGTTCGGCGAACAGGCGCCGTTCGGCCAGGGCGGCGTTGACCCGCTGTTCCAGCTCCTGATTGAACTGCTGCAGGGCCAGTTCGGCCTTGCGCCGCGCGGTCACATCCTTGAACAGCACCGCGACCTGGCGCCTTTGCGGTGGCTCGACACGAAAGGTAGTCACCGACAGCACATGGCCGGTGGCAACCAGCTCCTGTTCGAACTGCAGTGGCTCGCCTGTGCGCAGCACCTCACCGTAGCGCGCTACCCAGTCATCGGCTTCGTCCGGCACCATTTCGCGCAGTTTCTGCCCGACCACGTTGGGAATCCCGGCATGCTTGGAGTAGGCGGCGTTGGCCATTACGTGCACGTAGTCGCTCAGCGGGCCATGGGGGCCGTCGAAGAACTCGATGATGCAGAAGGCTTCGTCCATGGTGTCGAACAGAAAGCGGTAGATGTTCTGGTCCTGATCCTGAATGCGGGCCAGGCGGGCTTCCAGCTGCACGTTGCGTTGCTGGAGGTCTTCGATTTGCTGCTGCAGGGCGCGTAGATCGCGGGATGGCATGCCGACTTCCGACAGAAAACTGACAGGTGTGACTTTAGCTTGCCCTGGCTCCAGGTGCATAGCCGCTTTACGGCTTGCCGTGCAGCTTTTCCAGCAGGCGGTCGACGTGTTGTTTGAGCACAGCCAGGGCGAAAGGTTTATACAGGATCTCGGTACGGCTATCGGGCAAGGCCTTGGCCATGCCGGTCAACTCGCTGTAGCCCGTGATGAACAGCACCGCCACTTCATCGGGCAGGTTCAGGCAGGTAGCGGCCAGTTGACGGCCATCGACGCCCTTAGGTAGCCCGATGTCGGTAATCAGCAGGTCGGGGTGCAACCCGGTGTGCAGCGCTTTGAGGGCGCTCTGGCCGTCGGCGAAAGCGTGCACCTCGTGCCCGCTCTCCTCGAGTACCTCGCTGATCAGCAGGCGCAGGGTGTCCTGGTCTTCAACCAACATGACCCGATGCCGACCTGGCTCGGTGGTCGGGGCCGCCGTCGGCTGGGCCACAGATACTGGCAGAACTTCGTTATCCCTGGGCAGGTACAGGGCTATTTGGGTGCCTTGCCTGGGTTCACTGCTGATGCGCAATTGGCCGCCGGACTGGCGAATGAAACCGTACACGATCGACAGGCCCAGGCCGGACCCCTGGCCAAGTGGTTTGGTGGTGAAGAAGGGTTCGAGCGCGCGTTGCAGCACCTGATCGGTCATGCCAACGCCAGTATCACTGAGGGTGATGCGCAGGTAATCGCCGGCTGACAGATCAAGAGCGCGGGCCTCGTCGTGATCCAGCGGAGTGTTTTCGCAGCCGATGCGAAGCGTACCGCCCATGGGCATGGCGTCACGTGCATTGAGGCACAGGTTGAGCAAGGCGTTTTCCAGCTGGGGCGGATCGACCCTTACCCGCCATTGGCCGGCCAGGGTCTCGTCGACGAAGGTGATGTTCGCGTTGAACGAGCTGTCTATGAGGTCGCGCATGTCGGACACGAGCCCCTTTACATCGACGGCCTGTGGCACCAGCTTCTGCTGGCGGGCGAACGCCAGCAGGCGCTGCACAAGCGTAGCGGCGCGCTGGGTATTGTGCCGGGCGGTGGCGAGTAATCGCTGACTGTCCGCGAGCCGGTGTTCGGCTTGACGTTGCTCGGCCATCTCCAACGCAGCGAGGATGCCGCCCAAGAGGTTGTTGAAATCGTGCGCGATGCCCCCGGTCAATTGCCCGACCGCTTCCATCTTCTGCGACTGTCGCAAAGCTTCTTCGGTTTCGCGCAGGCGTTGCTGTTCGATGACGCGCTCGGTGATGTCGTAGGCGAACAGGTAGCCGCCCTGGACACGGCGTTGTGCATCGCGCAATGGGTTGAAGCGCATCTCGTAGTGGCGTTCACCTATCGCGACGTTTTCAATGAACGCTTTACCGAGCAGTACCCTTGGCCACATCGGTTCGAGCTGCCGCTTGATATCGGGTTGCCCCGCCAGAAACTGCAGAATGTAGTCCCCGACCTGAGGTGAGAGCCCATAAAAACGTTTCAAGGTCTCTTGAGCAGTGCGATTGATCGCCAGCAGGCGAAGATTGCAATCGGCCGCAAACACGTTCGCCGCGCTGTGGTCAACCAGCTCGCCGAGCAGCTTGCCGTTGGCTTGGGCCTGGTCGACACGTTGCTCACATTGCGACTCGAGTTCGGCCACTTTCGCTTGAAGCTCTTCGAAAGTAGGAGGTGTTTCATCTGCCGGCATACATACGATCCTTCGTGCAAGTCGCCCAACTATAGCCGTTGGGCTGTCCGGCTGCCTTTCAGAAGGAACGAATGATCCGCCCCAGGGTCTCCATCGCGTTGTCCGCTGTCGCGTTCCAGGGGCTGCCGTAGTTCAGGCGGATGCAATTGCCGAAGCGCCGGGTAGGCGAGAAGATCGGCCCCGGGGCGATGCTGATGCCCTGCGCCAGGGCCATGTGGAACAGCTTGAGGGCGTCCATCTGCTCGGGCAGCTCCAGCCACAGGAAGTACCCGCCCGCCGGTTGGCTGACCCGTGTCTGCGCCGGAAAATGCCGGGCGATGGCGGCGAGCATGTTGGCCTGTTGGCCCTCCAGGGCGTAGCGCAACTTGCGCAGGTGGCGGTCGTAGCCGCCGTGCTGCAGGTAGTCGGCGATGGCCGCCTGAGCCGGCATCGAGGCACACAGCGAAGTCATCAGCTTGAGCCGCTCGATCTTCTGCGCAAAGCGCCCGGCCGCGACCCAGCCGATGCGGTAGCCCGGTGCCAGGCTCTTGGCGAACGAGCCACAGTGCATCACCAGGCCTTGGGTATCGAAGGCCTTGGCCGGCTTGGGCGCCTGCTGCGAGTAATACAGCTCGGCGTAGACATCGTCCTCGATCAGCGGCACCTGGTGGCGACGCAGCAGTTCGACCAGCGCCTGCTTCTTCGCCTCGGGCATGCTTGCGCCCACTGGGTTCTGGAAGTTGGTCATGCACCACACGGCCTTGACCGGGTGCTTGTCCAGGGTCTGGGCCAGTACCGCCAGGTCCATGCCTTCGCGTGGCTGCACGGGAATCTCCACGGCCTTGAGCTTGAGCCGCTCCAGCACCTGCAGGCAGGCATAGAAGGCCGGTGCTTCGATGGCCACCAGGTCGCCCGGTTCGGTGACGGCCTGCAGGCACAGGTTCAACGCCTCCAGTGCCCCATTGGTGATCAACAATTCCTCCATGGGCAGCATCAAACCGCCGACCATGTAGCGCAGGGCGATCTGCCGGCGCAGTTGCGGGTTGCCCGGTGACAGGTCGGTGACCACCATGCGCGGGTCCATTGCCCGGCTCGCGCTGGCCAGCGAGCGCGACAAACGCTGCAGTGGGAACAGTTCGGGGCTGGGGAAGGCCGAGCCGAACGGCACGGTGGTCGGGTCTTTGATCGATTCGAGGATGGAGAACACCAGAGCGCTGACATCCACGTCGGTCGATTCGCTCTGCAGCTCCAGGGCCTGCGGCTCGCTGAACGGGCGCGGGGTGTGGGCGTTGACGAAGTAGCCCGAACGTGGCCGCGCGCGGATCAGCCCGCGGCGTTCGAGCAGGTAGTAGGCCTGGAACACCGTCGACGGGCTGACACCGTGGGTCTGGCTGGCATAGCGCACCGAAGGTACGCGCTGACCGGGGCCGAGTACCCCGGAGCGGATCAGTTCGGCAATGTCGTCGGCAAAGCGTTCGTAGCGTTTCATGGGGGCTCGGCAGGCAAGGTGAAGATTGAGTGTAAGGGATCAGCGATTGATCGGGGCCACGAAGCGGCTGTGGGCCACGCTGCGCACATCGGGCTGATCGCTGTCCTGGATTTCGAAGGCCAGTTCCTGCGAGCTGCTGCTCGACCGTTCGGCCAGCAGAGCCACCGAGACCGGTAGCTCGGCCATCTCTCCAGCGGCAATCACCAATTCGCTGCTCCCTTGCAGGGCGAAGCCGTCGGCGTCCAGCAGTCGCAGGTGATAGCGCTGGCTGTGCTCGGTCTTGTTGATGACCTTGAGCAGGTAGATGTTCTCGATCTGGCCCTGGGCATTCTCGCGGAACAGGCCGCGGTCCTTGATCACGTCCAGCGACACCATCGGGCGCATCTGCAAGGCCAGCACCAGGGCAGCGATCATCACCAGCAAGGCTGCGGCATAGCCCAGCAGGCGCGGGCGCAGCCAGTGGGTGGTGCCACCTTGCAGGCTGTGCTCGGACTTGTAGCCGATCAGGCCGCTGGAGTAGCCCATCTTCGCCATGACGTTGTCGCAGGCATCGATACAGGCGGCGCAACCGATGCAGGCCATCTGCAGGCCGTCACGGATGTCGATGCCGGTGGGGCAGACCTGCACGCACAGGGTGCAGTCAATGCAATCGCCCAGGCCTTGGGCGCGGGCATCGCTGCCTTTCTTGCGTGCGCCGCGTGTTTCGCCCCGGCGCGGGTCATAGGCCACCGCCAAGGTGTCCTTGTCGAACATCACGCTCTGAAAACGTGCGTAGGGGCACATGTGCAGGCACACCGCTTCGCGCAACCAGCCAGCATTGAGGTAGGTGGCGGCAGTGAAGAACAGTACCCAGAACAACGCCACGCCGCCCAGTTGCAGAGTGAACAGTTCATGGGCCAGGGGGCGGATCGGGGTGAAGTAACCGACGAAGGTCAGCCCGGTGAGCACGCCGATGGCCAGCCAAAGGGCGTGCTTGAGTGTGCGCCGGGCGATTTTGCCCAGGGTCCAGGGCCCGGCTGCGAGCTTGATGCGTTGGTTGCGGTCACCTTCGGTCACCTTCTCGCACCACATGAACAGCCAGGTCCACACGCTTTGCGGGCAGCTGTAGCCGCACCACACGCGGCCGGCATATACGGTGATGGCGAACAGGCCGAAGGCGGCGATGATCAACAGTGCAGACAGGAGGATGAAGTCCTGGGGCCAGAAGGTGGTGCCAAAGATGTGGAACTTGCTGCTGGCCAGATCCCACAGCACCGCCTGGCGACCGTTCCAGTCGAGCCAGGCAGTGCCGAAGAACAGCATGAACAGCATGCCGGCAAAACCGATTCGCAGGTTGCGGTACAGCCCGGTGAAGCTGCGGGTGTGGATGCCGCTGACGCTGGGGCGCTTGGCAGCGATCGGGATGACGTCGATTTTCTCGTACATGGCTATGGTGCTCATCAGGCCTCCATCAGGCCTGAGCACTATGGCCCCCAAGCTGTTTTCAGCACAGACTCAGGTTGCGCGATAAAAACCGTATCAGATGGCTGCCGACAGCCGCTGAACCCTTAAATCACCGAGCCTGGAACGCTGGCCTTCAGGTGCCTGCGGCTATCCACCGCACCTGCCACGGTCAGTGCGTCGGCCTCGGCTTCGGTGATCGGTACACGCTGGCCGGCCAGTAGCGCCACCGACATGTGCAGTTGCTCGTCGGTGATGATCTCGATGTCCGGGCCCTGGCCTTCGATGCGCAGGTCTTTGCCGATGAGGGTGCAGCGTTGGGTGCTTTCTTCGATTTCAACGGGCATGGGGTGGACCTCCGGGGTGCGGTTAAAGGTGTGACTGCCCCAGGTAGCAAGTTGCTGCATCGATCCGCCGGACGGGGCACTTTGTCTGTGTCTGGCGGGTCAACCCTATGAAGTCCACAGAGAAAGAATCGATGGACGCTATCTGGCAAACGCTGCAAGCAGAATTCGCCGATATCACCGATGAGCGCGAAGTCACCCGCATCCTCCTGCGCCTGCTGATGGCAGCGGTACTCGGCGCAGTGTTGGGCTTCGAGCGCGAGCACCGGGGCAAGTCGGCCGGTGTGCGCACGCACATGCTGGTGTCGATGGGCGCGGCGCTGTTCGTGCTGGCGCCGAGCATGGCCGGTGCCGACGAACAGGCACTGAGCCGGGTGATCCAGGGGATCGTCGCGGGGATCGGCTTTCTGGGTGCTGGCACCATTCTCAAAGGCAACGGCCAGGACACCAGCCACGTCAAAGGCCTGACCACGGCCGCCGGGTTGTGGATGACGGCCGCCATTGGCACGGCAGCAGGCATGGGGCGAGAAGCCACGGCGCTGATCAGTACGCTGATGGCGCTGCTGGTGCTGGCGACGATGCCGTTGGTAGTGGATAAGGTCGAAGGGGAAGACGAAGTGAAGCGCAGGGAGGAGGAGGGCAGGAAGCACTGAGGGGAGCCGAAGCTCCCCTCAAAGCGTTGTTGCCTGCTCTTTTATTATTATTGAAGACCGGCCTTTTGTTGTTTTTGTAGGCCTGCCTCGGTGTTGCGAGCGACCCCCATGCGGGGTCAAGAGCAAACGTATTTTTTTGAGCGCTGACCTGCTTTCATCGAAGATCCGATCCTGACTGCCGCTACCTTGAGGTAGTTTTATTGTTCTGTGTCAGATCGCGGGGCGAACCCCTGAAAAGCGTGTCGACTTCAAAAAGATCTGCTTGCTACGCCTCTGCCGTGTTGTTCTTGTTATGTCAGAGCCGTTACCTGTTGTTTTTATTAGGTGTCACGTTTTTTGTTGTTGTTGTACGAAAGATATAGCAGGTGCCGTGCCAACTTTTAAAAACCATTTAAAATCAATGGCTTGAGAAAATCAGGCAAAACGGACGACTAGAAATTCTGTCGATTTGTTTCCCTGTTACCCGATTTTTTGCTGGATTGGGCGGGGGCGGTAACACTCCGCCCACACCGATGTGACAACCGTGTGAATCACTGGGCACTGCGCGCCCGTGCCACCCGTGAACCATTCGCCCGGCCCAGTACCTGACTGATGCGCTGCCCGGCGGCGATCAGTCGATCGAGGTCGATACCCGTCTCGATGCCCAGCCCCTGCAGCAGGTACAACACGTCTTCCGTGGCGATGTTGCCCGTGGCGCCCTTGGCATACGGGCAACCGCCCAAGCCCGCCACGGAGCTGTCGAACACGTTGATGCCTTCGAGCAGGCTGGCGTACACATTGGCCAGGGCCTGGCCGTAGGTGTCATGGAAGTGCCCGGCCAGCTGCGCGCGGGGCACCACGGCCGAAACCACGTCGAACAGGCGCCGGGTATCGCCCGCAGTGCCCGTGCCGATGGTGTCGCCCAGCGACACCTCGTAGCAGCCCATGTCATGCAGGGCCTTGGCTACCGGGGCAACCTGCTCGGCGCTGACCTTGCCTTCATACGGGCAGCCGAGCACGCAGGAGACGTAACCGCGCACGCGCACACCGTGGCGGCGCGCGGCCTCCATGATCGGTTCGAAACGGCTGAGGCTTTCGCTGACCGAGCAATTGATGTTGCGCTGGGAAAAGGCCTCGGAAGCCGCCGCGAACACTGCCACTTCCTTCACGCCTGCCGCCAGGGCGTCCTCGAAGCCGCGCAGGTTGGGGGCCAGGGCTGCGTAAGTGACGCCGGGGCGTTGCGTGATGCCGGCAAACACGTCGGCCGACCCAGCCATTTGCGGCACCCACTTGGGTGACACGAAGCTGCCCACCTCGATGTACCCCAGCCCGGCCGCGCTGAGGTCGTCGACCAAGCGGACCTTGTCGGCAACGCTGATGGGTTGGGCTTCGTTCTGCAGGCCGTCGCGGGGGCCGACTTCGACCAGGCGGACTTTTTCGGGCAAGGACATGGCAGGGTTCCTGTGGCGGATCAATGGTTGTCTTTATTGTTCAAGGTGGCGGCCAGGGCCTGTTCGCAGCGCTCCTGGGCGGTGTCCAGTTCCAGTTGCATCTGGTGGATGTCGAGCATCTGCTGTTCCAGCTGGGCGCGGCGCTCGGCGATTTTCGCCAGCATGCTGTTGAGCTGCTTGAGGTTGCCGCTGGTGGGGTCGTACAGCTCGATCAGCTCACGGCACTCGGCCAGCGAAAAACCGATGCGCTTGCCGCGCAGGATCAGCTTCAGGCTGACCTTGTCGCGAGCCGAATAGATGCGCTCCAAGCCACGGCGCTCGGGGCTGAGCAGGCCCTGTTCCTCGTAGAAACGGATGGCGCGGGTGGTGATGTCCAGCTCGCGGGACAGGTCGGAAATGCTGTAGGTCTGGCTGCTCATGCTCGGGCTCGACGTGGGGTATGCCAGTATCCTGAAGGCAGGTTGACGTATACGTCAAGCAGGGGCGTGGAGAGCGCTGTGATAGAGGGCGGTTTCGCCTGCCTGCTACCAAGGGGCTTGGAGCAGGGCAGGCGTTAGCGCAAAGAGGGTTCAGAACAGCGCGAAGGTGTAGTCGATGTTCACGCGCGTCTCATCGACGTCACGGAAATAGTTGCTGGTGTAGTGCCCCTGGCGATAGCGCAAGGCAAGCCCCTTCGCCGGCCCTGACTGAATGACGTAGGCCAGCTCCCAGGAACGTTCGGTTTCGTCGTTGTCGCCGCCCGCGCCGGGAAAGTGCACATTGCTGCCCTGGATGTAGCGATAGAGCGCGCTCAGGCCAGGCACACCGGCTGCGGCAAAGTTGTACTGGTAGCGCGCCTGCCAGGTCCGCTCCTGCGGGTTGCTGAACTCGGAAACCAGAGAACCTTCGGTGATCACGTTGACGTCGGTGCCGGCCAGATACGGCAGGGCTGTGTCTCCCTTGAGCATCATCTGTCCGAGGGCCAGCGTGTGCCCTGCCAAGGCATAGGACAGGTTGTACTGATACGCGCGGTTGTCCACCTGGCCGGCTCGGGCCTGGCCATCCTCACGGCTGGCATGCAGGCGCAGGTCCACTTTGAACGTGCCGGGGCCGAGCGGCCAGCTTTTCACCAACCCCAGGTAGTCCTGCTGGTAGATGTCGCTCAGTTGCGCACGGTAGTAGCTGAGCGTGCCGCTCTGATCGAACGCCCAGTCGCCACCGGCATAGAGAAACTCCTTGGATTGCGCAGCCCCGTTGAAGCGCCCGAACTGGCTGGAAACCTGCAGCGGCTGCCAGTTGGTCGAGTCGCGCAGGTTGATGCGATCGATGCGGCCAGCGCGCAGGGCCAGGCCATCGAATTCGCGTGAGCTGGCATCGACGCCACGAAAGGTGGGTGGAAACAGCCGAGACATCACCGGGAGGATGACCGGCAGGAACGGGTCGACCTGGCCGGCCTTGAGTTCTGTCCTGGACACCTTGAACTTGGCGGTCAGGGCCGCCTCGGCCCAGTGGTCATTCGGCTCGCGTGTCGCCGAGCTGTAAGGGATCAGGCCGGCGCCCATCCGGTCGGGGGAGGCGTCGAGCTTGAAGCCTGCCAGGGCGCTGGCGTCCAGGCCGAAGCCGAGGGTTCCCGGCGTGTAGCCGGACTGCAACTTGAGCAGAAAGCCCAGGGCCCATTCACGGGCCTGGGATTGGCCGTTACCACTGCGAAAATCCCGATCGAAGTAGTAGTTGCGTGCCTGCACGGTGGCGTGGCTGTCGGTGAAGAAGTCTGCTGCCAGCGTGTGGTTCTGCGGCAGGCTGGCGAAGAGGGCGAGGAGCGAAAACGTCAGTCTGTTCATGGCTATTGTTCTTCTGCAGACGTGAAGGATCGCGCCGCAGGTGGGGCCCGCGGCGGGTCTGTGGTGCGTGGGGTCAGGCGTGGACGGTGGTTCGGCGTGCGCGTGGGCTGCCGACCACCAGCACGGCGCCGATGACCAGCAGTACGGCGGCGTAGCAGATACCCGCGGCGAAGCTTTGGGTGTGGTCCTTGAGCACGCCGACCATCAACGAACTGACAATCGTCGCCGCATTGCCGAAGGCGTTGATGAAGGCGATACCCACCACCTTGGCAGCCGAAGACAGGTTCTGGTCGGCAAAGGCCCAGAACACGGTCATCGCGCCGAAGGCGCCGGCCGAGGCGAGGCTGATGCCGAGCAGCTGCAGGGCCGGGGTGTGCAGGAAGGCCGCGGCCAGCCAGCCCAGGGCACCCACCGCCAGCGGTGCGAAGGTGTGCCAGCGGCGCTCGCGCAGGCGGTCGGAGCGCGATCCCAGCCAGAGCATGGCAATGACCGTGACGACCTGCGGCACGGCCACCAGGAACCCGGTGACCACGTTGCCAGCGCCGGCACTGAAGCCTGCGATCATCTGCGGCCCCCAGATGTTGACCATGCCCATGGTGGTGACCATGCAGAAGTAGATCAGTGCCAGGCGCAGCGTCCCTGTGGTGAGCCAGCGCCCCGCGCCATCACCTTCTCCCTTGTGCGCCTGCGCTTCATGATCGGCCGCCATCAGGTTGGCCAGTACCTGCTTCTCTTCGGCGCTGAGCCAGCGCGCAGATGCAGGCGAATCATCCAGGCGGTACCAGGCGATCACACCGAGAACCACGCAGGGCAGCCCCTCGACCAGGAACAGCCATTGCCAGCCATGCAGCCCCAGCGACCCGTGCAGTTCGAGCAGAAAGCCCGAGACGATGGAGCCCAGCGTGGCGGTGACCGGCATGGCGATCATGAACAGGGCATTGGCCCGCGAGCGGTACTGGCTGGGGAACCAGCGCGTGATGTACAGCAACATGCCGGGCAGGAAGCCGGCTTCGGTGATCCCGACCAGCATCCGCAACAGGTACAGGCTGGTTTCGTCGCGGGCGAACATCGTGCAGGTGGAGGCGATACCCCAGGCCACCACCAGCAGCGCAATCCAGCGTCGCGCCCCGATGCGCTCCAGCATCAGGTTGCTGGGAATGCCGCAGGCGATGTAGGCCGCATAGAACACCGTGTTGGCAAGGCCGAAGGCGGCGGCGCTCAAGCCCAGGTCGCGGCTCATGGCAGCGCCGGCGAAACCAATGTTGATGCGGTCGAGAAAGGAAAACATGAACAGCAGGAAGAGGAAGCCAAGCAGCCGACGGGAAACACGCGACATGACGCGTTCGGCAAGGTCCGACGACGGCAGCGATACACCGGTCGCCCCGTGGGGGGCAGCCTGTTCTAGGCGTTGCATGGTAGGCACTCCGGCATGCTCGAGGCATGCATGTTGTTCTTGTAGTGGTCGGTTGCCCGGCGGGAGGTGACCTCCCGCCGGCGCGCCTCAGGCGCAGTTCGAACGCGGCGAGTCGTGGTTGCGCGGGGGTAAGGCAAAGGCCCGCGACAACAGCGGTTCGAGGTCGTTCGTGGTGCTTGCCACGCCATACAGGTAGCGGTCCGGGCGAATCAACGCAGCACAGGCATTCAGGCGCTCGAGCCACGCCAGCATGGCCGGCTCCTCGGCTGCGCGGCATATCACGCTGGCGTCCACCAGGCTGGAGGCCAGCGCCAGGGCTTCGGGCCGGCAAAGCAGCAAGTGGCGGTAACCGGTGAGGTCATCCATCAGGTTGCCATCGGCCAGACGGAACTGCGGCGTCACCTGCCCGGCCAGACCTGCCGGCAGTCCATCGTGAGCACCCGGGCCGAGGGCCGGCTCCGGGGTGCGGAACGCGTCGATGGCGCAACTCAGGCGTGCGTCCCGCGCAGCCACCGCCTCGCTGTCCGTGGCCTGGATGATGTCGCCGAAGCGCACCGCGCCCTCGATGAACTCGCGCACGTGGGGCACGCGTTCGGACGCGTAGGTGTCCAGCAATGCCTCGGCTGCGCCACCCGTCAGTACGGCATGCAGTTTCCAGGCGAGGTTGGCGGCGTCACGGATGCCTGCGGCCATCCCCTGGCCCATGAAGGGTGGCGTCTGGTGCGCGGCATCGCCGGCGATGAGCAGGCGTGCGCGGCGCCATTGCTGGGCGACCACGGAGTGGAACATGTACACCGCGCAACGCTCGATCTCGGCATCGTCGGGGCCGATCCAGCGCGACAGGCATTCCCAGATCCAGGCGGGGGTATTGATCTGCGCGAGGTCGTCGCCTGGCATCACCATCACTTCCCAGCGCCGGCGGTCGCCGGCACCACAGATGTAGGTGCTCGGGCGCTGCGGGTCACAGTACTGGATGGAGTAGTCGCCCAGCGCTGGCATCGGCCGCTTGAGCATGAAGTCGATGACCAGCCAGCGCTCGTGCAACTGCAGGTCTTCCAGGGCACTGCCCATCAAGCGGCGAACCAGCGAACGGGCGCCGTCGCAACCGATCACATAGCGCGCCTGGCTCGTCAGCAGCTCGCCGTTGCGCATGTTTTCGTAGCGCAGTTCTACGTAATCGGCGTGCTCGGTCAGGGCGAACACATCATGGCGGCTCAGCAGCGTTACGCCCGGCCGTTCGTGCAGACGCTCACGCAGTGCTTGTTCGAGCGCGGGCTGGTGCACCCGGTAGCAGGCACTCCAGCCATGGTCGCCAAGCTCCACCGGGCGCTGCCATTCGATCAGCAGCTCGCCGGCGGCGTTGACGAACTTCATGCCTGGGGCGGCGCTGACCTGGTCTTTCAGGCGCTGCAGCAGGCCAATGGACTGAAATACCCGCATGCATTCGGCATCGAAGCGAATGGCCCGGGGTAGCTGCACGATCCCGGCTTCGCGCTCGAGGACCAGCACGCTGTGGCCGCACTCGGCCAACAGGTTGGCCAGCACCGCGCCGGTAGGGCCGCACCCTACGATGGCCACGTCATAGCGGGCCGGGTTGGGTTCATTGAGAGGGTTTTTATTGTTCATCGTCATCTCTTCGCTGGGGGCCCGCCATGGGCGGGCCCGGGGCATGGCAGGGCTCAGTCGTCGGCAACGCCATTGACCAGGGTGCCGATGCGGTCGACCTCGATCTCGACCTTGTCACCTGGCTTGAGGAACAGCGGCGGGGTGCGCTTGAGGCCGATGCCACCGGGCGTGCCGGTCACGATCACATCGCCGGGCACCAGCGGGGTGACCGTGGAGAGGTAGGCGATCAGCTTGGGGATGCTGTGAATCAACTGGCGAGTGGAGGCGCGCTGCACTTCGACACCGTTGACTCGGGTCACCAGTGTCATTTCCTCATCAGGCCCGATCTCGTCGGCGGTGACCATCCATGGGCCGAAGCCGCCGGTGCGGTAGAAGTTCTTGCCCGGCCCCCATTGCGCGGTGTGCAGCTGCCAGTCACGCACCGATCCGTCGTTGTAGCAGGCGTAGCCGGCGATGTGATCCCAGGCGGCTGCTTCGCTGATGCGGCGGCCAGGCTTGCCGATGATCACGGCGATCTCGCCCTCGTAGTCGAAGCGCTCGGACTCGCGCGGACGCAGCAGTGGCTGGCCATGCCCCACCTGCGAGGCAGGCACGCGCAAGAAGATCATCGGCTGTTCGGTGCTTTGACGATTGGTTTCGGCAACGTGGTCGGCGTAGTTCAGGCCCACGCAGAAGATCTGTTCCGGGTTGGGGATGACCGGCAGCAGGGTCACCTCGTCGAGGCGGTAGTCAGCGGGGCCACCGGCTTCGCGTGCCAGGGCTACCGGATCGGGCTGCGCGAGCAGTGCGCGCAGGTCGTCGGCGCGGCCGGCCAAGCGGTGGCCGAGGTCGACGATGCCGTCTTCGGCGAGATAGCCGTAGCTGGACTGATCGGCAACCGCAAAGCTGAGAAATTTCACTTTGTTTGCTCCTTGTTTTTATCGCATTGAGATAATTGGTTGAATAAAGACTGATACTGGAATAGATTTATGTCAACAATTATCGCATGGTGATAAAAATGCAAAACGCTAAGGGCCTTTCGTTCAACCACATGGGTATCTACGTTCACGACCTGCCAGCGATGGAAGCCTTCTACACGGGTGTCCTCGGTTTCAGCGTGACCGACCGCGGCAGCCTCCAGGGGCCGACAGGGCCAGTGCAACTGGTGTTCCTCAGCCGCGATCCGCGCACTCACCATCAGATCGTGCTGGCCAGCGGCCGGCCGCAGACGCTGGCGTACAACCCGATCAACCAGATCTCCCTGGCCGCCGACTCCCTGGCCACGCTGCGCGAGGTGTACCGCCGCTTCGTCGAGCTGGGCGCGCCCGATATCGACGCGATCACACACGGCAATGCGGTCTCGTTCTATGTGCGTGACCCGGAGGGCAACCGCCTTGAGCTGTTCTTCGACACGCCTTGGTATGTCAGCCAGCCCATGAAGGTGCCGGTGGACCTGACGCTGCCGGATGACCAGCTGCTGGCCGTGGTCGAGGCGCACGCCCGCAGCCTGCCGGGGTTCTGCCCGCGTGCGCAGTGGGAGCTGCGCATGCAAGCGCTGATGAGTGCGAACTGACTCGTCGCCGCGCGAACAATCGCTACAATGGGCTCTTTTTTCCGGGAAGCCCGTATGTCCAGCCTGAACCGTATGCTGTCGGTACTCGACCTGTTCACCAGCGAACAGCCGGTGTGGGAGGCTGACGCGATCGTCGAGGCGCTGGGCTGTTCTACGCCGACGGGCTACCGCTACCTGAAGGAGTTGCTGCAGGCCGGCTTGCTGCAGCGGCTCAATGGCGGCTACTACGCGTTGGGCCCACGGATCGCGCTGCTGGACTACATCATCCGTACCACCGACCCGTTGCTGGGGCTGAGCATTCCGGTGATGCGCGAACTGGTGGAAAAGACCGAATGCCGGTGTGTGCTGTCGCGCATGGAGGGTGAATTCTTCCTTGACCTGCACCACGAGCGGCCGGAGCGCGATGTCCAACTGAACTACGGGCGCGGTCGACCACGCCCGTTGTTCCGGGGTGGGGCTCCGAAGGTGATCATGGCGCACTTTCCCCCAAAGAAGCTCAGGGCGCTGTACGACCAACATGCGGACGAGATACGTGCTGCAGGCATCGGCGAGACTTGGGAGGCATTTCAACAGGCCATGCAAGCGATCCGCCGCGATGGTTTCTATGAATCCAGCGGTGAGCTGGAAGCAGGGATCTCCTCCTTGTCGGTGCCTGTGAAGCTCTCCAGCAAGGAGAACTGTGCTGCGCTTGCGCTGGTGGCTTCAACCAGCCGGTTCGAACTCAGTGATCGCACCAAGCTGCTCGAGCTGATGCGCCAGACCGCCCAGCGCATCAGCGCCGGCGTAGCGGAGTTCAGCCTGCAGGTCTAGCCGGCGCCGGCCCATCAGCCAGGCTGCACCGAGCGCCGGTAGCCCTTGGCCGTCTGCCCGCTCAAACGCTTGAAGAACCGCGCAAAGTAGGTCGGATCGCTGAAGCCCAGGCTATCCGACAACTGCCCGATGCTCATGCGCGTGTAGGCCAGGTTGCGCTGCGCCTCCAGCAGCAGCCGCTGATGCACCACCTGCAACGCGCTCTGCCCGCACAGTGCCCGACACAGCTGGTTGAGCTGCAGGCTCGGAATCTTCAGGCGTGCTGCAAAATCTTCCACCGACAAGTGCTCGCGGTAATGCGCCTCGACCAGGCGCAGGTACTGCCCCAGCAACTGCCGGTCGCGTTCATCGCGGTTGCGCGGCGCCTGGCCCCGTTGCTGGCAACGGCTGATCCACACCATCAGCGCAGTCACCAGGGCTTCGAGCAGCGCCGCTCGCCCCGGCGCATTGCCCTGGTATTCCTGCTGCAGGGTATCGACCAGGCTGCGCAGGCGTAGACGGTCCTTGCCCAACGGGTAGCATGCCGCCTTGGCCAAGACCCCCAGCGGCGCCCCCAGGCGTTGCTCCAGGGCAGCCACCAGCGCCGTGCCGAAGGTCAGGACATGCCCCTGAATATCGGCGCTGAAGCGAAACCCATGCACCGTTAGCGGTGGCACCACCTGGATCGCCGCCTCACCGATGGCGCTGCGCACACCCTCGATCTCCACCTCGGCCTGGCCACGTTGCACGTACAGCAGCTGGAACAGTTCGGCGTGCTGGTGTGGCTTGATCTCCCAGTGGTGCAGGCGGCTGCGCGCCGGGATCGACTCGCAATGCAGCAGGTCGGTGCCAGGCCATGCCTGATTTTCGCCATAAAGCTGGAACAACGGGATGCCGGAGAGGGTGGACTGCATGTGCGCAAGCCTGTGCGGTAATCGAACGATTTTTGTAAAAGTGCAGGTTTCTCATGGAATAACACACCTATTTGGCTGCTCTAGCCCGTAAAAATGCAAGTGCAGACTCCAACAATAAGAGACAACAACAATGAAGACTCAGGTTGCAATCATCGGCGCGGGCCCGTCTGGCCTGCTGCTGGGCCAGTTGCTGCACAAGGCTGGCATCGACAACGTAATCCTCGAACGCCAGGCCCCTGACTACGTGCTGGGCCGCATCCGCGCCGGCGTACTCGAACAGGGCACCGTCGACCTGCTGCGCGAAGCTGGCGTCGCCGAGCGCATGGACCGTGAAGGGCTGGTGCATGACGGCGTCGAACTGCTGGTGGGCGGTCGTCGCCAACGCCTGGACCTCAAGGGCCTGACCGGCGGCAAGACGGTGATGGTCTATGGCCAGACCGAAGTCACCCGGGACCTGATGGAGGCCCGTGAAGCCAGCGGCGCGCCCATTTTCTATTCGGCCAGCAATGTCCAGCTCCACCAGCTCATGGGCGAGCAGCCCTACGTGACCTTCGACCACGACGGCCAGCAGCAGCGCCTGGACTGCGACTACATCGCCGGTTGCGACGGCTTTCACGGTGTGTCCCGGCAAAGCATCCCCGAGGGTGTGCTCAAGCACTACGAGCGGGTGTACCCGTTCGGCTGGCTGGGCATGCTCTGCGATACCCCGCCGGTCAACCATGAACTGATCTACGCCCACCATGAACGGGGCTTCGTGCTGTGCAGCCAGCGCTCGCTGACGCGCAGCCGCTACTACCTGCAAGTGCCATTGCAGGAGCGTGTCGAGGACTGGTCCGATCAGCGCTTCTGGAACGAGCTCAAGGCCCGCCTGCCAGAAGATGTCGCCGCGCGGCTGATCACTGGCCCGGCCCTGGAAAAGAGCATCGCGCCGCTGCGCAGCCTGGTGGTCGAGCCCATGCAGTACGGCCACCTGTTCCTGGTCGGCGACGCCGCGCACATCGTGCCGCCCACCGGTGCCAAGGGCCTCAACCTGGCGGCGTCGGATGTGAATTATCTGTACCGGATCCTGGTCAAGGTGTATCGCGAAGGGCGTACCGACCTGTTGCAGCAGTACTCGCCACTGGCGCTGCGCCGGGTGTGGAAGGGCGAGCGTTTCAGCTGGTTCATGACCCAGTTGCTGCATGACTTCGGCGAGCACAAGGATGCCTGGGACCAGAAGATGCAGGAGGCTGACCGAGAGTACTTCCTGTCGTCGCAGGCGGGGTTGGTGAACATTGCCGAGAACTACGTGGGGTTGCCGTTCGAGGAAGTGGCCTGAGCTAAAGCTCGCGCACGATCACCTGTGGGAGCCGGCTTGCCGGCGATTGGCCGGCGCAGGCAGGCACTGATGCCTTGGGTTGTCTGCTCGGGCCCTATCGCCGGCAAGCCGGCTCCCACAAAGTGCAGTGCAGTGCAGTGTCGGGTCTTGGGCCTTCTATCGAGCCAGCAATGCCTCCATCTCCCGATACCCACGCTGGCGCGCATGCTCCAGCGCGGTCACGCCCTCCTTGTCGGCAATCTGCCGATCCGCCCCGGCGGCCAGCAGCCGTCGCACGATCTCCACATGCCGCGGCCCGCCATCACCCAGGATCACGGCCTCGAGCAGCGCGGTCCAGTGCAGGCGGTTCAGGTGGTTGACGTCCACCCCGGCATCGATCAGCAACTGCACGGTTTCCACATGCCCGCGTTCGGCAGCAGGGATCAGCGCCGTGCCGCCATAGCGGTTGGTGCTCTTGAGGTCGGCGCCATGGGCGAGGGTCAGGCGCAGGATGTCGTTAAGGCCCCGTGCACCGGCATACAAGTAAGGGCTGTCGTCGATGTTGTCCTTGGCGTTCACATCGGCGCCGGCCTCGATCAGCGCTTTGGCCGCCGCCACCTGGTTGGCATGGGTAGCGACCAGCAGCGCGGTACGGCCCTGGTCGTCGCGCTCGTCGATATCGGCACCTTGCTTGAGCAGGCGTTGCAGGGTGGCGGTGTCGTTGTGCGCGGCGGCGTTGTGCATGGCAGTGGTCTCGGCATGGGCAAGGCTGCTGAGCAGCACGAAGAGAAGGGCGGCAGGGGAAAAGCGCATTTCGCAGGCTCCTGAATGGCTGTCTCAATCCTAGAAAATGGACGGCAGGGGTTGAAGTTAAGAATGTGCATGACCCACAGTGCCGAGCTGAATAGCTTAAGCAGGATGCCTTACCATGAAATTTCCGACGCCAGTGATCGCCGCCCTGTGCCTGATCGCTGTCAGCAGTTGCGCACGGGCCGACCAAGCGCTGCCCGCGCCGCCGGAAGCACAGTCCGGCTACCGCAGCGGCCTGCAACCGGTGCGTGCCAGCCAGCACATGGCGGCGGCCGCCAACCCGCTGGCCAGCGAGGCGGGGCGGGCGATGTTGCGGGCCGGCGGCAGCGCCATCGATGCGGCGATCGCCATGCAAATGGTGCTTACCCTGGTCGAGCCGCAGTCCAGTGGCATTGGCGGAGGCGGGTTCATCCTGTACTGGGATGGCAAGCAGGTGCAGGCCTACGATGGCCGCGAAACGGCGCCGGCAGGAGTCACGCAAACGCTGTTCCTGCAGCCCGACGGTACACCGATGCCGTTCCGGGCAGCGCAGATCGGCGGTCGCTCGGTGGGCGTGCCCGGCGTGCTGCGAGCGTTGCAAATGGCTCACGAGCAACATGGCAAGCTGCCGTGGCGTGAACTGTTCGAACCGGCCATCGCCCTGGCACGCGAAGGCTTTCCGGTTTCCGAGCGCTTGCATGCCCTGGTGAGCGAAGACCCTTTCATCGCAAGCTCACCCGCCATGGCCCGGTATTTCCTGGATGACCACGGCAAGCCGCTGGCGGTAGGCACCGTGTTGCGCAACCCCGAGCTTGCGAACACCTTCGAGCAACTGGCGGAGCAGGGCGTCGATGCCTTCTACAGCGGTGAGATCGCACAGGCGATGGTGGCCCAGGTGCGCGGCCATGCCAACGCCGGGCAGTTGTCGCTGGAAGACTTGCGTCAGTACCAGGCCAAGGCGCGCACGCCCGTGTGCGGCCCGTACAAGGCGTGGCAGATCTGCGGCATGCCGCCGCCTTCCTCCGGTGGCATCGGTGTGCTGCAGACCTTGGGCATCCTCGAAGCCTTGCAACGCGGCTCAGCCCAACACGACCTGGCCAAGCAGCCGCCGCGTGAGGTTGCTTCCGCGGCCGGGCTGGAGCCCACGCCGCTGGCGGTGCACCTGGTGGCCGAGGCCGAACGCCTGGCCTTTGCCGACCGTGCCCAGTACCTGGCCGACAGCGACTATGTGCCGGTGCCGGTGGAGGCGCTGATAGACCCTGCCTACCTGGCCAAGCGCGCCACCCTGATCGGCGAGCACAGCATGAAGCGCGCCCGCCCGGGGACGCCGCAAGGCGCCAGCCTGGCACTGGCCCCGGACCGCTCGCCGCTGCGCATTTCCACCTCGCACCTGTCCGCCGTGGACGACAGCGGCCAGGCCCTGGCGATGACCACGTCAGTGGAGGCGGCCTTCGGTGCTCACCTGATGGTCAAGGGCTTCTTGCTGAACAACCAGCTCACCGACTTTTCCTTCATCGCTCAGGAAAACGGCAGGCCTGTGGCCAACCGCGTCGAGCCCGGCAAGCGTCCTTTATCGGCAATGGCGCCGACCCTGGTGTTCGCCCGCGACTCTGGCGAGTTGGTGGCCAGCCTGGGTTCGCCCGGCGGCTCGCAGATCATCGGCTACGTGAACAAGGCCCTGGTCGGCCTGCTGGACTGGAAGCTCAACCCGCAGCAGGCCGCCAACCTGCCCAATTTCGGCAGCCGCAATGGCGCCACCGAAGTGGAGGCGGAGCAGGCCAGCCCTGCGCTGATCCGGCAACTGGCGGCCTGGGGCCATGAGGTCACGCCGCTGACCATGACCAGCGGCATGCAGATCATCCAGC
This sequence comes from Pseudomonas sp. KU43P, assembly GCF_033095865.1. Lineage (NCBI taxonomy): Bacteria > Pseudomonadati > Pseudomonadota > Gammaproteobacteria > Pseudomonadales > Pseudomonadaceae > Pseudomonas > Pseudomonas sp. KU43P. The sequence goes on along the minus strand of NZ_AP019365.1, from coordinate 3,404,818 downwards.
GCACCGCCAGCGGCTGGTCGGGCGGCGCCGACCCACGTCGCGAGGGCGTGGCGCTGGGTGACTAGGCGTGGTAGAAGTCAGTCTTGTCATTCAGAAGTTGAATACCAAGATGACCATCAGCTTGAAATCGAATAGAGCCCTGTTCGACCTCGACCTGCTGCGCGCCATCGTCGTGGTGGCCGATTGCGGCAGCTTCACCACCGCTGCGGCGCGCCTGCATTCGACCCAGTCGACCATCAGCCAGAAGGTGCGTCGCCTGGAAGACATGGTGGGCCATCGCCTGCTGGTGCGTGGCAACCGCGACGTGCTGCCCACCGACGCCGGGCAGACCTTGCTCGGCTACGCCCGGCACATGCTGGCGCTCAACGACCAGATGCTCGAAGCCCTGGCCGGGGCCATGGTCGGTGTCACCGTGCGCCTGGGTGTGCCCGAGGATTTTGTCGGCGGGCGCACCACCAATGCCTTGTCGGCCTTCAGCCGCCTGCACCCGCAGGTGAAGCTGGAAGTCACCAGCGGCCTGTGCCGCGACCTCAGCCAGGCCTACGACAACGGCGAGCTCGACCTGGTGCTGCTCAAGCAGCGGCGCAACACCCGCGAAGGCGTGGCGTGCTGGCCCGAGCGGCTGCAGTGGATCGACAGTGCGCGGGTTCCGTCGTTCGAGCTCGACCCGATCCCGTTGGTGACCTTTCCGCCGCGTGGGCTGTACCGCGAAGACATGATCAGTGCCATCGAGGGCATGGGCCGGCGCTGGCGCATCAGTTTCACCAGTTCCAGCCTCAGCGGGATCCAGGCAGCGGTGGCGGATGGCATGGGCATCAGCCTGCTGCCGCCGCGGGCGGCCACCGCTGAGCATCGAGTGCTGGGCGGGCAGCAGGGGCTGCCGGAGGTGGACAGCTACGAAATCGTCATCGTCCATCGGCCGACGGCGGATGTGATGGTCAAGGCGTTGGCCGAGGTGATGACCGAGTTGCTGGCGGGCGGGGAATTGTAGTGCCTGCACTGGCCCTATCGCCGGCAAGCCGGCTCCCACAGGGGCGCCACAGGCCTTGAAAACTGTGGGGTTCTTGTGGGAACCGGCTTGCCGGCGATGGGGCCACCACAGCCCTCAAGGCATCCCCAACCACTCCGGCAACGCCAGCGAAATGAACGGCACATAGGTCACCAGCACCAGGAACAGCAGCAGGATCGACAACCACGGCAGCGCCGCGCGGATGGTCTGCCCCAGGGTCAGCCCGGTCACCGCCGAGGTCACGAACAGGTTCAGCCCCACCGGCGGATGCACAAGGCCGATCTCCATGTTCACCACCATCACGATGCCCAGGTGGATCGGGTCGATGCCCAGCTTCATCGCGATTGGGAAAAAGATCGGCGCGAGGATCAGGATGATCGCCGACGGCTCCATGAAGCTGCCGGCCACCAGCAGCACCACGTTGACCATGATCAGGAAACCGATCGGCGTCAGCCCTTCGGACAGCACCCACTGGGTGATCTGCTGGGGGATCTGCTCGGTGGTCAGCACGTGGGCGAAGAGCATGGCATTGGCGATGATGAACAGCAGCATGATGGTCAGCCGGCCAGACTCCAGCAGCACTTTCGGGCAGTCGCGAAGGCGCATGTCTTTGTACACGAACAGCGCGATGAAGGCCGAGTACACCGCCGCCACGGCCGCTGCTTCGGTGGGGGTGAACATGCCGCTGTAGATACCGCCGAGGATGATCACCAGCAGCAACAGCCCCCAGAATGCACGCCGGGCCGTGTTCAGCCACTGGGCGAAACTGGCGCGTGGCTGCGCCGGCAGCTTCTTGATCCGGGCGACGATGTAGATCGTCAGCATCAGCGCCACGCCCAGCAGGATACCCGGCACCACGCCGGCCATGAACAGCTTGCCCACCGAGGTCTCGGTGGCGGCCGAGTACACCACCATGACGATCGACGGCGGAATGAGGATGCCCAGGGTACCAGCGTTGCAGATGATGCCGGCGCCGAACTCGCGCGGGTAACCGGAACGCACCATGCCCGCCACCGCGATCGAGCCGACCGCCGCCACCGTGGCCGGAGACGAGCCCGACAGCGCCGCGAACAGCATGCACGCCAGCACCGCGGCAATCGCCAGGCCGCCACGGATATGGCCGACGCAGGCGTTGGCGAAGTCGATCAGGCGCTGGGCCACGCCACCGGTGGTCATGAACGCGCCGGACAACAGGAAGAACGGGATGGCCAGGAAGGTGTAGCTATCGGAGGTTTCGAACAGCTTGATCGCCAACGAACTCAGCGAGTCCTGGCTGAACATCAGGATCGACAGTGCCCCCGACAAGCCCAGCGAAATCGCGATCGGCACGCCGAGGAACATGAACACGAACAGCAGCAGGAACAGGCAGATAACCGTCATCAGTGGTGCTCCTCACCCGGGTTGGCCAGCTTGCTGGCTTCCGCGGCCTCGTCGGCCAGGCCCAGGCCGTATTGGCGATGGGTGTACAGGCGGTAGAAGATCTCCAGGTAACGGACCATCACCAGGGCGAACCCGAACGGCACGATCAGCGCGATATGGCCGACCTTGATGCCGTAGCGGTCGAGGTCTTCGGCACCGATGCCGGCCACCAGCACCGCGCTCACCCACTTGATGCTCGCCACCAGGAACAGCCCGGCATAGGCCAGGCAGCAGGCGCAGGCGATCATCGCCAGCACCCGTTGCACCGGCTTGCGGGTGCGCCGCACCAGCACGTCGACGCCCAGGTGGCCGGCCGTGCGCACGCCGTAGGCGATGCCGAAGAAGATCAGCCAGCCGAACAGGGCCTTGGTCAGGGCGATGCTCCAGGTCATGTCCTGGGCGTAGCCCATCAGATGGTCGCCGATGCTCAGCAACACGTCACTGGCGAACGCCCAGTGGTCGCTGAGGTTGTAGAAGAGGGTGTAGAGGTTGTTCAGCGCCACGTAGAGGAAGGTCACCAGGGTCATGGCGGCCAGGAGAAAGGCGATCATGCCTTCCTCGAAATGCTCCCAGACACGCCTGAGCGATTGCATAGGAAGTCTCCAAGCAGAGAGAGGTCAGGCCACCCCGCAGCGGGGTGGCCAGGGCAGGGCGCGGGGGTCAGGACGCCTTGTTGGAGGCGTCGGCAGCCTTGATCAGCTCGGCGCCGATCTGGTCGGAGAACTTCTCCCACACCGGGCGCATGGCTTCACGCCATTGCTCGCGCTGTTCGGCGGTGAGCGGGTCGATCTCGCTGGTCTTGGCGTCGATGATCTTCTGCCGGGAGGTCTGGTTGAGGGCTTCGGCCTGCTTGTTCACCTCGACGGTGACCTTGTCCATGATCGCCTGCAATTCGCCGCGTACATCTTCGGGCAGGCTGTTCCAGAACTTGGCGTTGGTGATCACCATGTAGTCGATCAGGCCATGGTTGGTCTCGGTGAAGAACGGCTGCACCTCGTTGACCTTCTGGCTCTCGTAGTTCGACCACGTGTTCTCGGTGCCGTTGACGGTGCCGGTCTGCAGGCCCTGGTAGACCTCGGCGAAGCTCATCTTGCGCGGGTTGGCGCGGATGGCCTTGAACTGCTCTTCGAGCACGCTGGAGGCCTGTACGCGGAATTTAAGGCCACGAGCGTCCTTGGGCAGAATCACCTTCTTGTTGGCCGAGAGTTGCTTGAGGCCGTTGTGCCAGTAGGCCAGGCCGTGGATGCCTTTGTCTTCCATCGAGGTCAGCAGCGCTTTGCCTTGCGGGCCTTGCTGGAAGCGGTCGACGGCAGCCAGGTCGTTGAACAGGAACGGCAGGTCGAAGATCTGCACCTGCTTGTTGTAGTGCTCGAACTTGGCCAGCGACGGCGCCAGCATCTGCACGTCGCCCAGCAGCAGGGCTTCCATCTCCTTGCCGTCACCGAACAGCGACGAGTTGGGGTAGACCTCGACCTTGACCTTGTCCTTGAGCTGCGGGTCGGCGGCCACCAGCTTCTGGAACATCAGCGCACCCTGGCCCTTGGGCGTGCTGTCGGCCACCACGTGGGCGAACTTGATGATGATCGGGTCGGCGGCCTGGGCCAGGCTCGCCATGGACACAGCGGCGGCGCAGAACAGCGCCTGGGTCAACTTCAACATCGATGTCACCTCTGATTTATTGTTGTAGGAGGATTGAGAGTAAAGATGGACCAACAACCTGTGTGTGGAGAATTAGCATTTTTGTAAGACGGCGTTCGGTTGGGGTGAATGCCGGCATCTGCTCTGCCCTGACGGGCCCTATCGCTGGCAAGCCAGCTCCCACATGTACTGCACAGTCTTCAAGGCCTGCGGTATACCTGTGGGAGCTGGCTTGCCAGCGATAGGGCCGGCAAATTCAGTCTAGCGCCCGAGCCAGCAACCGCTGCGCCCGCAGCACCACCGGCGCATCCACCATCTGCCCCTCCAGCTGGAATGCCCCAGCCCCATTGGCCGCCTCGCTCGCCGCCATCACCTTGCGCGCCCACGCCAGCTCATCGGCACTCGGCGCCAGCGCCGCATGGATCACTGCCACCTGCCGGGGGTGAATGCACAGCGCGCCGCCATAGCCCATGTCATAGGCGTGACGCATCGCGCTCTGCAATCCCTGTGCATCGTCAATCGCCGGGAACACGCCATCCAGCGGAGGTAGCAGGTCGGCGCCGCGCGAATGCAGTTGCACGGCCATGCGCGCCTGGTCGAGAAACTGCCGGGCCGCCGCGCTTTCCGTATTGAGGTCAAGGTCCAGCGCCAGGTCCAGGCTGCCGAACGACAAGCGCTCGACGCCTTCGGCCTGGGCGATCTGCTGCAGCGCCAGCAGCCCCTTGGCGCTTTCGATGATCGGCCACACCGGCTTGCCCCCATGCCGGGCGACAGCGATCTGCGCTGCGTTCTCGACCTTTGGCAGCAACAGCCCGACCACCCCGGCGTGCTGCGCGCAGAACGCAAGGTCGGCGCTGTGCTGGGCATGCTGGGGCGCATTGACCCGCACCCACACCGCAGCCTGTGGCGTGGCCTGCAGAAACGCCGCCAGGTGCTCGCGGGCCTGCACTTTCAGCGGTTCTTCCACGGCATCTTCGAAGTCGACGATGACCGCGTCCGCTCCGGCCGCCAGGGCCTTGGCAAAGCGTTCGGGCCGGCTGCCGGGCACGAACAGGGCAGAGCGCACCTGGCTCATACCACACCGCCGGCGGCCAGGCTGGCCTGTTCGGTGGTGCTGAACCCCAGTTCGCAGAGGATGCCCTGAGTGTGCTGCCCCAGCGCCGGCACGGCGTCCATGCGCGGGGTGAAGGCCGCATTGCGCCCTGGTGGCAGCAGCGACGGCAGCTTGCCGGCCGGGCTGTCCACTTCGCGCCAACTGTCACGGGCCTGCAACTGCGGGTGCTGCCACACGCCGTGCATGTCGTTGACCCGGGCATTGGCGATCTGCGCTTGCTCCAGGCGTGCGACCACCTCGTCCAGCGACAGGCTGGCGAAGCCGTCGATGATGATCTGGCGCAGCACCTCGCGGTTTTCCGAGCGCTTGAAGTTGGCGCTGAAGCGGTCATCGCCGGCCAGGGACGGGTCGAGCAGCACCTTCTCGCAAAACAGCGCCCACTCCCGCTCGTTCTGCAGGCCGAGCATGATCGTGCCGCCACCCCCGGTGGGGAACGGCCCATAGGGGTAGATGGTCGAGTGCGAAGCGCCGGCACGTGGCGGCGGCGGCGCGCCGTCGTAGGCGTAGTACATGGGGTAGCCCATCCACTCCACCAGGCTTTCCAGCATCGACACATCGATGCGGCTGCCGACGCCGGTCTTGTCGCGCAGCATCAACGCCGACAGCACACCGGTGTAAGCGTACATGCCGGCTGCGATGTCGGCGATCGAGCAGCCGGCCTTGGCCATCTCGTCGTCGCCAGGGCCGCCGGTCACCGACAGGAAGCCACCCTCGCTCTGGATCAGCAGGTCGTAGGCCTTTTTCTTTTCATACGGGCCGCCTTCGCCATACCCGGAGATGTCGCACACGATCAGCCGCGGGAAGCGCGCATGCAGGGTTTCGAACGACAGCCCCATGCGCGCCGCAGCACCCGGTGCGAGGTTTTGCACCAGCACGTCGGCTTTGGCCAGCAGGGCATCGAGGATGCCGCCGGCGGCGTCCTGCTTGAGGTCGAGGGTGAGGCTTTCCTTGGAGCGGTTGGTCCACACGAAATGCGAGGCCAGGCCGTCGACACGCTGGTCGTAGCCGCGGGCGAAGTCGCCGCTGCCGGGGCGTTCGACCTTGATCACGCGGGCGCCGAGGTCGGCCAGCTGGCGGGTGCAGAACGGCGCTGCAATGGCGTGTTCCAGGCTGATGACGGTGATGCCGTCCAGTGGGCGGGGTGGGGCTTGGGTCATGGGGTCACCTCAGTGCAGGTCGGCCAGGGAGCGGGCATCGCGCAATTGCCACACGCGCTCAATCAATGCCTGGCCTTCGGCCGGGCTGCGTGCGCCGGAATACGCCAGCAGGCGCTGGAACTTGGCTTCCAGCTCCGGGCGCGACAGGGTGTTGCCGGGGTCGCCCTTGGGTTCGTCGATGGCCGCCTCGAACCTACGGCCATCGCTGCAGGTGACCTCGACCCGGCCCAGCCAGCGGGCCGGGTAGGCCGCATCCACTTCAGGGTCCAACTGCATCTGCACCTTGTCGCGAAATGCCGCCACGTTCGGATCGTTCAAGGCCAAGTCGCGAAATTCCAGCAACTGCGCACTGCCATGCACGGCGATCAGCCCGAGTACGGTGCCCATGGAGAATTTGGCCTGGTGCACGGTGGTGGGCGTGGTGACCCGGCCCAGCACGTCGATCGCGCCCTGGTGCACACGGGTGACCACCTTGGCGATCTGCCCATGCTCCAGGCCTTCACGCGTCATCAACTGCAACAGCGCATCGGCGGCGGGGTGGGTGTGGCGGCACGAGGCGTGGAACTTGAACGAGGTTTCAACCAGGGCCCAGCGGCTGCCCAGGCGGTCACTCAGGCGCGCCGGGTCGGCGTCGCTGGACATGCCGGCAGCCAGGCCCTGTTCGCCTTCGAGAATATTGCGCGCACCGGTCAGGCCATCGGCGGTCAGGTAGGCGGCCAGCAGGCCATCGGCGGCGGCCTTGGCCGTGTGCAGCTGCTTGGAGTCGGCGGCGTCGCGTAGAAACTCCCACAGGCCGGCTGCCTGGGTGCCGGCGCTGCCCAGCAGGTTGATGAACTGCTCCTGGTTGAAGTCCAGCAGCTTGCCCACGCCCACGGCCGCCGCCAGGGTGCCGACGGTAGCGGTGGTGTGGAAGATGCGGTAGTGCGAGCGGCCAAGGAACTCACCGATACGGATGCCTGCCTCGTAGCCGGCGACAGCAGCCAGCAGCAAGTCCTGGCCGGATTTGCCGAGATCCTGGGCAGCCGCCAGCACGGCGGAGAACACCACTGTGGCAGGGTGCAGCACCGAGCTGTTGTGCAGGTCGTCCTGTTCCACCAAGTGCGAGGCGGCGCCGTTGACCAGGGCGGCGAAGTAGGGCGAAGAGGTGCGGCCGCTGGTCAGCACCCGCGCGCTGCCTTGCGCCGGGCCCATGCGTTGGGCATAGCGCTCGAACAGCGGGATCGGGTGCGCGCCCTGGCTGGCCAGGGCCGAGCCCAGCCAGTCGAGGAACAAGTCTTCGGTGCGGCTCAGCACGTGGCCGGGAATCTGGTTGTAGCGCAGGTCGGCGAGAAAGCCCGCCAGGGCTTGGGTATGCTGCATGCTCTAGCCCTCAGAAGCTGCGCGGCAGTTCGAGCAGGTGCTCGGCCACGTAGGACAGGATCAGGTTGGTGGAGATCGGCGCCACCTGGTACAGGCGCGTTTCGCGGAACTTGCGCTCGACGTCGTATTCGCAGGCAAAGCCGAAGCCGCCGTGGGTCTGCAGGCAGGCGTTGGCCGCTTCCCAGGAGGCCTTGGCGGCCAGGTACTTGGCCATGTTGGCGCTGGCCCCGGCGTTCTGCCCGCTGTCGTACTCGGCGCAGGCGCGCCAGCGCATCAGGTCGGCCGCCTCGATTTCGATGTGCGCTTCGGCAATGGGGAACTGCACGCCCTGGTTCTGGCCGATCGGGCGGCCGAACACCACACGGTCACGGGCGTACTGGGCGGATTTTTCGATGAACCAGCGGCCGTCACCGATGCACTCGGCGGCGATCAATGTGCGCTCGGCGTTGAGGCCGTCGAGGATGTAGCGAAAGCCTTTGCCCTCTTCGCCGATCAGGCTGCTGGCCGGAATTTCCAGGTTGTCGAAGAACAGCTCGTTGGTCTCGTGGTTGACCATGTTGGCGATCGGCTGCACGGTGAGGCCGTTACCGATGGCCTGGCGCAGGTCGACCAGGAAGATCGACATGCCTTCGGATTTCTTCTTCACCTCGGCCAGCGGCGTGGTACGGGCCAGCAGGATCATCAGGTCGGAGTGCTGGATGCGCGAGATCCATACCTTCTGGCCGTTGATCACGTACTTGTCGCCCTGGCGCACGGCGGTGGTCTTGATCTTGGTGGTGTCGGTGCCGGTGGTGGGTTCGGTCACGCCCATCGACTGCAGGCGCAGCTCGCCGCTGGCAAGCTTAGGCAGGTAATGGCGCTTCTGTTCCTCGCTGCCATGACGCAGCAGGGTGAACATGTTGTACATCTGCCCGTGCACGGTGCCGGAGTTACCGCCGCAGGCATTCACTTCTTCAAGGATCACCGACGCCTCGGCCAGGCCCAGGCCTGAGCCGCCGTATGCCTCGGGGATCATCGCCGACAGCCAGCCGGCGTCGGTCATGGCTTTGACGAAAGCTTCGGGGAAGCCCTTTTCTTCGTCGATCTTGCGCCAGTAGCTGGCGTCGAATTCGGCGCACAAGGCGCGCACGCCTTCGCGGATGGCAGTGAGGTCATCGCTGTCGTACGTATGCATGCGGGTGTTCCCTGTCTGGTATCAGTCGAAAAGCACTTCGGCGCTTTGTGCCACGCCGTCGGCATTGCCGGCCCACAACCGGGCCTGGCCCGGCGCGCAGATGCGCCCGGCCACATCGAAGGGGGTGGGCAAGGTCAGCGGGCGCACGCCGCGGTAGGCGAAGTGGCGCACCTGCTTGCCAGGGTTGGCGCGGATGAACGCACGCAGGTTGAAAGTGGCGATCATCGGGCCGTGCACCACCAGGCCGGGGTAGCCTTCGGTCTGGGTGACATAGGGGTGGTCGTAGTGGATGCGGTGGCCGTTGAAGGTCACGGCGGAGTAGCGGAACAGCAAAGTCGGGGTGGGCAAGATGGCTTCACACCAGTGCGCCTGCGCGTCGGCAGCGGCGCTGGTGAGCTTGGGCGGATTGGGTTCGCGGTAGACGATGTCCTGTTCTTCGCGCACGCAGAGCTGGCCGTGTTGCGAGTAGTCGTGGCGCACCGTGACGAACAGCAGTGCGCCGGTGCGGCCGTGTTTTTCCTCGATGTGCACGATGGTGGACAGGCGATGGGCTTCGGCGCCGACCTTGAGCGGGGCGATGAATTCGACCCGCCCGCCGGCCCACATGCGGTTGCGGTTGTCGGCCGGGGGCAGGAAGCCGCCTCGGGCCGGGTGGCCGTCACCGCCCAGCTGCGCTTCGGCCACCGGCTCCTGGAAGAAGCACCACATCCACAGCGGTGGCAGCGGTTGACCGACGGCGGGAGCGGTTTCACCGAAGGTGGCGGCGATGCGCTTGATCAGGTTGCGGCTGAGCTCATCGACGGCCTCTTCAGTGCGGCCGATCCAGGCGCTGTAGTCGATGGGCGGGGGGGAAGCAGTCATAACCGTGGGCCTCTGCATTTGTTGTTATGGAGCGATCATGCGAGGCGCCCGGCATTCTGTGAATTTGCATTTGTGTAAGGCAGCGTTCATGTATGCTGAACGCCATGTTTATGCCTGTACCGGCCTCATCGCCGGCAAGCCGGCTCCCACAGGGAACGCGGTGTGCGTGCTCTGTGGGAGCCGGCTTGCCGGCGATGGGGCCATGGGCCACAACCGGAGCCTCACATGCATTTCGATTTGGCTGACCTGCGGCTTTTCATCCACATCGGCGAATCGCCGAGCCTGACCCAGGGCGCGCGCCGGGCATTCCTCTCGCCGGCCGCGGCCAGCGCGCGGATCAAGGCGCTGGAGGCGCAGCTCGATACTCGCCTGTTGTACCGCGACAGCCGTGGCGTGGAGCTGACCCCGGCGGGGCACAAGCTGCTGATGCATGCTCGCCTGATCATGCGCCAGGTCGATTACCTGAAAGCCGAGTTCACCCAGTTCGGCACCGATTCGGCAGGCCACATCCGCATCTTCGCCAACACCACGGCCGTGACCGAGTTCTTGCCCGAAGTGCTGGCGGGCTTTCTCGCCAGGCGCCCGGGGGTGACGGTCGACCTGCAGGAACGCCTGTCGCGGGATATCGTGCGCGGCGTGCTCGACGGTAGCAGCGACATGGGCATCATCGCCGGCCCCGTCGAGGCCAGCGGCCTGCAAGTGATGCATTTCAGCACCGACCGCCTGGTGCTGATCGTGCCGGCGGGCCATGAGCTGGCGTCACGTCAGCAGGTTTCCTTCAAGCAGACCCTGGATTTCCAGCACATCGGCCTGCACGACGGCAGCACCTTGCTGAGCTTCCTGCGCGACCACGTGGAGCGCATGGGCTTGAACCTGTCGCTGCGCATCCAGCTGTCGAGCTTCGAGGCAATCTGCCGGTTGGTGGAGGCGGGGGTGGGGATCGGCATCATTCCCGAGTCGGCGGCGCTGCGGCACAGCCAGACCATGAACCTGGTCACCATCAACCTGGATGAGCCATGGGCGGTACGCGAACGCAGCATCCTGGTGCGCGAGCTGGAGGCGTTGCCAGGCACCGTGCGGGCGTTGATCGCGACTTTGATGCCGGAAAGCCCAGAGCAGGCCTGAAGTGGCCTTCAGGTGCTAGAAGAAATTGCGCTGCGCCTTGAGCGTGACCACGCTCTCGCAATAAGTGTTCATGCCCGCGTAGGCCTCGCAACCGCCGCCGTCGAGGTCGGAACTGCTGTAGATCAGGTTGAGGTCGAGCCCTAGCCACGGCCGCGAAAGCTCCAGCGACCAGTCGGAAAACCCGCTCACCTGGCTGCCGTCGCCAATGGTGAACGGCGTGCCCAAGCGGTGGTGGGCCACCTTGACGGTGAGGTCGACGTTGAACAGCGGCAGTTGGCCGAGGTCGGCGAACAGCGTGCCGGTGCGGTTGTCGGGGTTGTCGCGCAGCGCCCCGCCAAAGCGGCTGCCGAGCACCGAGATGCCGCCGTACAAGGCGTAGCTGTCGGCGTTGGCAATGTTCGGCTGGCTGTAGTGGATCAGACCCACCTCGTAACCCAGGGTGCTGTCGAAGTGGTGCTTGTAGCCCAGGTAGTTGTCCAGGCGCAGGGTGGAGTCGGGTGTCACACCCATGCTCGGCGCGTACTGGCCGATGTACCAGCCGCTGGGGTGGCTGAGGTCGAGGCCGCCGTGGAAGGCGCCGAGCGCGCTCGGCGAGATCAGCCCCTGGGCCATGGTGCGCGAAGGGGTGGTGCCGAGCTTGAAGTCGAAATCGCCCAGTTGGCGCTGGATCTGTTGCGCCAGCAGCGCCGGGCTGAAGAGCAGGGCCGCACTCAGTAACAGCAGGGGCCGGGTCATGGTCATCGTCCTGGAAGGCTTGCACTTGAGCGGCAAAGGATACCTGCCCAGGCCGGCGACGAAAACCTTGGGGTGCACTTCAGAGCGGCTGAGAGATCTCGATCAGGTTGAGGTCCGGGTCGCGCACGTACACGGAAAGGATCGGCCCTGTCGCGCCGGTGCGTTGTACCGGGCCTTCGATGATCGGCCATTGCGCCTGCTGCAGATGGGCGATCACCTGGTCCAGGCCGACGCTGGCGATGAAGCACAGGTCGAGCGCACCCGGGACGGGCAGGTGGGCCTTGGGTTCGAACTCCTTGCCGCGGACGTGGAGGTTGATCTTCTGGTTGCCATAGCACAGCGCCAGGCGGCCGGCGCCGAAGGTTTCGAGCTGCATGCCCAGCACGCGGGTGTAGAAATCGGTGCAGGCCTGCACGTCGCAGGTGGTGAGTACCAGATGGTCCAGGTGATCGATCATGGGCAACCTCGGTGCAGGGGGACTGACGTCGCGCAGTCCGGCCCGGGCCATGATAGAGCACCCGACGGGGCTTTCGACAACCCCACCGTGTGGAACGCCCAGCCTTTGCTACCCTTACATTCCACGCGGTTTGACCCTGAGGGAAGCTGTGATGCGCAGGCCATTGCTCTACGTCGTGACGGCTGTGCTTTGTCTGGGAGGTATTGCCAGCTACTTCCTGGCGCGAGACCCCACACCACCGGCACCTGCAGCCCCGGTTGCAGCTGCAGCGGTTGCAGCGCCCGCCGCGCCCCCAGCCCCCGCCGCGCCCCCAGCCCCACCCACCGAGGCGCCAGCGCCCAAGCAAGCCGTGTTCAACCAGGAGCAACTGGACCAGATGATGGCGCCCATTGCCCTTTACCCCGACGCGCTGCTGGCCCAGGTGCTGATGGCCACCACCTATCCTGGCGAAGTCACCGAAGCCGTGGCCTGGTCCAAGGCCAACCCCAAGGCCCAGGGCGATGACGCGGTCAAGCAGGTGGCGCAGCAGACCTGGGACCCGAGCGTGCAGGCACTGGTGGCGTTCCCGCAGGTGCTGGTGCTGCTCGGCCAGGACCCGGTCTGGGTGCAGCGGATGGGTGACGCCTTCCTGGCGCAGCCCGACGACGTGATGGCCTCGGTGCAGCGCCTGCGGCAACAGGCGAAGGCGGCTGGCCACCTGGAGAGCAACCAGTACCAGAACGTGACGGTCAAGGTTGCTGCGCCAGCGGCCGCGCCCGCCGCCTCCGCCGCCTCCGCCAGCTCGGGCAGCGCCCCGGCCAGCAGTTCGTCGACCATCATCATCGAGCCTGCCAACCCCCAGGTGGTGTACGTGCCCAGTTACAACCCCACCACCGCCTACGGCACCTGGGCCTATCCCTCGTCGCCGCCGGCCTACTACCCGCCGTCACCGTTGTACACCGCCGGCACCGCGCTGATGGCGGGGCTGGCCTTCGGCACCGGCGTTGCCATCGTCAACTCGTTGTGGGGCGACTGCGACTGGGATAACCACGACATCGACGTGGACGTGAACCGCTACAACAACATCAATGTCAACAACCGCATCGGCAACAACCAGGGCAAGTGGCAGCACAACGCCGTTCACCGCGATGGAGTGCCCTACCGCGACAGCCGCAGCCGCGAGCAGTTTGGTCGCCAGCTCGACGGTGCCAACCAGCGCGCGGCCTTCCGCGGTGACGATGCCCAGCGCGCCCAGGCCCGTGACCGCGCTCGCGCTTCGATGGACCGGGCAGGCGTCGAGCGGCCAGCCACCAGCAACCAGCAGGCCCGTGACCGCGCCCGTGCCTCCATGGACCGGGCAGGCATCGAGCGGCCGGCCAGCAGCAACCGTGAAGCACGCGACCGGGTGCGCGAGGCCCAGACCGAGCGGCCTCGCGTGGCAGACCGCCGTCAGGAAACCCGCCCCACCCGCGAGAACGTGCAGGCCAGAAACCACAGCACACAGCTCAACCAACGCCGGCAAGGTGACGGCCAGGTGCGTCAGCAGTTGCAGGACCGGCCTCGGAGCACCGCCGGCAGGGCACGCAACAATGCCTTCGACGGCGTACGCTCGCCTTCGCGCACCACGGCCCAGGCGGCCCGTGGCCGTACCAGCCAGTCGTTCGCCCAGCGGCCCCATGCCTCGCGCGCGGCAGGGCACACCATCTCCCGGCCAAGCGCACCCGTGCGCCGGGGTGGCGGAGGAGGTCGTCGATGAAACGCATGAGCCTGTTTGCGCCGTTGATGTTGGCGATGGCCGTAGCTTGGCCGTGCTGGGCTGCTACCCAGGAGGCCTTCCCGACCCCCGAAAAGGCCGTGCAATCCCTGGTGGCTGCCCTCGGCACGGAGAAGGCTGACGAGGCGCGCCTGGCAAAACTGTTCGGTGAAGACTGGCGCACCTACATCCCCCGTGAAGGTGTACAGCGCAGCGATGTGGATGCTTTCCTCAAGCAGTACCAGGAGCAGCACCAGATCGAGAATCAGGGCGATACCAAGGCCATCCTGGCGGTGGGCAGCGAGCACTGGACCTTGCCCATTCCGCTGGCCAAGACGGCCAACGGCTGGCACTTCGACCTCAAGGCCGGCAGTGCCGAAATCCGCGCGCGGCGCATCGGCCGCAACGAACTGGGTGCCTTGCAATCGGTGCTGGCCTACCACGATGCGCAGATGGACTACGCCTCCCAGGACCGTAATGGCAACGGTGCGCTGGAGTATGCGCAGCACATCTTCAGCGCTCCCGGCAAGCACGATGGCCTGTACTGGGAAGACGAAGGAGATGGCGACGTAAGCCCGTTGGGCCCGCTGTTCGGCCAGGACCGAGTGGGTGACGACTGGTACGGCTACCATTTCCGCATCCTCGATGGCCAAGGCCCTTCGGCCCCGGGCGGTGCCTACAGCTACCTGATCGGCGACCAGATGAGCCGTGGCTTTGCCCTGATCGCCTGGCCGGCCAAGTACAACGATACCGGGGTGATGAGCTTCATGATCAGCCATGACGGCCAGGTGTTCGAGAAGGACCTGGGCCCGCAGGGCGATAAGCTGGCCAAGGCCATGAAACGCTTCGACCCGGACGACAGCTGGAAGGAAGTGAACGAAGACGGCAGCGATTGAACCGCGGCTAGCGCCCCAGCAATTGCCCCAGCAGCCACTGCCCGGCGGGCCCCAGTGCACGTTGCCGTGACCAGGCAACGTCCATGGCGACCCGCCTCGGGTAGCCCGCCACCGGCAGCTCCACCAGGCCACTGCCAAAGCGCGCCACCAGCGCGGTGGGCAGTTCCGCCCAGCCAAAGCCACGTACCGCGAACTCCAGCAGGGTCAGGTAGTCCGGCGCCGACCAGGCCTGGCCGCGGCCATGGTGCAGGCTGGGGGCGTAGGTCTTCATGTACAGCTGGCGCTCGGTCTGCAGATCTTCCGGTTGCAGCATCGGTTGCTTGGCCAACGGGTGATCGCAGCTCACGTAGAGCCTGAATTCGGCCTGTTCCGGCAAGCGCGCCACCTGCACATCGGCGGGGTAGAGCTGCTGGGCGGCAAGGATGCCGATCTGCGCCAGGCCTTGCTGGACCAGTTCGACCACATCGGCGTCTTCGGAAGGCCCCCAACGCAATTCGGTGTGCGGGTACAGCTCGGCGAAGAGGCTGATCGCAGCGCCTTGGGAGGTCACGCTGTAGCTGTCCGACATCACCACCGATACCAGCGGCTCGACCTGCGCGGCCAGCCGCACCGCCAGGGCATCGAGGCGGGCGCTGGCATCGAGGATGGCTTCAACATGCCCCAGCACCTGGTGCCCGGCCGCATTCAGCGTGGGGTGGCGGCCGGCGCGGTCGAACAGGGCGCAGCCCACGTCGGCCTCGAAGTTGGCGATGGCGATGCTGATGGTCGACTGGCTCTTGCGCAGTTTGCGCGCCGCAGCGGAAAACGAGCCGAGGGAGGCGGCTTCGACAAAGGCGACGAGGGCTTCGGGCGAGTAGCGCATGGATAGAGGTAAAACCGATAGTGGCAAGGCGTCGAGTATCAGTTCTGTCAAAGAAAATGGAAAGCCATCGGCAAATGGCTGCGATGGCTCATGCAATCGATACGATGCAGGCGATGAAAGTGGCAATGGACACTGACGAGAAAGCAAGTGCCGGAACTGCAGTCCATTTGTTCATGTTCAACAGTTGTTTTCGTCGCCGGCAACCGTACAGCCCCATGGCCGCTGCTGCGATGAGCAAGGTACAGCCCAGCAAGCTGCCAGCAGCGGGCTGAGCGTGCCATCCCTCGCGCAATGCCAACAACGCGTTGGCCAGCATTGCCCACCCCGTTCTGCTCCAGGACAAGGCCGTGCGTTCTGCCTGCAAACCAGGATCACGTGACGGATTCATCGGTGCACCAGCACGATCACCGCGGTGGTCAACGCGATCGCCACCGTCATGCTGGCCAACAGTGCGATGGCTGGCGTGACAGGCAATCGACGTGCGTGGCGCATGGCAATTTCGTTGCCGCGCCAGCGCTGGTATGCCAGTGCGCACAGCGCGGCAGCGAGAAGGCCAAACGCCACGGCGAGACCCTTCACGACCCTGGCCGGGCCCAGCGTGGTGGCGAACTGGTCGAGCAGTACGCCACCGGCGAGCAGGCCAAGCGCAGTACGAATCCAGGCCAGGAAAGTGCGTTCGTTGGCGAGCGAAAAACGGTAATCCGGTTCTTCACCTTCGCGCCGCCATTGCGGTTCGCGCATGGCATGCTCCTGTTTCGTTGGCCGTGACCTGAGGTCACGGCGGGTTGGTGGGGGTCAGTTGCGTGCGGGCAGCGCGACCAGGATCAGCAGCGCACCCAGCAGGGTGATCAGACCCAGGATGGTCAAACCGGGGTAGATGCTGCCGGAGCTGGCCTTCATCCAGCCAACGAGGGTCGGGCTGACGAAGGCGCCGATACCGCCCAGGCTGGTAATCAGGGCAATACCACTGGCCTTGCTGGTGGGACTCAGGAATGTCTGCGGAATGGTCCAGAACACGACGAAGCAGCCGTAGGACGCCGCTGCCGCCAGCGAGAGCAGAGCTACTGCCGCGATCATGTCGTGGGCCGCCAGGGGTAGAAGGGCAAAACAGACGGCGATGATCAGGCTACAGCCTGCCAAGTGCCAACGCCGTTCCATCCGCAGGTCCGAGCTGTAGCCGACGACATAGGTGCCGACCGCACCTGCGAGGAACACGGCGCTGGACAACAGCCCTACCTGCAACAAGTCGCTTACACCGATGTCGCGAATGATGGTCGGTGCCCAGAAACCGATGGCGTTGAAGGAAACCAGCACGCAGAAGTAGCCCAGCACCCCGACATAGAGCTTGGGGTTCGACAGTGCTTCGTGCAGGCCATGATGCGAGCCAGAGCGCTGGCCGTTCTGTTCGGCCGCCAGGTCGCTCAGCAGGATCGATTTTTCCCGGTTGCTGAGCCAGCGGGCCTCTTCGGGCCGGTCGCACAGGTAGTAGAACGCGATCACACCCAGCGCAACGGCTGGCAAGCCTTCGAGCAGGAACAACCACTGCCAGCCATGCATGCCATGCAGCCCGGCCATGTGCACCATGATCCACGTGGAGACCGGGCCACCAATGATGCCCGCCGTGGCTGCGCCCATCATGAAGTAGCCGGTGACACGCCCGCGGCGTGCGGCGGGGAACCAATACGTAAGGTAGAGGATGACGCCGGGGAAGAAGCCTGCTTCGGCGGCACCGAGAAGAAAGCGCATCACGTAGAACTGCATGGGCGTGTTGACGAACATCATGGCGCTGGAGATCAGGCCCCAGAGGATCATGATGCGCAGCAGCGTGCGACGTGCACCGATGCGTTGCATCCACAGGTTGCTGGGCACTTCGAACAGCACGTAGCCGAGAAAGAACAACCCGGCGCCCAGCCCGTAGGCCGCTTCGGAAAAACCCAGGTCGCTCATGAACTGGAGCTTGGCGTAACTGATGTTGGCGCGGTCCAGGTACGAAACGATGTAGCAGATGATCAGGAACGGCATCAGGCGAAGGGCAATCTTGCGGTAGGTGCGTTCGACTTCCTGGGTATCGAACGTAGATGAGAGCGTGTCGGTCTGGTGAAGAATATTCATGGGACCCTCGTTGACTGCACTAAAAGTCATGACAAATGACGGCCGCCACACGCGGCCTACGGGGCAAAGGGCGGTCGCTTTCATCAGCCGACGAATGCCTGCTCCGCTGCCGCAGAAGGCTGATGTGCAGACGGTCGCGGCTTGATCAGCGCATCACCGGCTTTCACACCCTTCCCAGCGCTCATCACGAACAGCGGGTTGATATCCAGCTCCTGAACCGAATCCTTCAGGTCGATGGCCAGTGCCGAGAGGCGCATCAAGGTATCGACCAATGCTTCCAGGTCAGCCTTGGGGCGGCCGCGTGCGCCATCAAGGATGGCAAAGGCGCGCAACTCGCGGACCATCGAATGCGCTTGCGAGCGGGTAATCGGCGCAAGGCGGAAGCTTACGTCCTTCCACACTTCGGCGAAGATGCCGCCGAATCCGACCATGACCGCTGGGCCGAACAGTGGATCATTATTGATGCCCAGTATCATCTCGATACCGTCGCTCACCATTTCCTGGACCAGCACGCCGTCCACGCCTGCCTTGGCATTGTGGGCAGCGGCATTGGCGATGATCTGCTGGTAGGACGCTGCGACTTCAGCATCACCCTGAACCCCGATCAGCACTCCACCTGCTTCCGTCTTGTGCGGGATGTCGGACGATTGAACTTTAAGCGCCACGGGGCCGTGTATTGCCCAGGCAATACGTACCGCCTCGGCAGGATTGGTTGCAAGGCCTTCGCGGGTAACGCCGATGCCGTAAGCGGCCAGGAGTTTCTTGGCCTCGAACTCGGTCAAGTCGGCATGGCGCCCCTGTAGCGCAGCCCGTGCTTCGGCCTTGTGGAGCACCAGCGCAGGCTCCTTCAGTTCGTCGGCGATCTGCTTGCGGGCCTGGGTGAATGCCCAGAGCGCGCTGGCACCGCGCGCGCAGCGAACCGGCGACTGATAGCGCGGGATGCCGGCCGTGTCGAGAATGTTGTACGCCTCTTTGACCATGGCAGGGTCGGCGTTCCAGGCAACCAGGATGGGAATGGCGCGGGTTCTGGAAATGCGCACGATCTCCTCGGCCAGCTCAGTCGCCAGCTTGCCACTGGCGGCGGCCAAGGCGAGGCCGATCATGTCGACATGCGGATCGTCAGCCAAGGCTTCCAGGGTGACCCGCAGCAGATTGGCATCGTTGAGCAGGCTGGCCGTGACATCGAGTGGATTGGCTACGGCGGCAAAGGAGGGCAGCACCGTCTGCAGGGCAGCCACCGTATGCGCTGACAGCTCTGGCATGGCCAGGTTGCCTTCGGCAGCACTATCGGCCATGGCGATACCGGCACCACCGGAAATGGTGACGATGGCCAGGCGGTTGCCTTTGGGCAGGCGTCTGGATAGCAAGGCCTTGCCGCAATCGGCCAGGTCGCCGACATCCTTGACTTCGATGATGCCGCTCTGGCGGAAAGCGGCTCGGTACAATGCCATCGCTCCCCCCAGGTTGGCGGTGTGGGAGGCTGCAGCCTTGGCGCCCGCTTCGGAAGTGCCGACCTTCCATATCAGCAGGGGTTTGCCGGCCATCAGTGCCCGACGGGCTATCGGCAGCAGGCGCTGCGCATCCTGAAACCCTTCGACGTAACCTGCGATGACGTGGGTGTCAGGGTCGTCGATCATCGCGTCCATGAAGTCCAGAGAAGTCGTGACCGACTCGTTGCCGGTGGACACGTAGTGACGAAAGCCGATGCCTTCCTGGCTTGCCAGCATCATGATGGAATTGCCGAAAGCACCGCTCTGGGACGTGAGGCTCAGGTGGCCCTTGGGGTAGGTGAGGCCATACGGGGCACCAAAGCCGACATGGATGCCGTCGCTGACGTTCATGTAGCCCTGGCAGTTAGGGCCAGTCACTTGCATGCCGAAGCGGTGGGCAATGGCCGTGATTTCTCGCTGGGCCCGGGCACCGTCTTCACCCGCTTCGGCAAAGCCGGAGGAGAGAATCACGGCATGGCGACAGCCTTTTTTTCCCAACTCGTCGAGTACACCGGCGACCCGCTGGGCGCCGACGGCGATCACTGCGACATCGGGCGTCTCGGGCAGGGCTGCGACATCCGGGTAGCAGACAATGCCTGCCACTTCGGTGTAGCGGGGGTTGACCGGCAGAATCTGCCCGGCAAAGCCTTTTGCCAGCAGGTGGGCGATGGGTTGCCCGCTGATCGAAGCCAGGTCTTGGGAGGCGCCAATCACGGCAAGAGTACGCGGGTTGAAGAAGTGCTCGAAACGGGACATGGGGCGTTCCTGTGTCAAAGAGAAGTAGGTGCGTACCCGACTCAGCGGTGGGCAGCCAGTACCTGCCTGGCAATGTTCAGCTGGTGGATCTGGCTGGTGCCTTCATAGAGGCGGAACAGCCTGACATCCCGGTACCAGCGTTCGATCGCGGCGTGGTCGGCGATGTATCCGGCGCCGCCGAACATCTGTACGCAGCGGTCGGCAACCCGCCCGCACATTTCCGTGGCGTAGTACTTGCACATGGACGCTTCGAGCACCACGTCCTCGCCGCGGTCACGCTTGCGCGCGGTTTCGAGGATCATCGCGCGCGCCGCAAAGATCTCGGTCTGGCAGTCCGCGATCATGGCCTGGACCAGCTGCATGTTTGCCACCGGCTGGCCAAATTGCACACGCCTGCTGGTGTGCTCGATGGCCATGTGCAGCATGCGCATGGCCGGGCCGGTCGACAGCGCGGCGAGGTGGATACGTTGCTTGTTGAGGGTCTTCATCACGGTCTTGAAGCCCCTGCCTTCCACACCGCCCAGCAGGTTTGCCGCCGGGACCCGGCAGTTGTCGAAATAGACCGCGCTGACCGGCGAACCTGCCTGGCCCATCTTGCGGTAGGGTGCGCCAGTGCTGAGGCCAGGGGTGGTCCGTTCGACGATGAAGGTCGAAACACCGTTGGCACCCTGGCTGCCGGGCTCGGTCCGGGCGGTAACGGTGAAGACGTCGGCGAGGGGTGCGTTGGTGATGTAGCACTTCTCACCGTTGAGGATGTAGCTGTCGCCGTCTCGACGTGCGCTGGTGAGCACGTGGGTGGCTTCGGAACCTGCCTCGGGCTCGGTGACGGCCAGGCAGCCAGTCCATTCACCGCTTGCCAGGCGCGGCAGGTAAAGCCTTTTTTGCGCGTCGGTGCCATCGGCCACGATGCCTTCCGAACCGATGCCAGTGTTGGTGCCTACGCGCGCTCGGAACGCAACCGAACACTGTGATAGCTCGAGAGCAGCCAGCACCAGCTCCTCGGTGGTCAGGCCGGCGCCGCCGAATGTTTCGGGAATGCTCCAGCCGAAGAAACCGTTGTCGCGCATATGCTGGACGAGCGCCGGCGGTATTTCGTCGTGCTGTTCGACCTGCGACTCCAGAGGTATGGCCTTGTCGATCACGAACTGGCGGATGCCTGCCAGTAAGACTTCAAGTGCCTGCTGATCTCTGATCATGGTTGCCTCCTGTCTTGTTTTTATGAGGTATGCACGAGCATATGGCGGTCTATCCGATCTTCGGGCAAGCACTGTTCGGCTCTGCGGAACATGGTTTGAATAATTGGAACGCCAGTGTCACGCTAGCGCTGGTTCTTGGTTGGGAGGTGGAAAATGGCAATGGATGACAGGTCGCCTCAAGGCGGATCGGAAGACTGGCATTCGCCGGCCAGGCATTATCTGGTGGAGGAGTTCGCCGATGATCGGCAGTTTGCCGCGACCCTGGCCCGGGGGCTGGAGTTGCTGCATTGTTTCAGCGCGCGCGATACTCAGCTGGGCAATGCCGAACTGTCTGCGCGTACCGGCATGCCCAAAGCAACGATCTCGCGGTTCACCTACACGCTGGTGCGTCTGGGCTATCTGCGTATCAACCGCCTGAACAACAAGTACCAGTTGGGGTCGGCAGTGCTGTCCCTGGGTTACCCGTTGCTGGCGAGCCTCAACATCCGGCAGATTGCGCGGCCGTTCATGAAGGAGCTGGCGGACCATATTCGTGGCTCCGTGTCGCTGGGCATGCGCGACAGGCTCAATGTGGTGTACCTGGAAAGCAGCCGTAGCTCGGCCCCCATGAGCCACCCGCCGGATGTCGGCCTGAGCTACCCGGTGGCGCGCACGGCGATGGGTCGGGCATTCCTGGCGGGAGCCTCGCGCGAAGAACGAACGGCTTTGCTGAACGAAATCAAGGTTCGAACGCCAGAGGACTGGGTGGCGTTCCAGGGGCGAATCGAACAAAGCATTCAAGACGTTCAAACGCGTGGTTTTTCGGTTTCCTACGGTGACCTGCGGCGAGAAATTCACGCGGTTGCGGTACCGATGCGGCGGAT
Source organism: Pseudomonas sp. KU43P (assembly GCF_033095865.1). Taxonomy (NCBI): domain Bacteria; kingdom Pseudomonadati; phylum Pseudomonadota; class Gammaproteobacteria; order Pseudomonadales; family Pseudomonadaceae; genus Pseudomonas; species Pseudomonas sp. KU43P. Next base: position 3,382,863 of record NZ_AP019365.1, on the reverse strand, counting down.
GGCCGATGGCGAGATCCTGGTGTTCAACTGTGGGGTGTCGGCGTTTCTGCTCAACGAAGGGCAACTGGAAAACGACATAGGCCCGCGCCTGGTATCGATGGTGCGCAGCATCGAAGCAATGATGGGGATCTACTGATCAATACCTGAGGGCGGGTTAGCGCCTCGCCCGAGGCGCCAACCCGCCCTGTGCCAGCCTAGTCTTGCTCTCCCTTGCCAAGATAGAACCGCACTACCAGGCGCTGAAGCCAGCGGCCATAGGGCGGATGAAACAGTTGGGTCGGGAACCAGCGCTGGCGCTTGAGCACCGACTTGCCATGGGACAATGCGCGAAAACCTTCCTCGCCATGGTAGGAGCCCATCCCGGAGTTGCCCACGCCACCAAACGGCAGGTCGTGCTGAAACACATGCCAGGCCCAGTCGTCCAGGGTCACGCCGCCACTGTGGGTGTGCTTGAGCAGGCGCTCGGTTTGCCCTGCGTCCATCCCGAAAGGGTAGAGCGCGAGGGGCCTGGGGCGGGCCTGGATATAGGCGATCGCCTGGTCCAGGTCACGGTATTCGATGATGGGCAACAGTGGCCCGAACAGTTCTTCCTGGGCCACCCGCATTTCATCGCTTACTCCGGTGATCACCTGCAAGGGCAGGCGTCTTGGTGAGTCGCTCGAGCTGCGACAACTGTGCACTGTCGCGCCCTTGGCCCGGGCATCGGCGAGCAGTGCCTGCAAGCGCTGGGCATGGCGCTCGCTGATGATGCTGGTGTAGTCGGCACTTGTGGCTGGGTCCGGGTACAGCCGTTCGAACGCTTGCGTCACGGCTTCGGCGAACAGCGCTGCCTTGCCTTCGGGGACCAGTATGTAATCCGGCGCGACGCACACCTGGCCGGCGTTGAAACCTTTGCCATGGGCTATGCGCAAGGCCGCATCCGCAAGATCGGCGTCCTCACCGAGCAGCGCCGGCGACTTGCCACCCAGTTCAAGGGTTACCGGCACCAGATGTTCGGCGGCGGCGCGCATCACATGATGGCCGACTTGCGGCGCACCGGTGAACACCAGGTGATCCAGCGCCATCCCGGTGAACGCCTGCGCTGAGGCCAACTCGCCGCCGAATACCGCTACATGATCCTCGTCGAACACTTCGGCGAGCAAGGCCTGCAATACCTTGCGGCTGTGGGGTGCGAACTCCGATACCTTGATCATCGCTCTGTTGCCCGCCGCCAGGGCTGTGATCAACGGCCCCAGGGTCAGGTACAGGGGGAAGTTCCAGGTGCCGACGATGCCTATCACGCCTTTGGGCTGGTATTCGACCCAGGCACGGTTGCCCAGGAACAGCAGTTCGGTCTTGCGCCGCTGAGGCTTCATCCACCGCCGTAGATGGGCAATCGCATGACGGGCGTGCAATACCGGCCCGAGCACTTCGATCTGCAAGGTTTCGAACGCGGCGCGGCCAGCGAAGTCGGCATCCAGCGCGGCGACGATAGCTTGCTGGTAACGCCGGATGGCGCCGACCAGGCGCTTGAGGTGCTGCACACGCGCCTTGAACGGTACATATGGCTGCGCGTTGAACGCCTCCCGCTGGCGCTGCAGCACCCGTTGCATGTGTTCGATTTCGGCCGTGTCGCTTGTGTGTGCCATACCGTTCATCATTTCCCCTCCAGGCGGCTGCGCAGCAGCATGTCGGCGGCTTTCTCGGCAATCATGATGCTGGGTGCATTGGTATTGCCGCCGATCAGCGTGGGCATGATCGAGGCGTCTGCCACGCGCAGGCCGGTGATGCCATGCACGCGCAGTTGGTCATCCACCACCGCCAGAGGGTCGTGGCCCATCTTGCAGGTACCTACCGGGTGGTACTGGGTGTCAGCGCGATTGCGGATGTCCTGTTCCACGGCCTTACGGTCGTGTTGAAGCAGGGGATACAAAGGCTTTCCACGATAGGGTGCCAGAGGCGTGGCTTCGAGGATGGCGCGTTGTATGTCGGCGCCGCGCATAAGTACTTCCAGATCCTGTACCGCGCTGAAGAAGCGCGGGTCGATCAGCGGTGGCGCCAGCGGGTCGGCACTGGCAAGCCGGACGGTACCACGGCTTTTCGGGCGCAGCAGGGTCAGGTGGCAACTGAAGCCGTGACCCAGGCGTAGATTGCGCGCGTGGTTATCGACGATGGCCGGCACGAAGATCAGCTGCAGGTCGGGGGCGTCCAAAGCCGGTTGGCTCTTGAAGAATGCCCCCGATTCGGCGAATGGCGAGGTCACCAGGCCCTTGCGCTCGCGCTTCCACTGGATCATGGCGTTGAGCATTTTCAGGCTGAAAGTGGGTGAGCAGCCAAAGGTGTTGGTTTTATCGGGGCTGCGGTAAGTGAACACATAGTCGATATGGTCCTGAAGGTTTTCGCCTACCCCCGGCAGTTCATGGATGACGGCGATGCCATGCTTGTGCAGTTCTTCGCGCGGGCCGATACCCGAGAGCATCAGCAATTGCGGCGAACCGAAACTGCCTGCGCTCAGGACCACTTCGTGCCGAGCCTTGAGAACGATGCGTTCGCTGCCTTGGCGCAGTTGCACGCCCGTGGCACGTGCAGATTCCACCAGCACGCGCTCGACGACAGCACCTGTCAGTACCCTGAGGTTGTGGCGGTGCATGTTGGGCGTGAGGAATGCCTTGGCGGCGCTGCAGCGCTCGCCATTGCGCTGAGTGACCTGATACATGAACGCGCCTTCCTGATGGGCGCCGTTGTAGTCCGGCGTGCGCGGGATGCCATTGATTTCGGCAGCCTGGATGAAGGCGGCGTTCAGGGCGCTCGGGCAACTCACCTCAACCACGCTGAGCGGGCCGTCCTGGCCATGATAGGCATCATCCAAACGTTGGTTTTGCTCGGACTTGATGAAATACGGTAGTACCTCTTCATACGACCAACCCCGGTTACCCAGCGCGGCCCATTGGTCGTAGTCCTGACGGTGCCCGCGCACGTAAAGCATGGCGTTGATCGAGCTGGAACCGCCGAGTGTCTTGCCTCGCGGCTGATAGCCGCGACGCCCGTTCAGGCCGGGCTGTGGTTCGGTCTGAAAGGCCCAGTTGTTGATGCGCGTCGGCAACATGGCCACCACCCCCACAGGCGCGTGGATCAATACGCTTTTGTCGCTGCCGCCAGCTTCGATCAGGCAGACGCTGATGGCAGGATCCTCGCTTAACCGGCTGGCAATCACACAACCAGCCGAACCACCGCCAATCACGATGTAGTCGAACGTAGCGTTCATTTTTTCAGTGCTCATGTCTGGGCTCCGTAGGTATTGCGGCAAGTTCAGAAGCGGTAGCCAACGGTGAACGAGTAGACGTCAGGGTCTGCTTCAACATCGATCTTGCGCTTGACCTCGCCCAAGCCAGGGGTCTGGGTCTTGATGGTGGCAGTGGTATCGATCCAGTAGCGCGAATAGGAAAATCCGGCGCTCCAGTTGTCGGCCAGCGGAATCTCTACGCCGACCTTGGCCACGGCGCCGAATGAGTCGTCCAGCCTGGAGGTACTGGAGGTCCCGCCGAACGCTGTGTTGTAGGCAGCGGTCATCTTCTCTTCGCTGAACCAGGTGTAGTTGACCCCCAGCGCGACATAGGGCTGCACGCCAAACAGTTCGAAGTTGTAGGCGATCAGCACGGCAGGGAACCAAGCGCGAGCGCTGCCCACCTTACCCAGCGGCTGGGCGGTTCCAGCACCATCGAAGTCGATGACAGGCGGTGCACCGGTCTGCAGCACCAGAGACCAGGGGCCACCCAGTCTTCGTTCGTAGATCAGTGCCAAGGTGCCGGTGTCACGCACAGTGGCCTGAACATGTTCAGGGGTCGTGCCAGGCATGCCGGTCATATCGCCCGAGTCTGTGTTGAACTGAATGTCGGCATAGCCAATACGCACGATGTTCAAGGGGGCGTCGCCGGCCAAGACCGGCAGCGGCGTCAGCGGTAGGAACATGGCGAGGGCAGGGGCGAACAGTCTTCTCATGACAACCTCGTGTCTTATTATTTTTCTTGGGTGAATCAACGAGGCTAAAGATGCAACGCAGGGTTGAACGGCGGGAGGTTGTAAAGTGCCAGTGAGGGGGTTAATTTCTGCCAATGCGGGAATGGAGGTCTTTGGATGACCCAGTTGATCGTTGGGAGCTATGGCACTGCCATGGATGTTGCGCAACACAACATGCTTGGGCTTCCGGCCCTGGTAGCCGAACTGCAGGCTCAGGGCATCGATGCCCAGGGATTGTTGGAGGGTACCGAGTTATCGCCGGAACAGATGATCGATCCGGCTACTCGGATTTCTCATCGGCAGAAGCTGGTGGTGTTTGCCAACATGCAGCGCTTGATGCGCCACTGCGACAGTGGTCTGAGGGCGGGTGCCAGGCAGCGCCTGAGCGACTTCGGAATATTCGGCTACGCCCTGGTCAGCAGCGAGAACTTCGGCCAGGCCGTCGAGTTCGGCATCAGGCACATCCGCTTGCTAGGGCCGATCTTCCAGAAGTCGTTCCGACTGGAAGGAGACGAGGGCGTATTCATTGGTCAAGGCTTCTTTGCCTTGGGCGAGTTGATGCCACTGGCGACCGAATTCTGGTTCGCCTCGATCCATTCTCTGGTTCAGTGCGTGCTGGAAAAGCCCTTTCCATCTCGGCGGTTGCTACTGCCTTACCCGGCGCCTGATCATTGGCAATCTTATGAAGCGTTCTTCAATTGCCCAGTGGAATTCGACAGCCCGGTCATGGAGTGGCGTTTCGACGCGAGTGTGCTGCAGCTTCCTTGCCCGAACGCCAACCCGATCACATCGGCGATGAGCATGGGATTTTGTCAGCAACTGGTGGCCAACCTGCCGGACGAGTCCGATTTGATCGAATCGGTGCGCATGGCCTGCCTAAGTCGCAACGGACGTTTTCCGGGGGTAGAAGTGGTTGCGCGCAGTTTGGGTATGTCGACGCGTACCTTGCACCGGCGGTTGGCAGAGTACCAGCGCACCTACCAGAGTGTGCTGGATGAAGTTCGCTGCGCCTTGGCGATCGAGTTCTTGCAGCAAAGCGATATGCCCATGGATGACTTGGCTGCCCAGGTTGGTTTTTCCGAGGCGGCCAATTTCCGCAAAGCGTTTCGCAAATGGACCGGTCGGTCGCCGGGGGAAGTTCGCAAGGCAATGCGTAACGCCACCTGAGAACACGCCGTGCAGAAAGGCATTCTGTTGTCCGGGCTTTATGATGTACAGGGCATGATGAGTTGATCTTGACCTGAGCCGTAGACCCCGTAGCCTTCGCCCCTTGAACGTGGCAAGGCCTCCTTGAAGATCAGAAGGCCGGCCACCGTCCGTTAACGCCAGAGCGCCATCAAGGCGTGACGATTGGGAACCAGAAGTCGAAGTTGTCCATGTAGCTCATCAGCTCTTCGAGTTTGGCTTCGGCACCATCCACCTTCACTGCACCTGAAGAAATCGCATCCTTGAGGGTGGTTTCCTTGAGCATCAGCTTGTTCAAGGTGTCGCGAGTCAACGTTATCTTGGCATCGGCGTCCTTCGCCTGCAGGCCTTCGGTATGGTTGAGCACGCCGTTGACCATCTCCAGTGCGTACTGCTGTTTCAGGTCGGTGAAATCGAAGTTCAAGGTGATGTGCTTATCCTCGACCTCAGGCCCTTTCAGGCGCATGGCCAGATAGTCGAAGAACAGGTCAAGGTCCATGGCCTTGACGGTATCGGGGCTGGCGGTGTCTGGCGTCGGCAACTGCTCGACCCCCTCACGCAGTTCCTTGGCTCCGGTCAGGTAGAAGTTGCGCCAAGGGCCGCTTTCGGCCTGGTAGCCCAGTTGCTCCAGCGCGTCGGCTTGCAAGTTCTTCGCCGCCTGGTTGTTCGGGTCGGCAAAGACCACTTTGTTGACCACCTCGGCTACCCAGCGGAAATCACCCTTGTCGTAGTATTCCTTGGCCTTCTTGAGCACGGCATCTGCGCCACCCATCATGTCCACGTAACGCTTGGATTGCTCTTGCGGCGGCAGCTCCCACAAGGTAGCCGGGTTGCCGATGAACCAGCCCAGGTACAGCACGTAGGTGGCCTTCACGTTGTGGTTGAGCGAGCCATAGTAGCCACGGTTGGAGAAGCGCTGAGCGATACCCTTGGGCAGTTTCACCTGCTCGGCGATCTCGGTCATCGTGTAGCCTTTGTTCGCCAAGCGCAGGGTTTCGTCGTTGATGTAACGGTACATGTCACGCTGCGACGAAAGCTGCTCCTTGACCTCTTTGTTGCCCCAGACCGGCCAGTGGTGCATGGCGTACATCACCTGCACGTCATCACCCCACATTTTCAAGGCTTCGTTGAGGTATTTGGACCACGGCAGCGGTTCGCGAATCTTGGCGCCACGCAGCGAATAGGTGTTGTGCAGGGTATGGGTCGAGTCTTCGGCAGTGTTGAGCGCTTTCTTCTCGTGGATGTAGTACAGCATCTCGGCCGGCGCCTCACTGCCTGGCGCGTACAGGAACTCATAGGTAAGACCGTCGATGGTGCGCTTCTCGCCGGTCTTCTCGATGATGTCGGTCGGTGGGATGAGGGTTACGGTACCAGCGGAAGTGGTGGTCCCCAGGCCGGCGCCCAGCTGGCCGGTTTCATTCGGTGGCAGCAAGTTGCCGTACATGTAGCTGGCACGGCGGCTCATCGCGGTACCGGCCATCACGTTCTCGGCCACGGCATGCTCCAGGAAGCCTTTGGGTGCATATACCTTGACCTTGCCAGACTTGACGTCCTCTTCGTTGATCACGCCGCGAACGCCGCCGTAGTGGTCCACGTGGCTGTGCGTGTAGATCACGGCTACAACGGGCTTTTTCGGCCGGTGCTTGTAGTACAGGTCAAGCGCGGCTTTGGCAGTTTCGCTGGAGATCAGCGGGTCGAAGATCGTGATACCTTCCTTGCCCTCGACAATCGTCATGTTGGACAGGTCGTAGTTACGCACCTGGTAGATGCCGTCGGTGACCTCGAACAGCCCGGAAATGTTGATCAGCTGCGATTGGCGCCACAGGCTGGGGTTGGTGGAAGCAGGGGCGGCTTCACCTTCCTTGATGAATCCGTACTTGTTCGGATCCCAGATCATGTTGCCGTTTGGGCCTTTGATCGGCTCGGAGGGCAGGGGCGCGATGAAGCCTTTGTGCGCCAGCTCGAAAGAGGTCTTGTCGTTGAAAGGCAGCTCTTTCAACAAGGCATCGTTGGCGGCCTTGGTGGCATCTGTTGCCGGTTAGGGGGATTCCGCCGCCCAAGCTTGCGTGGTGATAGAGAGGGCACTGGCTAAAAGGAATGAAGCGCTTAATTTCCAGAGTCCGGAAGGACTGACAGGCGTTCTTTCGAATGTGCTCGGTTTCGCATTCAGCATAACAAGCTCCCTTTGAACGGATGCGCTGTACCGATGGGCAACTGCCAGCGAACGATTTCGTACTGCAATAGCGAGTCGTCACGTCTCAAAGACCAAGTCGGTGTTCACCGCTCTTTTCACGACAGGCCTCAATTACGAACGAGACGTGACTCTACCCGACAGACTTTATACATTAGGCGACATTCTCGACCGTTCAAGTATTAGCTCTAAAATTGGATTGAGCTTTTAGCTGAAACGTAGGGCGTGGCGCTTTAATAGCATTCGCGTGAGATTTCCAGGGCCCTGCCAACAGGCTAGCGATATACGGGAGTTGTGTAACAGGCAGTGAACGCCACCACGGGCGTTTTCTCGTGACTTCATTCCGTTTGGACTAACCTTGCTTCTCGAAAATACTCACAAACGATAATGGGCAGTCATGAAATGTGCATGCGCGCTTATCGGCCGATGTGCTTCATTGGGTAGACGTGCCTTCAGAATGACGTAGCGCAGGCGAGCGCTGCCAAATGTTGATCTAGGGGAGTCAAGATGCTTTCAGCCCTTGTGAGCCGGCCATGAGCCTGCGCAAGAAACTTCTATGTCTGCTTGCGCCGCCGGTGTTTTTGGTGCTGATCTTGATGGGAGGGTGGGGGCATGGCGTGTTGCTCGCACGGCTAGATCAAGAGGACGAGCAGTTGCTCCTGGTCGAAGCTGATCGGTTGCGGGTGATGATGGACATCTTGTTCGAACGCGATGTCGACCGGCTGAGCAATCTCAGTGCGTTGCTACAACGTCCAGGTTTACCGCTCCATTTCGAGACAACCGGTTTTGATTTTCTGGTTCGATCCCGTTCAGACACATTCACGGTTGTGCAACCCTTGCTCAATCGTAGCGACGCTGCGGTGTCGGCATTTCATGCCGTGACCCTCGACAGGTTGCAAGCCGGGATCATTGAACGCCTGAAATTACTTCATTCGGCTGCTGATCCGGCTTCGCATGCCGAACTGATCACTGTGCTGGATGTTCCGATGATCCTCGCCAGTGTAGACACTCCCTCCGGGTATCTAATGGGTGGAACAATCCTTGATGCCGAACGCGTGAGTCAATTGCAACGACAACTAGGCGGCGCGCTTGTTTGGGCGCCACCTGATGACGCTGCTCCTGGATCATCAATCAACACCGACATTAGCCAGATGAGTCTTTCCAAACGGCAATTGCTCGACGCTAGTCGCCAGAGTGTGGACCTGGTTTTTCACGACAGCCTGGGAAAAGCGCAACTCAGCCTACAGCTGGTTCGCGATCGCCACCTTTACCAGGAGGGCCTTCGTCAGTTGAATCTGTTCATGGCGCTATTGGTTGCCAGTCTGATCTTGGCCTGGGTGACAATTCATCTGGGCCTGGAATGGTTTCTGCTGCGCCGTATTCGAAGCATGCACACCGAATTGGCATCCATCGGGCCGGGCAATCCCAACGCTCGATTGCGCGACCGTGGACAAGACGAGCTGGGTGATCTGGGGCATGAGGCTAATCGGACCTTGGACCGCCTGGAACAAAGTGAAGCACGCGATGCCGCGATCCTTGCAGAGATTCAGGAAGGCTACTTCGAGCTCGATGAAGCTGGCCGCTTGCAGTCGATCAATCCTGCTTTTTGTTCCCAGGTCGGGTATTCAGCCGAAAGCTTGTCCGGGATGGCGTTCGCCAACCTGATGGAAAATGATCAGGAGCTGCACAGGATTCTGCATCCCTTGCATGGGCACGAGAGCCCGGCACTCTCGGCTCGCCTGCGGCGCGCTGACGGCAGCGTCGGACATTACCAGGCCCGTATCACCCCTATCGTTGATGGTCAAAACAAGTGCTGCGGATACCGCGGCATTCTGCATGACGTCAGCGCGCATGTGGAATATCAGGATCAGCTGTACGCCATGGCGCACAGTGATGCCTTGACAGGGCTGGGCAACCGCAAAGCGTTCCACCACTATCTGAAAGAGCTTCTTGGCCAGCAACCTCAGCCGCTGACGCTCTTTTTCATCGACCTGGACCGTTTCAAGCAGGTCAACGATACCTTCGGCCATGAAGCGGGTGACGCGTTGCTGGTGTGTCTGGCACGACGTTTGGAGAACGCCGTACGAAAGCCGGATCGTGCCTTTCGCCTGGGGGGGGACGAGTTCACATTGCTCGTGCTGGGGGACAACGTCGAGGATGCCGAACGGCTGGCGAAGCGGCTGCTCGGTGTGTTCAGTGAACCCGTCCAGATGGGGGACGTGACCATCGACTACGTGACACCTAGCATTGGAATTGCTCGTTCACCTTATCACTCAACGGATCCCGCCGAATTGATCAAGGCGGCTGATGCGGCGATGTATGAAGCCAAGCAACACCGCAATGAGTATCACCTGGCCAGCTGAGCACGTCTGTAAATGCTTGCGTGATGATTGCCGAACTTTCACCTTGGGTTCAGTGCCTGCAGGCTGCGCGAACCTCGCTGGCGGTACAGCCGAAGTACTGGCGAAACGCCCGTGTGAACTGCGCCTGGTCGGCAAAACCGCACCGAAATGCCAGCTCGCCGATCGGCAGGCGGCATTGCGGGTCGCGCAACTGTCTGTGCACCGCCTCCAGGCGCTGCTGGCGCACCCATTCGCCTAGGGTATAGGCGGTGCTGGCAAACAGCTTGTGCAGGTAGCGCAGCGAGAGCCCGCAGGCGCTGGCGATGGCCTGGGGTGTCAGCTCGGGGTTGGCGAGGTTCTGCAGCACGTAGTTTTCCACACGGGTCAGATGCAGGGTGCTGAGGTTCGACCCTTCGCTGCCGAGTACGCGTTCGTCTTGCTGTAGCGCCAGCAGCAAGGTGGCCATGGCCTGCTCCAGCAAAAGGTGGCGGGCAGCCTGCGGGTTGGCGTCGAAGTGCCGGGCACACAGGTCTAGCTGCTCGACGAAGACAAGCCCCAGCCCTTGGCTGGCATCGAAGCAATGGCGGGTGTAGCGGCGGTGCCCGCGCAGGTGGCCCTTGAGGGCGCTCTCGGGAAGCTTGAGCACCCACAGGTCGTTTTCGGTCCTGTAATGGAAGCGGTAGGGTGCATCGCCGCGTTCGACGATGAAGCCGCCTGGGCGGCAGCTGTGCTGGTGGCCGTCCTGTTCGAAGTGCACCTCGCTGCGGCTGGGCACTGTAACCAGGTAGAACGCCTCGCGGTCCTGGCCGATCTGCGCCTTGCTGCGCGAATAGCCGAGCTGGCTCGAGCGCAGGCGCGACAGGCTGCACGGTGTGCTGGGCGTGCTCCAGCGCTGCAAGTGGCCATCGAAGGGTTGCTCGGCGGCGAACGCCAGGCTCAAGGGGAAGTAGGTGTCACTGACGGCTTCGGCCCAGCGCGCCTGGCGCTCGGGAGGGGCCCAGCCGTGGGTCGAGATTTCTGTCGGCATCATCGGTCCTTTTTCAAAGAGGGCAGCATTGAAAAAAGGAACTGCAGGCAAGCTACTCAAGCAGCTCTTGTTATTGTGCAAGCCGCCCGGCAGCGCGTGGCTGGCGGGCGGCTGTGTGCGCCGACCACTGTATCAGGCGACGGGTGTCAGCCGGTAGGTCGCCGATGGTTCCAGGCAGGCCTGCCAGCCCGGCGGTACGACGATGTTGGTGGTGTCCTCCTCGATCACGCAAGGGCCGTGCAGTGTTTGCTTCGGTAGCAGGCGATTGCCATTGAACACCGGCGTGGCTTGCCACTCGCCGTCGGCGCTGAAACGCATCGGGCGCTGGCAGTTCGGCACTGCCGCAGGCACCTGGGCCGGGCCTTGCAGCAGCGGCTGGGGCGGGCGTGGCAGGTGGCCGATCACCGAGCATTCCAGGTTCACCAGTTCTACCGGGCTACCCGGCTCACTGTAGGAGTACAGGGTCTGGTGGCGTTGGTGAAACGCCTCGATCAGGGCGCCGAGGCCGGTGCTGTCCAGTGCGTCGCGCTCGAGCTCCACGCTGCATTCGTGGATCTGCCCCGCGTAGCGCATCTCCAGGGTGTAGTGGCAACTGCTGGCCTGATCGCCGAAACCGTCTTCGCGCAGGTTCGCCATGCCCTGCTGGCGCAGTTCGGCCAGTGTGCGGTTGAGCAGCGCCAGGTCGGCGTGCGCCGCGTCCAGGCGCATCGACAGGCTGGTGAGCTGGTCGTAGCGCACATCGGAGAGTATCTGGCCAAAGGCGCACAGGCCCGATGCGACCTTAGGGATCAGCACGGTGCGCATGCCGATTTCCTCGGCCAGCCGCACAACGTGCATGCCCGCCGCGCCACCGGCACCGATCAGGGCGAAGTCACGCGGGTCGTGGCCACGCTCGATGGAGACGCGGCGTATGCCATTGACCATGTTCAGGTTGACCAAGGTGGTAATGCCGAAGGCGGCGCGCTCCACGCTGATGCCCAGCGGCTCGGCGATCTTGCTGCGAATGGCCTCCAGCGCGGCCTGGCGGTTCAGACGGATGCTGCCACCCAGAAGCGCGCCGTCCGGCAGGTAGCCCAGTACCAGGTTGGCATCGGTCACGGTAGGCTCCGTGCCGCCTTTGCCGTAGCACACCGGGCCGGGCGTGGCGCCGGCGCTGCGCGGGCCGACCTGGAGCATGCCCAAGGTGTCGAGCGAGGCAATGGAGCCGCCGCCGGCGCCGAGGGTTTCGACCTGGATCATCGGTACGCCGATCCGTTGGCGCAGGAAATCCACGTCCTTGCTGAAGTTGGTACGCCCGGCGTTGGTCAGGGTGATGTCGAACGAGGTGCCGCCCATGTCCACGGTAATGACATTGTCGATGCCGAACGGCTTAGCCACCGACAGGCCGGCCTGGGGTGCCGAGGCCGGGCCTGAGTTGATCGCGTTGACCGCCCGTTCGCGCATCAGGTGGCCGGGGGCCAGCCCGCCGTTGGATTGGAAGTAGCGCACGGGCTGGTGCGCACCGAGCGCCTCGAACAGCGCATCGATGCGCGCCACGTAGCGGTCCATCACTGGGCTCAGGTACGCGTTGACCACGGTGGTGGAGGTGCGGGTGTATTCGCGAATCTGCGGGAACACTTCGACACCGGTGCAGACGAACACGCCCGGCAGTGCGGCGCGTACCAGCTCGGCGGCGCGTTGCTCGTGGCTGGGGTTACGCACGGACCACAGGAACGAAATGGCCACCGCTTCGACGCCCTCGGCGCGGAAATATTCGATGGCCTGGTGCACGGCCTGTTCGTCCAGCGGGCTGTACTCGCGGCCATCGCCCAGGATCCGCCCACCGATGGGCCGGCGCAGGTGCCGCGGCGCGAGCATGAACGCCGGTGGGTAATGGGCGTCGTAGCGATGGCCCTCTTCCTTGTGGCCCAGGCGGATTTCCAGGCTGTCCTCGTGGCCTTCGGTGCACAGTAGGCCCACCTTGACGCCGGTGCGTTCGATCAACGCGTTGAGCGCCACGGTGGTGCCGTTGATGCACAGGTCGCAGCGGGCGATCACCTCGGCCGGGCTGAGCCCGGTGGCGTCGGCGATCTGCGCCAGCCCGGCGCGGATTGCCAGGGTGCCATCGTGCGGGGTGGACGGCGCCTTGAACAATTGTACGCCGCCGTCACGGTCGGCCAGGATGAAGTCGGTGAAGGTGCCGCCGGCGTCGATGCCCAGGCGATATTGGTTGCGCATGTTGGATCTCCGGTCAGAGCTGGCCGCGGGCAGCGTGGGTGGCGGTTTCGTCGAGGTGGCCGTCGGTGTCGACGATCACGCGGTAGTCCAGGGCCGCGCCCTCGGGGGAAACCAGGCCATTGCGCAGGTCTTCGAGTACCGATTGCACCGGCCGGCGCAGCGGGTCGCCGTAACCGCCGCCGCCCGGGTTGATGTTGATGATTCGCTCGCCCGGTTGCAGGGTCAGCATCGGGTTCTGCAGGTAATGATCTTCATGGCCGTTGGCATGGCGATGGATCAGTCGGCCGAGCTTGGGTTGCAGCAGGCCATTGCGTGCACCTGCGGCACCTGCCGTGGGCAGTTGGCGGCCTTCACCGAAGCCGACCACGGTCATGGCGTGGTCCAGGGGTTCGATCTCCAGCCGGGTGCCGGAGCCGCCGCGGTATTCGCCGGCGCCACCGCTGTCGGCCATCAGGCTGTAGCGGTGGATGAGGATCGGGTAGGCATGTTCGAGCAGCTCGATATCGCCGCTCATCAGGGCGCCGAAGCAGCACAGTGGCCCGCAGGCATGCCAGCCATCCATCACCTGGTTGGCGCCGGCACCGGAGATGATCGAGGCCAGCACCATGGTCACGTATTCGCTGTTGCCATTGCGGGGGTCGTGGCCGGCGATGTTGATGCCGCTGGTGTGCCCCCAGGAGGCGGTGACCCGTTGCGGCGACGCCTGTTCCAGCGCGGTGCGTACAGCATCGGCCAGGGTTTCCATCGGGGTCGTGGTGCAGTTGACGTGGGGCGCGGGCTCGGCTGCGTTGCACAAGGTGCCCTTGGCGCCGACATCCACGCTCACGCAGCGGTACAGGCCTTCGTTGTAGGGCGGCGCGACCTGGGCGAACATCATCAGGCCCAGGTACACGCCCGAGACCGAATTGCCTTCGTAGGAGTTGATGAAGTAGGGCACCTGGGGCGGGCTTTCGATGCGTACGTGCGCCGTTTCGCCGCGGATTTCCACGTGTGCTGTGATCGCCAGTTCGCCCAGCCCATGGCCGGAGTCTTCGAGTACCGCAGTGCCGCTGTAGTGGCCATCGGGCACGTCACGCAGCAGGGCGCGCATGTGCCGGTCGGCCATGTTCTTCAACTCGGCGATGCACGCGCGCACCTGCGCCACTCCGTATTTGTCCAGCAGCTCCAGCAAGTGGCGCTCGCCGACCTTGCAGGCGCCGTACTGGGCGTTGAGGTCACCTTCCTGGTAGGGGCGGGCGCGCATGTTGGTGAGCATGAAGTTGATCACGTCTTCCCGCCGCTTGCCCCGCTCCCACAGCTTGACCGGCGGAATGCGCAGGCCCTCGGCATAGATCTCCTTGGCATCGGGGTTGTAGCCGGCCGGCACCGGGCCGCCGATATCGGTCAGGTGGCCCTTGCACACGGTCCAGAACACCAGCTCGCCCTGGTAGAACACCGGCTTGTACATGCAGCAGTCGAGGATGTGGCTGCCTTTGTAGGCCGGGTCGTTGTGGTAGATGACATCACCTTCGGCGATGTCGTCGCCGAAGCACTCGGCCACGCACTTCATCGCCGGAATCAGCGAGCCCAGGTGGATCGGAATGTCCTGGCCTTGCAGGATCATTTCCGGCAGGTGGTCGAACAGCGAGTTGGAGTAATCGTGCGCCAGGTTGAACACGCTGGAGCGGCCAGTCTTTTCGAGGGTCAGGGTCATCTCGCGCTGCGCCGTCTCCAGCGCACCCCGCACGACCGCCAGGGTAATCGGGTCAACTGAGTTCATGGGTCACCGACGTTGTTCTTGTGTTTTGGGTGAGGCCGCGGCTGGCGACCTGTGGTGACAGGCTACGGGGGAAGCAGAAGGCTGGCTTGTCGTTGGGTGTACCCGTTGTTGCGTTTGCGCGCACGCGCTGTTGCCATGGCGCACATGCGTCGTTCATCTGATGGCGCGAGACTATAGATAAAACCGATAGCAGCTATATCGAACGTATCTGTTCCATCAAAGACAATAGGCAGCACGACGTAATCAAATGATGGAATCTGCAATGAAAAAGACCTCTTTCACCGAGCGGCTGGTGCATGCCGTTGGCTATGAAGTGTTTGCCGTGCTGCTCTGCGCGCCGCTGTTGTCGTGGATCATGGGCAAGTCGCTGGCCACCGCCGGCGCGCTGGCGGTCACCTTGTCGGTGATCGCGATGCTCTGGAACATGCTGTACAACGCGCTGGTGGACCGCGTGGTGAAGACCGAACGCATCCACTGGAAGGCCACCACGCGGTTCGTCCATGGCCTGGGTTTCGAGGCCGGGCTGGTGGTGTGGTGCCTGCCGGTGGCGGCGTGGATGCTGGAGATCTCGCTGTGGCAGGCGTTTTTGGTCGAGCTGGGCTTCTTCGTGGTCATCCTGCCGTACACCGTGCTGTACAACTGGGCATTCGACCGCGTGCGCTATTGCCTGGTGCAGCGCCGGCTGGCGGCGTGAGGCAGGCTCAGCCGATCGGGTCTTGCCCCAGCACCTTGCTCAAGGCCATCCGCGCATCTTCAAGCTGCACCAGTGACGCATGCCGTGCGCCTAGGGCATCGCCGTTCTGGATGGCGGTGAGGATTGCTTTGTGTCGCGGCAGGGCCAGCTCGTCGAAGTTGGCCCGCTGGTTGGAGTAGCGCACCGATTCGCGCAGGGCCAGCGAGAGCATGTTGCACAGGTACGCCAACAGGTCATTGTGGGTGGCGTCCGCGATGCGCGAATGGAAGTCGAGGTCGGGTTGCAGGCGCTCTTCGTGGTTGCGTGCAGCCTCCATGCGTTGGTATGCCTCGCTGATCGAGGCGACGTCGGCGGCGGTGGCGTTGGTGGCGGCCAGCGCGGCGGCCGCGGGTTCGATGACCCAGCGCACGCTGGACAGGGTGTTGAAGAATTCCTGCTGTGGCGTGGCCTGCATCAGCCAGTGCAGCACGTCGGGGTCGAGCATGTGCCAATCGTGCCGCGGGCGCACCAGGGTGCCGACGCGCGGGCGGGCTTCGACCAGGCCCTTGGCGGTGAGCGCGCGCATGGCTTCACGGAACACCGGCCGGCTGATCGCGTAGGCCTCGCACAGGCTGGCTTCGGCAGGCAGCTTCTGCCCAGGCGCGAGCTGGCCGGAAACGATCTGCAGGCCCAGGTCCTGGACCAGGGTGGCATGCATGCTTTTGCGCGAGGTGGGCTGGCGGTAGTTCATCTGGGGCGGGGGCGATCCATCGGGACGGGCAGGGATGATAGCACCCCCGAGGCAGTACCGGCCCTATCGCCGGCAAGCTGGCTCCAACAGAGGCAATCGTGTGTGCAATCCCTGTGGGAGCCGGCTTGCCGGCGATAGGGCCAGTGCAGGCTCAATGCGAATGCTTGGGCACCGCCGCGCCTCGGCAGCCGACCAGGAAGTCGAAATCGCAGCCTTCGTCGGCCTGCATCACATGGTCGATGTACAACCGCGCATACCCCCCGCTGATCAACTGTTGTGGCGCCTGTAGGTCTGCCAGCCGCCCCGCCAGCTCGTCGTCGGAGATATCCAGGTGCAGGCGGCCTGCGTGGCAGTCCAGCTCGATCCAGTCACCTTCGCGCACTGCCGCCAGGGGGCCACCGGCCGCAGCTTCCGGGGCCACGTGCAGAACCACGGTGCCATACGCGGTGCCGCTCATGCGGGCGTCGGAAATACGCACCATGTCGGTCACGCCCTGGGCCAGCAGCTTGGCCGGCAGGCCCATGTTGCCGACCTCGGCCATGCCTGGGTAACCCTTAGGCCCGCAGTGCTTCATCACCAGGATCGAACTGGCGTCCACCTCCAGCGCTGGGTCGTTGATGCGTGCCTTGTAATCCTCGAAGTTCTCGAACACCACGGCACGTCCGCGGTGGCGCATCAGCCCTGGGGTGGCGGCCGACGGCTTGAGTACCGCGCCCTTGGGGGCCAGGTTGCCGCGCAGGATGCAGATGCCGCCATCGGCGACCAGTGGCCGGTCGATCGGGCGGATGACCTCTTCGTCATACAGGGGGGCGGCCTGGCAGTTGTCCCACAGGCTCTTGCCGTTGGCGGTCAGTGCATCGGGGTTGGGCAGCAGGGCATGCTCGCCCAGGCGGCGGATCACCGCAGGCAGGCCGCCCGCGTAGTAGAACTCCTCCATCAGGAAGCGCCCGGACGGCTGCAGGTCGACCAGGGTCGGCGTGCCGCGGCCGATGCGGGTCCAGTCTTCGAGCTGCAGGTCTACGCCGATGCGCCCGGCGATGGCCTTGAGGTGGATCACCGCGTTGGTCGAACCGCCAATGGCGGCATTGACCCGGATGGCATTCTCGAACGCTTCGCGGGTCAGGATCTTCGACAGGCGCAGGTCTTCCTGCACCATCTCGACGATGCGCATGCCCGACAGGTGGGCGAGCACATAGCGGCGCGAGTCCACCGCCGGGATCGCGGCATTGTGCGGCAGCGAGGTGCCCAGGGCTTCGGCCATGCAGGCCATGGTCGAAGCCGTGCCCATGGTGTTGCAGGTGCCCGCCGAGCGCGACATGCCGGCCTCGGCGGAGAGGAATTCGTTGAGGTCGATCTGCCCGGCCTTGTAGGCCTCGTGCATCTGCCAGACGATGGTCCCGGCGCCGATGTCGCGGCCTTTGTGCTTGCCATTGAGCATCGGCCCACCGGTGACCACGATGGCCGGCACGTCACAGCTGGCGGCGCCCATCAGCAGGGCCGGGGTGGTCTTGTCGCAGCCGGTGAGCAGTACAACGGCATCCACCGGGTTGCCGCGGATCGCTTCTTCCACATCCATGCTCGCCAGGTTGCGGGTGAGCATAGCGGTCGGGCGCAGGTTGGATTCGCCGTTGGAGAACACCGGGAACTCCACCGGGAAGCCGCCGGCCTCCAGCACACCCTTCTTCACATGCTCGGCGATCTTGCGAAAGTGCGCATTGCACGGGGTCAGTTCCGACCAGGTGTTGCAGATGCCGATGATCGGCTTGCCCTGGAATTCATGGTCTGGGATGCCCTGGTTCTTCATCCAGCTCCTGTACATGAAGCCGTTCTTGTCGGCGCTGCCGAACCATTGGGCCGAGCGCAGGGGGCGTTTGCTATCAGACATTGCAGTCACCTAATTAGTAATACTATTTATCGTTATGGAGGTGACTTTACCGGCAAAATCGCAGCGTGTGAAGGGTTGTTGTTTTAAATAGTAATACTATATGATCGCTCAACTCGCCGGAGGTCTGCCCGCAAAACCCCGGCCGTGTGCTGTCCCCATTACAAAAACAATTGGAGACCTCGCCATGATCCAGGAGCAGCGGCTCGTCCGCCTGATCACGCTGAAACTCATCCCCTTTCTGGTCCTGCTGTACCTGGTGGCCTACGTCGACCGCTCGGCGGTGGGCTTTGCCAAGCTGCACATGGGCGCCGACATCGGCCTCGGCGATGCCGCCTACGGCCTGGGTGCCGGGCTGTTCTTCATCGGTTATTTCTTCTGCGAAGTGCCCAGCAACCTGATGCTCGACCGCTTCGGCGCACGGCGCTGGTTCGCCCGCATCCTGTTGACCTGGGGCGCAATCACCATCGGCATGGCATTCATCACCGGGCCCAATGGTTTCTATGTGATGCGCTTTCTGCTGGGGGCGGCGGAAGCCGGGTTCTTCCCTGGCGTGCTGTACTACATCACCCAGTGGTACCCGGTACGCCATCGCGGCAAGATCCTCGGCTTCTTCATCCTTTCCCAGCCTCTGGCGATGCTGGTCACCGGCCCGCTGTCCGGCGCGCTGCTGGGGCTCGATGGCAACTTCGGGCTGCATGGCTGGCAGTGGCTGTTCATTTGCATCGGCACCCCGGCGGTGCTGCTGGCCTGGCCGACCCTGCGCCTGCTGCCCGATGGCCCAGACCAGGTGCACTGGCTCAGCGAAGCGCAGCGCAGCTGGCTGCAGGAGCAATTGGCCAACGACCTGCGCGAATTCGGCCAGACCCGTCACGGCAACCCATTGCATGCCTTGAAAGACAGCCGCGTACTGCTGCTGGCGCTGTTCTACCTGCCGGTCACCTTGAGCATCTATGGCCTGGGCCTTTGGTTGCCGACCCTGATCCACCAGTTCGGCGGCAGCGACCTGGTGACCGGCTTCGTCTCGGCGGTGCCCTACCTGTTCGGCATCATCGGCCTGCTGCTCATCCCGCGCAGCTCCGACCGCCTCAACGATCGCTATGGCCACCTGGCCTTGCTGTACGCCCTGGGGGCACTGGGCCTGTTCCTCAGCGCCTGGCTGAGCCTGCCGGTGCTGCAGCTTGGCGCCTTGTGCCTGGTGGCCTTTGCGCTGTTTTCCTGCACGGCGATCTTCTGGACCTTGCCTGGGCGCTTCTTCTCTGGCGCCAGCGCGGCGGCCGGTATCGCCCTGATCAACTCGATCGGTAACCTCGGTGGCTACCTGGGCCCGTTCGGCATCGGTGCGCTCAAGGAGCACACCGGCCAGCTCTCGTCAGGCCTGTACTTCCTGGCGCTGGTGATGCTGTTCGGGCTGCTGCTCACCGGTGTCGTCTACAACCGCCTGGAGCGCCGCCAGCGCCAGGCATCCGAGCAGGTGGCCGATGCCTCCCGCTGAAATCCGCAACCGACAAGCGAGCACAAGCATGCGACTGATCCAATTCGAAACCGCCGCCGGCCAGCGCCGGGTCGGCGTGGTGGAGGGCGACCGCGCCCTGGAAATCCTTGGCGTCACCAGCACCCGCGAACTGGCCCTGCGGGCCATCGCGGGCCGGCGTGACCTGGCCTGCGAAGTGCAACAGGCTGGCCTTGGCGAGAGCCACGACTACCTGGCGCTGCTGGCCGAAGGCCGGGTATTGGCGCCGCTGGACCATGAAGATTCGGCCCATTGCCTGGTCACCGGCACCGGCCTGACCCACCTGGGCAGCGCCGCCACCCGCGACAAGATGCACCAGCAGCAGGCCGAGGGCGCGGTCACCGACAGCCTGCGCATGTTCCAGTGGGGCCTGGAGGGCGGCCGCCCGCCGGCGGGCGAGGAGGGCGCGCAACCGGAGTGGTTCTACAAGGGCGATGGCAGCATCGTCGTGCGCCCCGGCGCCGACCTGCCGCTGCCGGCCTTTGCCGAGGATGCCGGTGAGGAGCCGGAGCTGGTCGGGCTGTACTTGATCGGTGACGACGGTACCCCGTTCCGCCTGGGCTATGCCCTGGGCAACGAGTTTTCCGACCATGTGATGGAGCGGCGCAACTACCTGTACCTGGCGCATTCCAAGCTGCGCGCCTGCAGTTTCGGCCCCGAGTTGCGCCTGGGCGCGTTGCCGTCGCACCTGGAAGGTAGCAGCCGCATCCTGCGCGATGGCCAGACGCTATGGAGCAAGCCGTTCCTATCCGGTGAGCAGAACATGTGCCACAGCTTCGAGAACCTTGAGTTCCACCATTTCAAGTACACCCAGTTCCTGCGCCCGGGCGATGTCCATGTGCACTACTTCGGCACCGCCACCCTGTCGTTCGCCGATGGCGTCCAGGCTCAGCCGGGCGACACGTTCGAGGTCAGCCTGGAAGCTTTTGGCCAGCCGCTGCGCAACGGCATCGCCGCCGCCCCGCGGGACGTCCGCCCTGGCATGGTCAAGAGCCTCTAAACGCAATTGAAGGAGTCAAGCATGTCTGGAAGCAACTTCATTGGCGGTGCCCGCAGCGCCGCCGGCAACGTGCGCCTGCAGAGTTTCGATGCACGCACCGGCGAGGCCTTGCCGGTTGTGTTCAGCCAGGCCACCGCGCAAGAGGTGGATGCTGCTGCACGCGCCGCTGAAGAGGCGTTCGCCTGCTATAACCGCCTGGCCCCGGAGCGTAGGGCGCAGTTCCTGGACGCCATCGCCGAGCAGCTGGATGCCCTCGACGAAACGTTCATCGCCACGGTCTGCCGTGAAACTGCACTGCCTGCCGCGCGGATCCAGGGCGAGCGCAGCCGCACCAGCAATCAGCTGCGGCTGTTCGCCCAGGTGCTGCGCCGGGGCGACTACCTGGGAGCGCGCATCGACCGCGCGTTGCCCGAGCGCCTGCCGCTGCCACGCCCTGACCTGCGCCAGTACCGTACCGGCGTCGGCCCGGTTGCGGTGTTCGGTGCCAGCAACTTCCCCCTGGCGTTCTCCACGGCCGGTGGCGATACAGCGGCTGCCCTGGCCGCTGGTTGCCCGGTCGTGGTCAAGGCGCACAGCGGCCACATGGCAACCGCCGAGTACGTCGGCGAGGCGATCCAGCGGGCGGCCACGGCCACCGGTATGCCGGACGGGGTATTCAACATGATCTACGGCGCCGGTGTCGGTGAGCCGCTGGTCAAGCACCCGGCGATCCAGGCGGTCGGCTTCACAGGCTCGCTCAAGGGCGGCCGGGCCCTGTGCGACCTGGCTGCGGCGCGCCCGCAGCCGATTCCGGTGTTCGCCGAAATGAGCAGCATCAACCCGGTACTGGTGTTGCCAGCTGCGTTGCAGGCCCGTGGAGAACAGGTTTCCAGCGAGCTGGCGGCGTCCGTGGTCCTTGGCTGCGGCCAGTTCTGCACCAACCCCGGTCTGGTCATCGGTATCGCCAGCCCGGCGTTCACGGCCTTCAAGGGCGCATTGACCGCGCGCATGGACGATCAGCCGGGGCAGACGATGCTCAATGCCGGCACCTTGCGCAGTTACATCAGCGGTGTGCAACGCTTGCAGCGCCATCCGAAGGTGCGTCACCTGGCCGGGGCCGAGCTGGACGGGGACCAGGCCTATGCGCAGCTGTTCGAAGCAGACGCCAGCCTGTTGGTCGAGGGCGACGAGTTGCTCCAAGAGGAAGTGTTCGGTCCGACCACGGTCATCGTGGAAGTGGCGGATGAGGCCCAGCTGCGCCGTGCCGTGGAAGGCTTGCATGGCCAGCTGACCACCACCCTGATCGCCGAACCTGCCGACCTTGAGCAGTTTGCCGCGTTGGTGCCGTTGCTGGAGCGCAAGGCCGGGCGGCTGTTGGTCAACGGTTACCCGACCGGGGTCGAGGTCAGCGATGCAATGGTGCATGGCGGGCCGTACCCGGCCACCTCCGATGCTCGGGGCACGTCGGTAGGCACCCTGGCCATCGACCGCTTCCTGCGGCCGGTGTGCTACCAGAACTACCCGGATGCCTTGTTGCCGGATGCACTCAAAGACGCCAACCCCTTGGGCTTGCTGCGCCTGGTTGATGGCGCGCACAGCCGCCAGGCGCTGAGCTGACGCTGCCGCCCAGCCCCGCCAGGCCTGGCCTGGCGGGCTTTACCCAAGACCTTAGAACAACAACAAGAGGTTGCAGCCATGCTCAGTCGCTCCGTGCCCGCCGACCTGGTCGCGCGGGAGTCCCTGGATAACCGCCTGTTTCGCAAGATCAACTGGCGCATCGTGCCGTTGTTCATCGTGTGTTTCCTGTTCGCCTACCTGGACCGCGTCAACATCAGTTTCGCCAAGTTGCAGATGCAGAGCGCGCTAGGCTTCAGCGACGCGGTGTATGGCCTGGGCGCGAGCCTGTTCTTCGTCGGCTATTTCCTTTTCGAAGTCCCCAGCAACGTGCTGCTTCACCGTATCGGCGCGCGCATCTGGATCGCCCGCATCATGATCAGCTGGGGGCTGACTTCGGCGGCGATGATGTTCGTCACCAGCGAAACCTGGTTCTACCTGCTGCGCTTTCTGATCGGGGTGATGGAAGCCGGTTTCGTGCCGGGCGTGCTGTACTTCTTCACCCAGTGGTACCCCAGCGACCGTCGGGCACGTATCAATGCCTATTTCAAGAGTTCGATCTGCCTGTGCGGCATCGTCGGCGGCCCCTTGGCGGGGTTCATCCTCAGCCACTTCGATGGGGTCAACGGCCTGGCCGGGTGGCAGTGGCTGTTCCTGCTCGAAGGGTTGCCGTCGGTGCTGCTCGGCCTTTTGGTGCTGTGGCTGGTCAGCGATCGCATCGAGGCGGCGCGCTGGCTCGATGCCGAGGAAAAACGCTACTTGCGTGAACGCCTGGATGCCGATCCGCAACCCAGCGGTGGCAGCTCGATCCGCGCGATCCTGCGCGAGCCGGCCTCGTTGGCGTTGTCGGCGATCTACCTGTGCCTGGTCATGGCCCTGACAGGCCTGCTGTTCTGGATGCCGCAGCTGATTCGCAATGCTGGGGTGGCCGATGCGATGGACATCGGCTGGCTGACGATGATCCCGTACCTGGTGGCGGTGGTCGGCAACCTGCTGGTCGGCCGCAGTTCCGACCTGCGTGGCGAGCGGCGTTGGCACATGGCGAGTTGCGCGACGATGACCACCGTCGGCTATGCCCTGTGCGCGGCGTTCAGCGGCCAGCTGCCGCTGCTGATACTGGGCATGAGCCTGATCATGACCGGGATCATCGCCTGGATGCCGATCTTCTGGACCCTGCCACCGAAATACCTGACGGGCCTGGCGGCGGCAGCCGGCATCGCGCTGATCAACTCCATCGGCCAGCTCGGCGGCATCGTCGGCCCCTTCCTGGTGGGCAAGGTGCGCGATGCCAGCGGCTCGCCGACACCGGCGCTGTGGCTGCTGACGGCAGTCAGCCTGCTGGCGATCGTGTTGATCCTCTGGGGTGTCCCCCGCCGCCTGTATGCGGCCCCAACCGTATCCCCCATTGACTGAGGAGGTTCCATGCAGCATGTCGTTTCCTTCGGCCCCATTGCCAGTGCCCAGGTGCTGGCCGAGCTCGGCCAGCGCTACCACTTCCAGCGTTTCGACGAGCCGCTGGCCGACCGTGAGCGTTTCCTCGCGGCCCTGGCCACGGCGGACGGGCTGATCGGCAGCAGCTTGCCGCTGGGCGCCGAACTGCTTGATCAGGCGCCTGCGCTCAAGGTGATCGCCAGTGTCTCGGCGGGCTATGACAACTATGACCTGGGCTACCTGCACCAGCGCGGTATACGCCTGAGCAACACCCCGGATGCCGTCACCGAGACCACCGCCGATACCGGCTTCATGCTGTTGATGATGGCCGCTCGGCGCGCCTGCGAGCTGGCGCAGCTGGTGCGTGACGGCGGCTGGACGCGCAGTATCGATGCGTCTCGCTTCGGCCTGGACGTGCACGGCAAGACCCTGGGAATCGTCGGGCTTGGACGCATCGGCGCGGCCGTGGCCCGGCGCGGGCATTTCGGCTTTGGCATGCCGGTGGTGTACAGCGGCAACAGCGCCAAACCTGAGTATGAGGCGGCGTTCGGCGCGCGCCGCCTGCCGTTGCCCGAGCTGCTGGCCGAGGCCGACTTCATCTGCGTTTGCGTGCCCCTGAGCACGGCGACCTACCACTTGTTCGGCCGCGAGCAATTCGCAGCCATGCGCCCAGGGGCGATCTTCGTCAATATCGCCCGTGGCGCAGTGGTCGACGAGCCGGCGCTGCTAGAGGCGCTGGCCGAGGGACGGCTGCGCGCGGCCGGGCTTGACGTATTCGAGCGCGAACCATTGCCGGCCGATTCCCCCTTGTTGGCGATGCCCCAGGTGGTGGCCTTGCCACACATCGGTTCGGCCACGGTCGAGGCGCGTGGCTTGATGGCGCGTACCGCGGCCGCGGAACTGGCGGCGCTGCTCGAAGGCCGGGCGGCCAGGCATCCGGTGGTCTGATAGCGGGCCGTGGGCGCAGACAAACGAGCAAGACGGATCAGCCTGTGAGAGGATGGCCGCTTTCCAGCCAAGTGGCCAGACAGGACCCCGAAACCTAGCCTGATGAAGACGCCAAAACGAATCGAACCACTGATTGAAGACGGCCTGGTCGACGAAGTACTGCGACCCCTGATGAGCGGTAAGGAAGCCGCCGTCTATGTAGTGCGCTGTGGTACCCAGGTACGTTGCGCCAAGGTCTACAAGGAAGCCAACAAGCGCAGCTTCCGCCAGGCCGCCGAGTACCAGGAAGGCCGCAAGGTGCGTAACAGCCGCCAGGCCCGGGCCATGGCCAAGGGCAGCAAGTACGGGCGCAAGGAAGCCGAGGATGCCTGGCAGAACGCCGAAGTGGCGGCGCTGTTCCGCCTGGCCAATGCCGGCGTGCGCGTGCCCAAGCCGTTCGATTTCCAGGATGGCGTGCTGTTGATGGAGCTGGTGACCGACGCCGACGGCGATGCCGCACCGCGCCTTAACGATGTGCACCTGGAGGCAGAGGAGGCGCGCGAGCACCATGCCTTCGTCATTCGCCAGATCGTGCTGATGCTGTGCACCGGGCTGGTGCATGGCGACCTGTCGGAATTCAACGTGCTGCTCGGCCCTGAAGGCCCGGTGATCATCGACTTGCCGCAGGCAGTGGATGCGGCGGGCAACAACCATGCGTTCAGCATGCTGCAGCGCGACGTGGCGAACATGGCCCACTATTTCGGGCGCTTTGCCCCGGAGCTCAAGGGCACCCGCTATGCCCAGGAGATGTGGGCGCTGTACGAAGCCGGCGAGCTGCGCCCGGACAGCCCGTTGACCGGGGCGTTCGCGGACGATGAACATGCCGCGGACGTAGTCGGCGTGATGCGCGAGATCGAGGCGGCGCAGCGCGAGGAGGCCCGCCGCCGTGCGGCGTTGGCGGAGGCCGAGCAGGGCCCGGTCAAAGCTGAGGAACCACCGCCGCCCTGGTTGCAGTAATCTCCAAGCTCGCGCCATCCCCTCCCTTGTGGGAGCCGGCTTGCCGGCGATGAAGCCAGTGCAGGCGAAGCTGCACAGTCTGTCTGGGCCTTATCGCCGGCAAGCCGGCTCCCACAGGGGCAGCGCGATGATCCGATTTACCGGTTAAGCGGCCGGTGCAGTATGTTGAGCAAGTAACGGCAAGTGCCGGCCCCCGGCGCCAGGTAACTCACCGGCTTGTCCACGGCAAAGTCCAGCTGGTCACCGCTTTCCATCAGGTAGCGCTCTTCGCCATAGGTCACCTCCAACGCGCCATCCACTACCCACAGCCGTTGCCGATACGGCTGCGAGTGCCAGCATGGGTAGTCGATCCGCTGCCCCGGTGGCAATTCGATCTCCACCAGTTCGCTGCCACTTGCCTGATCCAGCTCCGCGACCTGCCTGCGCACATAGCCGCTGGCCGGGTCGCGCCAGGTTTCCTGGGCCTCCCGCAGGCGCAAGGCCGAACTGTCCGCTGCCTTGTCCTCTGCCAGCAACTGGCTCAAGGACACCCCCAACCCCGACGCCAGCCGCCCCAGCACCGCTGCCGTGGGGCTGCTGTCCAGGCGCT
The DNA here is from genome assembly GCF_033095865.1 of Pseudomonas sp. KU43P. Classification (NCBI taxonomy): domain Bacteria; kingdom Pseudomonadati; phylum Pseudomonadota; class Gammaproteobacteria; order Pseudomonadales; family Pseudomonadaceae; genus Pseudomonas; species Pseudomonas sp. KU43P. The sequence goes on along the minus strand of NZ_AP019365.1, from coordinate 3,356,770 downwards.
CGATCTTGGAAATCATCGCCTTGCTCACTCCGGAGCGTTCCGCCAGTTGTGCCAGACTGAGGCGCTGCTGGCCACGCAGGCTGGCAAGGCGCTGAGCAATCGTCTGGTCAAGTGTCATCACAAGGCCCTTCTCAGGTCGTCCACTATTTGATACAAATCGTATCTTATTGTGTTCTATTCGGGTAGTCAGCCATGCGCCTCATCCACTGCAGCGAAGAACGCCACGCCGAGGCCATTCTCGCCATCTTCAACCACGCCATCCTCAACTCGACCGCCTTGTACGACTACAAGCCACGCGAACCCGCATCCATGGTCGAATGGTTCGCCGGCAAGCGCCGTGGCAACTTGCCGGTGATCGGCTACGAGGACGAGCAGGGCAAGCTGCTGGGCTTCGCCAGCTATGGTCCGTTCCGCGATCGCCCGGCCAACAAGTACAGCGTCGAGCACTCTGTTTACGTCCACCACGACTGCCGCGGCATGGGGCTGGGCAAGCGCCTGCTCGGCGACCTGATCGCGCTGGCGAGCCAACGGGAGGTGCATATCATGGTCGGCGGCATCGACCTGGCCAACCAAGCTTCCATCGCCTTGCATGAAAGCCTGGGCTTCGAGTCGGCAGGGGTCATCCGCGAAGCGGCGTACAAGTTCGGCCGCTGGCTGGACCTGGCTTTCTACCAGAAAATCCTGCCCACGCCGCTGCAGCCCACCGAAGGCTGACTAGGCCGCGGGCGGCGTGAAGTCGTTGCGCTGGTAGAGGCGCGCCAGCTCATGGGGCGCCGGCTCCTGGCCGGTGAAGATGCGCAGGTACTCCGGGATGAAGCGCATGCAGTGTCGTGATGACCCCAGTTCATCTCATGCAAAAAACGGCTACTGCATCCGGCGCAATGCATAATCTCCTTATCCGCCCTTTTCACTGGCGCCCAACAGGCATATGGTGTACGCCGTCCATATTCCCTGGAGCTGTCATGTCCAACCGTTTCCCGTCCGTCCGCCCCCGCCGCCTGCGCCAGAACGAATCGCTGCGCACCCTTTTCCAGGAGACGGAATTCCGCCTCGAAGACCTGATCCTGCCGATCTTCGTCGAGGAAGGCATCGATGACTTCGTGCCGATCACCAGCATGCCGGGGGTCAACCGCATCCCCGAGAAAATGCTCGCCCAGGAAATCGAGCGCTACGCCCGCGCTGGCATCAAGTCGGTGATGACCTTTGGCGTCTCCCACAACCTCGATGCCACCGGCAGCGACACCTGGAACGAAAACGGCCTGGTCGCACGCATGGCGCGCATCTGCAAGGACACCGTGCCGGAAATGGTGGTGATGTCCGACACCTGCTTCTGCGAATACACCAGCCACGGCCACTGCGGCGTGCTGCACGACCACGGCGTGGACAACGACGCGACCCTGGCCAACCTTGGTAAGCAGGCCGTGGTCGCTGCGGCTGCCGGTGCCGACTTCATCGCACCGTCGGCGGCGATGGACGGCCAGGTCCAAGCTATCCGTGGCGCGCTGGATGCCGCAGGCTTCCACGACACCGCGATCATGGCCTATTCCACCAAGTTCGCCTCGTCGCTCTACGGCCCGTTCCGTGAAGCCGGCGGCACCACGCTCAAGGGCGACCGCAAGGCCTACCAGATGAACCCGATGAACCGCCGCGAAGCCGTGCGCGAGTCGCTGCTCGACGAGCAGGAAGGGGCCGATGTGCTGATGGTCAAGCCGGCCGGCGCCTACCTTGACGTGATCGCCGATATCCGCGCCGCCTCGCGCCTGCCGCTGGCGGCGTACCAGGTGAGCGGCGAGTACGCGATGATCAAGTTCGGCGGCCTGGCCGGTGCCATCGACGAAGGCCGTGTGGTGCGCGAGAGCCTGGGCGCGATCAAGCGTGCCGGTGCCGACCTGATCCTGACCTACTTCGCCATGGACCTGGCGCGCGAGGGCATCTGACCCAGACGGCGAGAAATCGCTGAGCGTGGAATTATTTAGTGTCCCTGCGGTTCTGATGCCAGAGAGGCTCAGCCACAGGGACACTGGGATGAAATCACGCAAGAAAACCGTCAAGCCGATCGGCTTGAAAGACATCACCATCGTTGACGATGCCAAGATGCGCAAGGCGATCACCGCTGCGGCGCTGGGCAACGCCATGGAATGGTTCGACTTCGGCGTCTATGGCTTTGTCGCCTATGCCTTGGGCAAGGTGTTCTTCCCCAACGCCGACCCCAGCGTGCAGATGATCGCCGCCTTGGCCACCTTCTCGGTGCCGTTCCTGATCCGCCCACTGGGCGGGTTGTTCTTCGGTGCCCTGGGCGATCGCTTCGGCCGGCAGAAGATCCTTGCCGCGACCATCGTGATCATGTCGCTCAGTACCTTCGCCATCGGGTTGATACCGTCCTACGCCACCATTGGCATCTGGGCGCCGATCTTGCTGTTGCTGGCGAAAATGGCCCAGGGCTTTTCGGTGGGCGGGGAGTACACCGGCGCCTCGATCTTCGTCGCCGAGTACGCACCCGACCGCAAGCGTGGCTTTCTCGGCAGTTGGCTGGACTTCGGCTCGATTGCCGGCTTCGTGCTCGGGGCCGGGGTGGTGGTGCTGATTTCCACCGTGCTGGGCGAGGAGAAATTCCTCGAATGGGGCTGGCGCCTGCCGTTCTTCCTGGCCTTGCCGCTGGGCATCATCGGCCTTTACCTGCGCCATGCCCTCGAGGAAACCCCGGCCTTCCAGCAGCACGTCGACAAACTGGAGCAAGGCGACCGCGAGGGGCTGGCATCGGGGCCCAAAGTGTCGTTCAAGGAAGTCGCCACCCAGCACTGGCGCAGCTTGGTGACCTGCGTCGGCGTGGTGATCGCCACCAACGTCACCTACTACATGCTGCTCACCTACATGCCCAGCTACCTGTCGCACAACCTGCACTACAGCGAAGACCACGGCGTGCTGATCATCATCGCGATCATGGTCGGCATGCTGTTCGTGCAGCCGATGATCGGCCTGTTGAGTGACAAGTGGGGCCGCCGGCCGTTCATCATCGTCGGTAGCGTCGGCCTGTTCGCCCTGGCCATCCCGGCCTTCTGGCTGATCAACAGCGGTGTGCTCGGGGTGATCTTCGCCGGCCTGCTGATCATCGCTGTGCTACTGAATTTCTTCATCGGCGTCATGGCCTCGACCCTGCCGGCGATGTTCCCCACCCACATCCGCTACAGCGCGTTGGCCAGCGCCTTCAACATCTCGGTGCTGATCGCCGGCCTCACCCCGACCCTGGCCGCCTGGCTGGTGGAAAGCACCGGCGACCTGTACATGCCGGCCTATTACCTGATGGTGATCGCCGCCATCGGCCTGGTCACTGGCCTGACCATGAAGGAAACCGCCAACAAGCCCCTGCGCGGCGCCGCACCCGCGGCATCGGACATCGAAGAGGCCCGCGAACTGTTGCAGGAACACCACGACACCATCGAGCAGAAAATCGAGGACATCGACGAGCAGATCGCCGAACTCGAGGCCAAGCGCAAGCTACTGGTGCAGCAGCACCCGCGAATCGAGTAAGGTGAGGGCGTTTCCACTCAGTAGATAAACTTCATGGCCGATGGCTTCTCGGCGCTGCCACCCCTCAATGCCCTGCGGGTATTCGAGGTGGTGGCGCGGCATCTGAATTTCCGCCTGGCTGCCGACGAACTGGGCGTGACCCAGGCGGCGGTGGCGCAGCAGATTCGCGGGCTGGAGGCGAACCTTGGGCTCAAGCTGTTCGACCGCCTGCCCAGGGGGCTGGGCCTGACGGGCGCCGGGCAGCGCTACAGCAGCGACATCCGCAGCGCCTTCGCCCTGATCGCCAGCGCCACTCAGGCCCTGCGGCCTGACGGCGCGCAGCTCACCGTCAGCGTGACCCCAACCTTCGCCGCCAAGTGGCTGATTCCGCGGCTGTCATCCTTCACCCGGCAGCACCAGGGCATCGACCTGCAGGTGCTGGCCACCGACCGTCTTTCGCAGTTTCGCCCCGAAGGCGTGGACCTTGCCGTGCGTTACGGCCGGCCGCCGTTCGGCCCGGCGCTGCACACCGAACTGTTCCTGCCCCAGCGCATCGTCGCCGTGGGCAGCCCGACCCTGCTGCAGGCTCAAGGCGCACCGGCGGAACTTGCGCAGCTGCAGCGCTACACCTTGCTGCATGACGCGCACAACTTCTGGCCCGATTTCATCGGCGAGGTGTTTCAGCAGCCGTTGCAGGCGGTGGCGAGGAACGTACGCTTCAACCAGACGGCACTGGCCATCGATGCGGCGATCGCCGGGCAGGGGCTGGCGCTGGCCAGCTACTACTTCGTGCAGAGCGACCTGGCCGCCGGGCGCCTGGCCTTGGCGTTCGACCACGAATTGCGTTTGGACCAGGCGTTTTACCTGGTCTGGCCACGCAACGCCCATCAGCCACCGGCGCTGGCAACCGTTCGCGGCTGGTTGCTGGAGCAGGCAACTCAGGCAGTAGATTTTCTATCGACTGATTGAAGTTTGCCTGGCTCTCTGCCTGCGCAAGGCGGCTGCTAGTCTGAACCCATCATTCATGCAGACGAGCTCGACAAGGGGGCCCCATGGCAGTTGAAAAAGTGGCAATCGTGATCGCCGGTGGCAGCGGTATGGGCGCGGCAGCCGCCCGGCGCCTGGCGGCGGACGGCTTCAAGGTCGGTATCTTGTCGTCGTCCGGCAAGGGCGAGGCACTGGCCCGAGAGCTGGGCGGCATCGGTGTCACCGGCAGCAACCGCTGCAACGACGACATCCAGCGCCTGGTCGACGCGGTGGTCGCTCAATGGGGCCGCGTCGACGTGCTGGTCAACAGCGCCGGCCATGGGCCCCGCGCACCGATCCTGGAGATCAGTGACGAAGACTGGCACCTGGGCATGGAAACCTACCTGCTCAACGTCATCCGCCCGACCCGCCTGGTCACGCCGATCATGCAACGCCAGCAGGGTGGGGTGGTGATCAATATCTCCACCGCCTGGGCCTTCGAGCCGAGCGACATGTTCCCCACTTCGGCGGTGTTCCGCGCCGGGCTGGCGTCGTTCAGCAAGATCTTCGCCGACACCTATGCCGCCGACAATATTCGCATCAACAACGTGCTGCCAGGGTGGATCGACAGCCTGCCGGCCACTGACGCCCGTCGCGAGAGTGTGCCGCTCAAGCGCTACGGTACTGCCGAGGAGATTGCTGCGACGGTTGCCTTCCTGGCGAGCGAGGGTGGGGCGTACATCACCGGGCAGAACATTCGTGTCGATGGCGGGATTACCCGCAGCGTTTGAGGTGCCTGCTCTGGCCCTATCGCCGGCAAGCCGGCTCCCACAAGTGTTTGCAGCGCTGCTGACAAGGTGGGTGCTGGCTTGCCGGCGATGAGGCCCGTCAGGACAGCAGCTTCTCGCGGGTCAGGGTGTTCTTCAGGGTGCGCTCCACCACATCGACCAGCACCATGGTCTGGTGGTCCACTTCGATGTTGATCAGCTCGCCTGCCTGGTAATGGGCGAAGGTGGTCTGGCGCAGGGTTTCTGGGATCAGGTTGATGGTCACCAGCGTGTCGTCGACATCGGCGACGGTCAGGCTGCAGCCATTGACCCCGAGGAAGCCTCGCGGGAACACGTACTTGGCCCATTCCTGCGGCATGCGGAAGGTGATGAAGGCGCCGGTGTCCTTGATCGACAGCTCGACGATCTCGGCGGTGGTGGCGATGTGGCCGGCCATCAGGTGGCCGCCGACTTCGGCGTTCATCTTCGCTGAACGCTCGATGTTCACCCCCTGGCCGGCCTTGAAGAAGCGCAGGTTGGTGCGTTCCAGGGTGGCGGTCATGGCGTCGAACTTCACCTGGGTGCCGTCGATTTCGGTGACCGACAGGCAGGTGCCTTCGACGCTGACGCTGGCGCCGATCTTCAGCTCGTCGAGCAGTTCGGGGGTGAGGTCGACGGTGAACTCGTTGTGGCCCGGGTGGGTGGTTACAGCGAGAAGAGGGCGCACGGCCTGGACGATGCCGGTGTACATGGGTTGCTCCTGGGCACGAAAAGGAATGCCGGGAAAGCTATGCCCCTGGGGCGCTAAATGCAAGTCGCCCGGCCGGGCCCTATCGCCGGCAAGCCGGCTCCCACAGAGGCCCCTGCGTCCTTGGAGTGGTGGGTTGCCTGTGGGAGCCGGCTTGCCGGCGACAGGGCCGGTGCAGGTTCAAACATGCCCACTGCTGTTGACGATCCTCAGGCACAAGGCCTCGAACGGGTCCAGGTTGATCATCAATCGCCCATCCTCGGTCAGGTCCCCCTCGACCGTCTCGTTGATCATGTCCACCACCGTTCCCGGCGTAAATCCGGTCAACAGCAGTTCTTCGGCGATCACCGCCTGGCCGAAGTTCAGCGCACTGATCTGTATCCCGCGCCCGGCCGGCAGCTCATGCACCATCACCAGCAACCCCGGGCTGCTGACTTCGGGCACCAGCACCTGGCGGCTGGTGGCAATCCCATATGCCTGGCGCACCGCGAGCAGCTTTTTCACCTTGCTGGCGAAGGAGTCGGGGTTTTCCAGTTGGCTATCGAGGCTGCCATACAGCGAGCGCGCGCGCGGCATGCCGCGCACCGACGCCTCGGCCTGTGGCGCGAGCCCCGCCAGGTCGTAGCCGCCGCGGTGGATCCAGCGGGTATCGCCATCGAGCATGCGCTCGGCCACCAACTCGGCCGGCAGCGGCAAGGCACCCACCAGGTCCCAGCCCGACAGGGCCACCACGCCAGGCTGCATGGCGTTGTACATCACCAGCAGCAGGTGCACCTTCTGCACCTGTTCGATCTCGGCCGGGCCGATGTGCTCAAGGTCGCGGATGCCCAGCGCCGCGGTGATGAGGCTGGCGGTGGTGCAGGAAATGCCATTGGTGACAAAGCGCAGGTTGTACGGCGCATGCTCGCCGGACAGGCGTTCGTAGATTTCTTCGCGAATGTGCTCGCGCAGGATGCTGCCGGGCAGGGTCTGGCCCTTGTACAGGTACATGTCGTGGGCATGCAGGGTCCAGAAGTGCACCAGCTCCACGGTCAGTTCGTCGTGGTTCTGCAGGGCGTGGATCAACGACGCCGGGTCGATGCCGAAGGCCTGCATCTCCTTGAGCATCAGGCGCAGGAATTCAGTGTCGCCGGTCAACAGCGCATGCTGGTAGGCCGGGCGGGTGATGAAGTCGTAGGAGAGGTCGGCGCCACCCTTGGACATCTGCGCGATGTCGTCCAGGGTCAGGTTCAGCTCCTGAAAGCTGAAGCCACCGGCCTTGCGGATCATGCCGCCGATCAGCTGATTGCCGACGATCGACAGTGGGTGGCTTTCCGACCAGGCGGTGCCGCTGGCGCGTGTTTCCACGCCGAGAAAACCGTTGGCATCCAGGCGCAGTCCGCGTGCACCCAGGCAGTCCAGTGCGTGCAAGGCATCGCCGATGATCATCTGCTGGGCAGCGAAGCTGGGGTCGAGCCAGTTCAGCGAGGGCTGGCCTTCCTTGAAGTAGTGCAGGTACACCCAACGCCGGGTCTTGCCGTCGACTCCGGTGATCGGCGCGGTGACGCTCCAGTCGGTCTCCTTGACCCCCGGCTCGAAGAAGATCACCCGTTGCAACTGCCCGACGATGTAATGGCGCGCCTTGAGCTCGTCGCACTGGGCCGGCAGCAGATTGACCGCATCGCGCCCGGCGGGCACCTCCGGCAGCAAGGGCCAGTCCTCCTCGCGAATCTCGACCATGTGGTAGAGCCCGGGGAAGGCATCGTGGCCCAGTTCGGCCAGGCGGAAGTCCGCGCCCTTGCCGGTGTGCGAGGGGATCAGGTCGTCGATGGTCACGGCATTGTGTGCGGCGGCCATGCGGCTCATCTGCACCAGCTCCTGCTCGGTGCCGTAGAGCGGGTCGATGTCGAAGCTGATGCGGTCGAAGTTGCCGTCGATGCTTGGGGTGAAGTCACGCCCACGCACACCGCCGGATTGTTTGATGGGGCCGGTGTGAATGCCTTGCACGCCCATGTCCGACAGGCGCTTCCACAGGGTTTCGTGGCCCAGCGCGGCAAGCACCGAGTCGCCTTCGGGCGCGATGATCGCGTCGGGATAGACGGTGAGCCACACCGAGGCGATTTCCGTGGCGCGGCGTGGTTGGGCTTCGGCGTAGGGGTTGAGCCACAGGCGCGACTGGCCGGAGTACAGGCGGGCCCGCGCTTGCGAGGCCTTGAGCATGGAGCGGTCTTCGAGCCATTTGACGTATGACGGATCGGGCTGGGTCATTTCGCGTCCTCGCTGCGGGTCGGCATGTGCTCAAGTTATGACGGTGTGGGGGGCGGAATGTTCGGTTGGGGTAGGGTGGTTTGTGTCGTTCACGAGACCGAGCGCCGCCCGCGCGGCGCATCGCGGATGAATCCGCTCCTACAGGCCAGCGCGATTTTTCGGCGGGCGCCAAAAGCGGACAACTATGGCCTTACAGACAATGGCACGTTGCAACAAATGTAGGAGCGGATTCATCCGCGATGCGCCGCGCGGGCGGCGCTCGATTTCATGAACACCAAAGACGTCGTGGCAAGCCTTCACCCCCGCGTAGCCTGCCAACACAGCAACGACCCCGCCGTCACCAGCACCGCCCCCTGCCAGAACTGCAACCCCAGCTGCGCCCCAAGCCAAGCCGCAGCAAACGCCGATGACAGCACCGGCGCCGCATACGACGCGGTGGCCAGCAACGTCAGGTTCCCACGCAGAATGCCAATGTTCCAAAGCGCATAACCGCCCGCCATGCCCACCGCCGCGGCGAGCAACTCCAAGCTGTGCGCCAGCGAAAAAGCCGGCAACGCCTCGCTGCTGAACAGGTACTTCACCCACAGCACCCCAGCCGTCAGTACAAAGAACAGCACCACATGGCTTTGCCCATTGGCATAGCGCCGGGTCACGTTGCAGTACAAGGCAAAGGTGATCGCGCAGGCGGCCGCCAGGCTGTAGCTCAGCGGATTGGAAGCAATGTTGCTGGCGATGCTGTCCAGGGACAGCCCCTCGGTACTCACCACCCAGAGGATGCCCAGCAGGGCGATGGCGGTGCCGGGCACGATCAGCCAGCGCGCCGGTTGGCGGTTCATGAAGATCGCCAGCAATACCGTCAGGCTCGGCCATAGATAATTGACCACCACCAGTTGGATAGCCTGAGTGCGGCTCACGGCGTAACCCAGGGCCAGGCACAGGCAGATCTCGTAGGCAACGAACAGCGCCGACCCGCTGATCAGGTAGAAGGGCGATGCATGGCGCAGGCGAGGGCGGCCAAGCAGCATCACCAGCAGGACGGCGCCGAGGGTGTAGATCAGCGCGGCGCCGCCAATCGGGCCGAAGTGCTCGCTGACACTGCGGATCAGGCCGCTGGCCGTGCTCCACAACAGGATCGCCGCCAGGCCGCAGGCGGTCGCGGCTGAGGGGCTGGTGATGCGCATGGTGGGCTCTCTTGAGTGAAAAAGCACCAAGTCTAAAGGCTCGGCTGCTACGGGTCACGGGCTCAGCGCCGCGCAGAAAGCTGTTGCGGCGCCAGGAATGCATCATGGAAGTAATTGCGCAGCGCCTGCATCGCCGGGCTGAAGGCCCGCTCACGGTGCCAGGCCAAGCCCACGCTCATCGGCGTCACCGGGTCGCTGATGGTCACGGTTTCGATGCGCTTGCCCTCCAGCGACCAGGGCCGGTGCACCAGGTCCGAGAGGATCGCCACGCCGCTGCCGTTGGCGACCATGCTGCGCACCGCCTCCACCGAACTGGTCCGCACGCGCACGCTGGGCCGCTGGCCGGCCTGTTCCCAGTAGCGCATGGCGCTTTGTTCGGCTTCGTCCACGGTAAGCAGGATGAAGGGCTCACGGGCAACGTCGGCGAGGCTCACGGCCGAGCGCTCGCACAGTGGGTGATGGCTCGGCAGCCACAGGCGGCGTTCGGAGTTGAACAGGGTTTCCGAGACGATGTCGGGGTGCGTGAGGTTGGCGGTGAGCACCACGGCCATGTCGAAGCGGCCCTCCAGCAGGCCTTGCTCGATGGTGCTGCGCTCCTGTTCGTGCACCTGCAGCGTCACATCCGGGTGCCAGTGCTCCAGGCGCTGCAAATGGTGCGGCAGGAAGTAGCCGATCACCGTGTAGCTGGCCGCCAGGCGCAGCAGGCCGCTGGCGCGCACATCCGGCAGGGGGCTGTTCAGCGCGTCGTCGACGCTGCGCAGAATCACGTAGGCGCGGTTGAGAAAGTGCCGGCCGGCGTCGGTCAGGTTCATGTCCTGGGGCGAGCGCTGGAACAGCAGCACGCCCAGCATCGCCTCCAGCTCCTTGATCGCGGTGGTCACCGCTGACTGGGAGATGTTCAGGTGGATCGCCGCCTGGGAGATCTGGCCTATCTCGGCGGTGGCGACGAAGTAGCGAACCTGGCGCAGGGTCAGTGACACGAAGACGGCTCCTGGGTATCTGTTTTTCCGAAGACACCCTATCTGTTTATAGATCTTCCCAAGGGGGCGGTGGAGAATCTAACGTGGCCTGCATGCAGTCACAAGCGCCAGGAGAACAAGCATGCAGGCGGTAGATTTCAATTCGGACATGGGTGAAGGTTTCGGCCCGTGGAGCATCGGTGATGGCGTCGACAACGAACTGATGGCGTTCATCAGCTCGGCCAACATCGCCACCGGCTTCCATGCCGGCGACCCCGGCACCATGCGCCGCACGGTAGAACGCGCCAAGGCGTTGGGCGTGGCGGTGGGGGCGCATCCGGGGTTCCGTGACCTGGTCGGCTTTGGCCGCCGGCACATCAGCGCGCCGGCCCAGGAGCTGGTCGACGACATGCTCTACCAGCTTGGGGCACTGCGGGAAATCGCCCGTGCCCAGGGCATCCGCCTGCAGCACATCAAGCCGCACGGCGCGCTGTACATGCACCTGGCCCGTGATGAAGAGGCGGCGCGGCTGCTGGTGGAAAACCTGCAGGTGATCGAGCCAGAGCTGCTGTTGTACTGCATGCCGGGCTCGGTGATCTGCCGCATTGCCCAGGCACTTGGCCAGCCGGTGGTGCGCGAGTTCTATGCCGACCGCGAGTACGACCTGAGTGGCTCCATCGTGTTCACCCGTAACGTGCGCGGCTATGAACCGCAACGGGTCGCCGAGCGTGTGCTGCGCGCCTGTCAGGAAGGTGTTGTGCGCACCGTCGAAGGCCAGGACCTGGCGATCGAATTCGACTCCATCTGCCTGCACAGCGACACGCCGGGCGCCCTGGGCCTGGTGGAGGCTACGCGTGCAGCACTGAACAACGCCGGTATCGAGGTGCGCACACCGCGTTGACGGATACCCGCCGCACTGCATTGTTTTTGCCTGCCTTACCGATAAAGATTCCAAGAAAAGGAGCAGACATGGCCGAGCCGCTTGCCACCCACCCGATCCGCTACAGCTTTGGTGCCGACGAGCACCTGTTCGCCGAGGTCAGCGAGAGCATGTCGCTCGAGGCCTTCTTCAAAGGGCTGGCGGTCACTCGCGCGGTCGAGCGCCTGGCGCTGGAGGGCGTGCTCGATGTGTGCCTGGCCAACGCCTCGTTCCAGATCCGCTTCGACCCCGACCTGATCGCCCCCGAAACCTTGCTCGAAGCCGTGCGCGGCGCTGAGGCCGAGGCGGTGGCGGAGCGCTCGTTGAGCACGCGGATCATCGAGATTCCAGTGCTGTACAACGACCCCTGGACCCATGAAACGCTGATGCGTTTTCGTGACCGCCACCAGGACCCGCAGAGCACCGACCTGGAATACGCAGCACGGATCAACGGCCTGGCCCATGTCGACGCGTTCATCGCCGCCCACAGCGGGGCGCCGTGGTTCGTGTCGATGGTCGGTTTCGTTGCCGGCCTGCCGTTCATGTTCCAGATGGTCGAGCGCGAGCGCCAGTTGCAGGTACCCAAATACCTGCGTCCGCGTACCGACACACCCAAGCTCACCCTGGGCCATGGCGGCTGTTTCGGCTGTATCTACTCGGTGCGTGGTGCGGGTGGCTACCAGATGTTCGGTGTGACCCCGGCGCCGATCTACGACCCGCAGCAGAGCCTGGCCTACCTGAAGGAGCACATGGTGTTCTTCCGCCCGGGCGACATCGTGCAGTTCAAGCCTATCGACCGGCGCACCTACGACCAGGCCGTGGCAGATGTTGAGGACGGGCGCTTCGACCTGCGTATTCGCCCGGTGGAGTTCTCCCTGGATGCCTTTCTCGCCGACCCGGTCGGCTATCCCAAATCGCTGCAGGAGGCGCTGGCATGATCAAGGTACTCAAACCTGGCCTGGCGACTTCCGTGCAGGACCTGGGCCGCGAAGGCTTCTATCACCTGGGCATTCCGCCCTCGGGCGCGCTCGACCAGTACGCCCTGCGTGCGGCCAACCACCTGGTCGGCAACCCCGCAGGCGCTGCCGGCATCGAATGCGCGCTGGTGGGGCCGGAGCTCGAGTTCCAGCACGATGCCCTGGTGGCCGTGTGCGGTGCCCAGATGCCGGTACTGCTCGATGGCCGTGAGCAGCACCCGTACACCGCGTTTGCGGTCAGGGCCGGGCAGGTGCTGCGTTTCGGCTTCCCTACGGCGGGCGCGCGCGCGTATCTGGCGGTCGCTGGCGGCATCGAGGTGCCCGAAGTGCTGGGTAGCCGATCGACGTATGCCTTGGGTGCCCTCGGTGGCTTCCACGGGCGCAAGCTGATGGCGGGGGATGTGCTACCCGTCGGCCAGGCCAGCGGCAAGACCCGCGCCGGGGCCAGCCTGCCGATGGCGCTGCGCCAGGCGTTGGGTGGGGAGGTGGTGTTGCGAGTGGTGCCGGGGCTGTACTTCCACCGCCTGAGCGACGCCGCTGCGCAACGCTTCTTCACCGATGCCTGGACGGTAGGGTCCGAGGCGGATCGCATCGGTTATCGCTACAAGGGCGGTGGAGCGTTGAGTTTCCAGCCGCGTGAGCAGCCGTTCGGGGCGGGGTCGGACCCGTCGAACATCGTCGACAGCTGCTACCCGATCGGGTCGATTCAGGTGCCGGCGGGGCTCGAGCCGATCATCCTGCACCGGGATGCAGTGTCGGGCGGCGGCTACGCGATGATCGGCACGGTGATCAGTGCCGACCTGGACCTGGTGGGGCAGATGCAGCCGAACCAGCAGGCGCGATTCCTGCCGGTGAGCATGGAGGACGCGCTGGAGGCGCGGCGGTCGTACAAGAAGAAGCTCGGGTACTTGGCAAGGCTGTTTGGCTGATTGCCGTACTGTATTGAATGGTACGGTATGGTACGAATGCCCCCGACTGACCTGTTCGGGCCCTGTATGAGCCGGCTTGCCGGCGATAGGGCCCGAACAGACAGGTAACCATCACAGGCGGTGAAGCGCATCCTGACCGGGCGCAGGCTCTGCTGAACCCAGCGGTCGGGCCAGCACGCGCATCGATACCCAGGCCACCACGTAAGCGCTGGCATAGGCGATGAAGATCAGGTTGTAGCCCAGGTTCAGTTGCCCCCAGATCTTATAGTGTTCCAGGACCAGCCCCACCATCAGCGCAAAGATCATGCCGCCCACCGACCCCGCCGTACCGCCAATGCCCATCACCGACGCGACCTGAGCGCGTGGAAAGTTGTCTGCCACGGTGGTGAACAGGTTGGCCGACCAGCCCTGGTGCGCGGCTGCCGCGAGGCTCAGCAGGCCGACCATGAGCCACATCGAGTCGACGTAGCTGGCCAGCCCGATCGGCAGCACCAGCAAGGCCATGAGCAGCATGGCCGTATCGCGTGCCTTGCGGGTCGACCAGCCGGCGCCGATCAGTCGTGACGACAGCCAGCCACTGAAGATGCTGCCCACCGAGGTCGCGCAGTAGAGGGTTGTCGGCAGCGGTGCGGGCTCAGCAGCACTGCTGAAGGCGCTCGGCGCAGGTGCGCAGCACGTCTTGCGGTGGGCGTTGCCACCAGTTGTCGCGGGAGAAGACCTCGACTTCGACCGGGCCCTGGTAACCGGCGGCTTCGACACCGTGGCGGCGGGCGTCTTTCAGCAGCCAGCCGATGCCTTCGGTGAATTGTTCGCGGGCGTCGGCAAGGTCGCATGAGCCTTCCGGCAGGCCGCCCACCACTATGATGAAACACGCCGCCTGCAGCTCGGCGGCTTCTTCGAGGGCGCGGCGAGTGTCGGCCACGGGCATCGGCGGGCAGCTCGACGTTGTCGAAGTTGAGCCCGCCCGCTTGCGAGGCGCGCTGGCCCATCGTGTGCTCCTTCGGCCCCTTGGACACACCCGGCAGGTGGCAGTCGACGATGAAGATGCTCATGCCGCGCTTGCCGGCAGCCGGGTCGGTACGGGCCAGGACGAAAACCGGCTTCGACGCCGTGGCTGCCGAAGGTGGTTCGGCTGCCGTTGAAACCGTTGCTGCCGCGCACGACGCCGGTATCTCCGCCTTCGTCGGCGAAGCGCTGGCCAAGTCCGACCGCCCAGAACTGACCACTGCCAATATCGTCGTCTCCGGCGGCCGTGGCATGGGCAACGGTGACAACTTCAAGCACCTGTACAGCCTGGCCGACAAGCTCGGCGCCGGCGTCGGTGCCTCGCGCGCTGCGGTCGACGCAGGCTTCGTGCCGAACGACATGCAGGTCGGCCAGACCGGCAAGATCGTTGCACCACAGCTGTACATCGCCGTCGGTATCTCCGGCGCGATCCAGCACCTGGCCGGCATGAAGGACTCCAAGGTGATCGTCGCGATCAACAAGAACGAAGAAGCGCCGATCTTCCAGGTGGCTGACTACGGGCTGGTGGGGGATTTGTTCGAGGTGGTTCCGCAGCTGCAAGACCTGCTTTGACGCAACAGGCCTCATCGCCGGCAAGCCGGCTCCCACAGGGATGCCACCGTTCTTGAGCTCAGTGGGGTACCTGTGGGAGCCGGCTTGCCGGCGATGAGGCCCCCAACACAATAACAACAAGAGGCCATACACGATGAAATACGCTGATTTACACGGCGGGCACCCCTGCGCCTGGCTCAAGGGCATTGCGCTCACCACCATGGCCCTGGCGGGAGTCAGGCTGCCCAGGCGGCCGGCATGTTCGCCCCCGATGCACCGGGCATGACCGGAGACTGGGGCGGCGTGCGCAACGAGCTGCTGCAGAAGGGCTACGACCTTACCCTCGATTACGTCGGCGAGCTGGGTTACAACGCCCACGGCGGCTATGACCAGGACCACACCGCGCGCTGGAGCGGCCAGTTCACCTTGGGCGCCAAGCTGGACCTGCAGAAAATCCTGGGCTGGGAAGATGCCACCTTCAAGCTGGCCCGCGACAGCAAGTACGGTTACTGGCTCGTCGCCCAGCAGCAGGTGACGGCCCACGACGGTGACCCCCAGCGCGGTCTGTCTTTGTTCGCCAACGTCACGGTGCCGGACCGGGAAACCAGCCAGGTCGGGCACTTCCTCCAGGCTGGGCTCACCTACAAAGGGTTGTTCGACGCCCGTCCCCAGGACGATATCGGCGTTGGCGTGGCGCGCATCCACACCAACTCGCGCTATCGCGACAACCAGCGCCTGGTCAACGCGTCCAACCCGCAGACGGACTACGACAACCCCGGCTACCAACCGCTGCAGGGCAACGAGGTCGACGATGCCTGGGTGCTGGGGGTGAAGGTGCAGAGCAGCTTCTGACGAATGATCAGTGGCTGGGTGCGGCGGCGGTCTCTGCGGTCACCGCGTCAAGAAACGTGCTCGGTCACGCCTGCCTTCAGGCGCGCCATTATTGGGCAGCGCTTTGCTCCGCTGCCGAAGCACCATACGAGGCGTAATACGCCAGCCCCACGAAGATTGCCCCACCCACGGCATTGCCCAGGAACACCGCCAGCAGGTTTTCAAGCAGCTGCCACACACTCAGGTACCCGGCAAAGATCGCCGCCGGAATCAAGAACATGTTGGCTACCACATGCTGAAAACCGATGGCGACGAAGGCCATGATCGGGAACCAGATGCCGAGGATCTTGCCGCTCATTTCTCGGCTGGCATAGGACAGCCAAACTGCCAGGCACACCAGCCAGTTGCAGCCGATGCCGGATACGAACGCCTGCACGAAGCTGGCGTCGACCTTGCTGGTGGCGCCCGCCAGAGTCTTGGCCAGGTACGCGCCTTCGGTCAGCCCGAGCAGGTGGCCGAAGCAGTAGGCCACGAACAGCGCGCCGAGCAGGTTGGCCAGGGTCACCCAGGCCCAGTTGCGCACCACCGCCCAGAGGCGAATGCGCCCGGCGAACATTGCCAGGGGCAGGCTCATCATGTTGCCGGTAAGCAATTCGCCACCGGCCAGGATTACCAGGATCAGGCCGATGGGAAACACCGCAGCCCCCAAGAGGGTACCGAACGAGGCCCATTGCGCAGGGATCATGGTGCTGACGTGGATCGCCAGGAGAAAGCCGAGCGAAATGAACGCCCCGGCAAGAAAGCCGAGGATCAAGGTGGTGCGGGTGGGCAGGTGAGCTTTCTTGACGCCGGCCTCGATGGCCAGCTCGGTGATGCGGGAGGGGGTATTTACAGACATTTCGACAACTCTAACGCAAGGACGACGGCAGCGCCGTGGAAGAGGGCCAGGCCTCTTCGATGAGGGGCGGCACGTTAATGAGGCAATTTGACGCAGTCAAATCGATAGGGTGGATGGGGTGATAGACCTCATCTATCAGGAGCTGTAACGGTTCAACAACGCGGCACGGATTCGGCGTTCACGGCCGCGACCATGACCCTGTCGGTTGTTCTCGCGTTAAAGCGGGTTTGCCACCGAGCCCCTCGGTCTCGTTGGCAAACCTCTCAATCTGAATGCGGTGTGCATCATGATCGGGGAGAAACTGGCTGGGCTGATCCGGGCGATGTCAGCGCGCTGATATTGTCGTCGCCTGGTCGGGACTCATCGCTGGCAAGCCAGCTCCTACAGAGACCTTACAGTGCTTGAGTGCTGCACGCCCCCTGTGGGAGCCGGCTTGCCGGCGATGAGGCCGGCCGCAGCACCCGGTGCAGAACCCCTAGCGCTTGGCCATTGCCGTCAGCGCGCGCTTGGCCTCATCACTGTTCAACCGCTCGATGAACAGCAACCCTTCCTTGGCCACCGTCGCCGCCAGCGCTTCGCGATGCGCATCCTTGAGCAACTGCTTGCTGATGCGCAGCGCATCAGCCGGCAGCTGCTGCAGGCGTCGCGCCAGTTTCACGGCGGCGGCCTGGCATTGCGCGCCATCGTCGAACAGCTCGGTCGCCAACCCCCAGTTCACCGCCTTTTCACCATCGATCAACTGGCTGCACAGCAACAACTGCGCGGCCCGCGCATGCCCTAGCAGCCGTGGCAGGAGCAGGCTTGCACCAAACTCCGGGCACACGCCCAGGGGCACGAACGGCGTGCGCAACTTGGCGTCGCGGCTCACCAGCACCTGGTCGCAATGCAGCAGCAGGGTGGTGCCGATGCCGATCGCCGGCCCGGCAACGGCGGCGATCAGTGGCTTGTCCAGGGCCAGCACCGCCCACATCATGCGAAACACTGGGCTTTGCAGGTCGGTCGGGGGCTGGTCGAGGAAGTCGGGCAAGTCGTTGCCGGCGGTGAAGCACTCGGCGCTGCCGGTCACCACGATCACTTCGACCGCAGGGTCGCTGTTGGCCGACTCGAACAGCTGCGCCAGGCGCGTGTACATGGCGTTGGTCAGGGCATTGAGCTTGTCCGGACGGTTCAGGCGCAGGGTCAGTAGGCCTTCGTCGAGTTCGTGCTGGATCAGGTCGGTCATCAGGAGCCTCTGTTGTTCTTGTCGTGGATGCTGAAGCAGGTGCTGCCGGAGTATCGCGTTTAACGCGACTTGCTGTACAGTCGTTCAACTGTGCTATCCCCCGTTCGAGGACGATCGATGACCCAGGAAGCCCGCTTCAGCCGCATGCTACCCGAACTGCGCAAGGCCAATCTGGTCGAGGCCACCTTGGCCTGCCTGAAGCGTCATGGCTTCCAGGGCGCCTCGATTCGCAAGATCTCCGCCGAGGCCGGTGTGTCCGTGGGGCTGATCAGCCACCACTATTCCGGCAAGGACGAGCTGGTGGCCGAAGCCTATATGGCGGTCACCGGCCGGGTAATGCAACTGCTGCGCGAGGCCATGGCGCAGGTTGCGCCCAATGCCCGCGAACGTTTGTCGGCGTTCTTCCGTGGCTCGTTCAGCGCCGAGCTGCTCGACCCGCAATTGCTCGACGCCTGGCTGGCGTTCTGGGGCGCGGTGAAGACCGCCGAGGCGATCAACCAGGTGCACGATCATTCCTACGGTGAATACCGGCGCGAATTGCGCACCTTGCTCAGTGAGCTGGCCCAGGAGGAGGGCTGGGAACACTTCGACGCTGACCTCGCCGCCATCAGCCTCAGCGCATTGCTCGACGGGCTGTGGCTGGAGTCGGGGTTGAACCCGGGCACCTTCACCCCGGCCCAGGGCGTGCAGATCTGCGAGGCTTGGGTCGACGGCCTGCAGGCCGGCGGTCGGCAACGATTCACCTCCCACCCTGCGGCCTGTTGATCGGCCGTTCAGCAGTCGCTAGTCTTGGCCCACTCTAATAAGAAACACGCCTTCGGGCGACTCAGGACCCTACGCAATGACCTCTCGCGTACTGATCGTCGACGACGATCCGCTGATTCGTGACTTGCTCCAGGCCTACCTGGCCCAGGAAGGCTATGTCGTCCACTGCGCCGCGACTGCGGAGCAGGCCGAAACGCTGCTGGCCGAGCAGCCGGTGGAACTGGTGATGCTGGACATTCGCCTGCCCGGCAAGGACGGCCTGACCCTGACCCGCGAGCTGCGGGTACGCTCGGAAGTGGGGATCATCCTGATCACCGGGCGCAACGACGAGATCGACCGCATCCTCGGCCTGGAGTGCGGCGCCGACGACTACGTGAGCAAACCGCTCAACCCCCGTGAACTGGTGTCCCGCGCGAAGAACCTGATCCGCCGCGTGCGTCATGCCCAGGGCGCCCGCCCGGTCGGGCCGGCCAGCACGACCCTCAAGCAGTTTGGCGACTGGTCGCTGGACTGCGACCGCCGCCGCCTGATCGACGGGCAGGGTGCCGAGACCCTGCTGACCCATGGCGAATTCCAGCTGCTCAGCGTGTTCCTGCGCAACAGCGGCCATACCCTGAGCCGCGACCAGCTGATGGACCAGATTCGCAACCGCGAATGGGTGCCCAACGACCGCTCCATCGATGTGCTGGTCGGTCGCCTGCGGCGCAAGCTGCATGATGACCCCGCCGAGCCTGAACTGATCATCACTATCCACGGTGCCGGCTACCTGTTCACCGCCAGCGTGGCCGCGTGAGCCGGTACCTGTTCGGCCTGCTGGTGTTGCTGGCCAGCACGGTGGTGCAGGCTGCCGAAACCATTCGCTACTGCGATTATCCAGTCTACCCGCCGGTGTCCTGGAGCGATGGCAAGCAGCCGCGCGGGCTGGCGCCGACCGTGGTCCGCGAGCTGTTCGGGCGGTTGGGTTACCAGGTCGAGATGGTGGTGCTGGGCAACTGGCAGCGTTGCCTGCTCGATGCCGCCGCAGGGCGGGTGGATGTGGTGCTGGCTTACACCTCGGAGCAGCGCGCCCAGTCCATGCGCTTTTCCCAGGTGCCGGTATTGCGCGAGGAGGTGGCGGTGTTCGCCAATCGCCAGCGGCCGCTGAAATTCGAGAAGCTCGAAGATCTGGCCCAGTACCGCGGCGGGCTGCTGTTCGGCGAAAGCTACGGCCCCGAGTTCGACCGTTTCGTGGCCCGGCACCAGAACATCGAATGGGTGTCGGACAGCGGGCAGAATTTCGGCAAGCTGATACGTGGGCGCATCGACTTCGTGATCCAGGAGCGACGCACCGGCCAGCTGTTCGTCGAGCACCTGCCCGGCGCCCGCGACATCGTCGCGCTGCCACCGGCACTGAGCGTCGACTACCTGCGGGTGGCGGTGTCGCGCCGTTCGCCGCTGAGCACGCACATGGGCGAGATCGACGCGCAACTGCAGAAGATGACCGACGCCGGTGAGCTGGAGCGCTGGCTGCATGAAAGCGAGGTCACCTACCGCGACATGGTCAGCCAGCCATGACCCGCCTGCAACCGGGTGGCCTGCTGCGACGGCTGTTGCTGTTCATCCTGCTGTTCAGCCTGTGCTTCACGGTGTTGGCCAGCAGCGTGCAGCTGTATTTCGAATACCGCCGCGAGATGCGCGAGATCGATGGGCGCATGGCGCTGATCCGTGCGGGGTATCTGGAGAGTCTGGAGCGCAGCCTCTGGGATCTGAATCAAGAGCAGCTCAATGTACAACTGCGCGGGCTGGTGGACTTCTCCGACGTGGCGCTGGTGCGCCTGAACAGCCCAGACTTCACCTTGCAGCAGGGCGATGCAGCGCCCAGGGGACCGCTGCGGGTCGAGCGTTTTGCGCTGGATTACCAGCCGCCCTCAGGGTCTGTGCGCCACCTTGGCGAGCTGGAAGTGAGCATCGACCTGGGCGCGGTGCACCGGCGTCTGTTCACCACCGGGCTGACCAGCCTGCTGTGGATGAGCGTGTTCCTCTGCGGCCTGGCCCTGGCGCTGTCCGGGCTGTTCTACCGCTTGGTCACCCGCCACCTGCAGGTCATGGCCGACTTCGCCCGAGGTATCGGTGCCGGGCAATGGCACGAGCCGCTGCGCCTGAGCAAGCGCCGCTCGCCGCACCCGGACGAGATCGACAGTGTGGCGCTGGCGCTGGACGACATGCGCCGGGCGATCCTCAGCGATATCGAGCGCCGCGAGACCGACCGCCTGGCCTTGCAGGGCAAGCGCGACGAGCTGCAGAAGCAGGTGGAACGCCGCACCGCGAGCCTGATGCGGGCCAAGGACGATGCCGAGGCCGCCAACCTTGCCAAGTCGCGCTTTCTTGCCACCATGAGCCATGAACTGCGCACACCGTTGAACGGTATTCTCGGCATGGCCGAACTGCTGCGTGGCGCGGCGCTCGCGGCGCCCGATCGCAAAAGGCTCGAAGCCTTGTACAAGGCAGGCGAAGGGCTGCTCAGCATTCTCAACGAAGTGCTGTACTTCGCCCGCCTCGAAGAAGGCGAGAGCCACCCCGAAGCCGTGGATTTCTCCCTGCGCCAGCTCTGTGACGAGGTGCTGACCCTGCTCGAACCCCGCGCACTGGCCAATGACAGTGTGGTGCTCTGCCGCCTCGACCCGCAACTGGCGGTTTACCAGCACGGCGCCGAGCAGTACCTGCGCCAGGTGCTGAGCAACCTGCTGGCCAATGCCATCAAGTTCACCGAGGGTGGCGAGATACTGATCGAGGTCGAGGTGCTGCGGCAGGCGCCGGATCGCCAGCACCTGCGCCTGAGCGTCACCGACGATGGCATCGGCATCTGCGAGACGATGCAGCCGAAGATCTTCGACCGCTTCGTCCAGGCCAGCGAGGCGGTTGCGCGGCGCTATGGCGGCACCGGGCTGGGGCTGGCGATCAGCAAGCACCTGGTGGAGCAGATGGGTGGGCAGATTGGCGTGCGCAGCCGTGAAGGGCAGGGCAGTTGCTTCTGGTTCGAGCTGGCGCTGGAGACGGCGTTGCCGCCTCAGGCTGTGGCGAGTGCGGATTGCAGGGCAGCGTCTCTGGACGTACTGGTAGTGGAAGACGTGGCATTGAACCGTGAAGTGGTGCGCGGCCTGCTGGAGCGTGACGGGCACCGGGTGTGGCTGGCCGAGGATGCCGAGCAGGGCTTGCAGCGGTGTGCGCAGCAGCGTTACGACCTGCTTCTGCTGGATGTTCATCTGCCGGGTATCAGCGGCGTGGAGCTGTGCCGGCAAGTGCGCAGCGGCGACACGCCCAACCGCGAAACGCGCATCCTGGCGCTGACCGCCAGCGTGCAGCCGGGGCTGGTGCGTGCTTACCTGGACGCTGGCATGCAGGGCGTGCTGGGCAAGCCGCTGAAGCTTGCAAACCTGCGCCGGGCCCTCGCCGGGCAGGGGCAGCCGCTTCAACCGCCCTCGGCCACCTGGCTTGACCACGAACTGCTGGCCACGCACCGCACGTTGCTGGGCGAGCAGAAGCTGCAGGGCCTACTGGCCAGTCTGTGTGACGCCCTGGCACAACATCGCCAACCGTTGCTCGAAGCCGTGGAGGCGGGAGATTGCACCGAGGTGACTCACCTGGCTCACCGCCTGGCCGGGAGCAGTGATTCCATGGGGTTGTGCGGCTTGGCGACAGTCTTGCGCCAGTTGGAGGAAAGCGCCATGGCGCGTGACAAGCCGGGTGTACAGGCCATGGCCGAGGTGCTGCGCGAGCACCTGCAGCGTGCCGAACACAGCCTGGCGGAACTGCTGGCTGCCTGAGCAACAAAAACCTTACGACTTTTTACATCTTTGATCTTTACGATCAACCGGGCCTTACATCGCTTTCCAATAATCGGGTCAACCGCTGCACACGCGGTCTTCGACGCTTATTGGAGATAATAATAATGAAAGGCCGTAAAGCTGAAGGTATCCACCTCACACGGGCATTGAAGAGCCGGCATATCTTCATGCTCTCGCTCGGTGGCGTGATCGGCACCGGGTTATTCATGGGGTCGGGCGTGACCATCAACCAGGGCGGGCCGGTGGGCGCGATCCTGGCCTATTTGGTGGCTGGTTTCCTGATGTACCTGGTGATGGTCTGCCTGGGCGAGCTGTCGGTGCAGATGCCGGTGTCCGGCTCATTCCAGGCCCATGCGACGAAATTCATCGGCCCGGCCACGGGCTTCATGATCGGCTGGGTGTACTGGATGAGCTGGGCCACCACCGTGGGCCTGGAGTTCACCGCTGCCGGCATGCTGATGGAGCGCTGGTTCCCCGGCGTGCCTATCTGGTACTGGTCGGCGCTGTTCGTCGCGGTGCTGTTCGGCATCAACGCGCTGGCCACCCGGGCCTTCGGTGAGGCGGAATACTGGTTCGCCGGGATCAAGGTGGCGGCGATTCTCGGCTTCATCATCGTCGGCGTGCTGGTGATCTTCGGCGCGATCCCGCTGACCAGCGGCGCACCGGCACCGATGATGAGCAACCTGATCGGCGACTCGCTGTTCCCCAATGGCCTGTCGGCGGTGTTCGCCGTGATGATGACCGTGGTCTATGCCTTCCAGGGCTGCGAGATCATGGGCGTGGCAGCGGGCGAGACCGACCAGCCGGAGAAGAGCATCCCGCGGGCCGTGCGCAACGTGGTGTTCCGCGTGCTGATCTTCTATGTGCTGGCCATCGTGGTGCTTTCGGCGATCGTGCCGTGGCAGCAGGCCGGGCTGATGGAAAGCCCGTTCGTGCAGGTGTTCGACATGGTCGGCATTCCCTTTGCGGCGGACCTGATGAACTTCGTGATCCTCACCGCGATCCTGTCGGTGGGCAACTCCGGCCTGTATGCCTCTACCCGCATCCTCTGGGCGATGTCCAAGACCGGCATGGCGCCCAGGAGCCTGTCGCCGCTGAGCAGCCGTGGCGTGCCGCTGCGCGCGCTGTTCATCACCCTGTGTTTTGCGTTGATTTCGCTGATGACCAGCTTCGTGGCCGCCGACACCTTGTTCATGGTGCTGATGGCGGTGAGCGGGATGTCGGGCACGGTGACCTGGATCGTGATTGCCTTGGCGCAGTACCGGTTCCGTCAGCAGTTCCTGCGTGATGGCGGGCAGTTGAGCGAGCTCAAGTACCGCGCGCCGCTGTACCCGCTGGTGCCGCTGCTGTGCATCACCCTGTGCAGTTCGCTGTTCGTGTTTCTGGCGATGGATGAGACCCAGCGGCCTTCGCTGTACTGGGGCTTCGGCTTTATTGCGCTGTGCTATGTGGCGTATTTCCTGGTGCAGCGCAAGCGGCAGGGAATTGGGTTGGAGCCGGATATGCCGGTGGCGTGAGCCTCACGCACTCCCTGTGGGAGCCGGCTTGCCGGCGATGGGGCCAGACCAGGCAACCGTGATGAGCCTGTTCTGGCCCCATCGCCGGCAAGCCGGCTCCCACAGGTGCTTCACGGCACCCAAAACCTGTGATGTGCTTGCGAGACCTGTAGCTTGCGCAGTTGTGCGAAGTTGTAACAGCGTTGCCCGACGCAACCCTCGAATTGCTAATAAATCCCTTAAAAACAATCAGATAACTAAATTTAGCTGTTGTTACACAGCGTCCTGGCACCCAATTGCCTCCTTACTGAACACTCGTTTAGCATGAGCCTCGGATCGCACCTCAAATACCCATCACAATAATCCGAGGCCCGTCATGACCGCTCAGCAGTCCCTACTCACGCAAGTCGAAGCCGGCGTCGCCTGGATCACCCTGAACCGCCCCGATCAGCGCAACGCGCTGGACATCCCGACCCTGAAGCAACTGCACGCCACCCTCGAGGCCTACAACACCGACCCCGCCGTGCGCGTGGTGGTGCTGACCGGCACAGGCCGCAGCTTCTGCGCCGGCGCCGACCTCGCCGAATGGGCCGAGGCCGAAGCCCGTGGCGCCCTGGAAACCTACGGCTGGACCGAAACCGCCCACGCCCTGATGCAGTGCCTGCACACCCTGGACAAGCCCACCCTCGCCGCCATCAACGGCACCGCCGTCGGCGCCGGCATGGACCTGTCGCTGTGCTGCGACCTGCGCCTGGCTGCCCAGTCGGCGCGCTTCAAGGCCGGCTACACCAGCATGGCCTACTCGCCGGACGCCGGCGCTAGCTGGCACCTGCCAAGGCTGATCGGCAGCGAACAGGCCAAGCGCCTGCTGTTCCTCGATGAACTCTGGGGCGCCGAGCGCGCACTGGCTGCCGGCCTGGTCGGTGAAGTGGTCGCCGACGACCAACTGGCCACCGCCACCGCCGAGCTGGCCGCACGCCTAGCCCAGGGGCCGACCTTCGCCTACGCCCAGACCAAGCGCCTGATCAGAGACGGCGCCTCGCGCACGCTGGCCGAACAGCTGACGGCAGAACTCGCCGCCGGCCTGCTCTGCGGGCGCAGTGAAGACGGCAGCGAAGCCCTGCGCGCCGCCACGGAAAAACGCGCACCTCGTTTCAGCGGCAAATAAGCACTCACTCATTCCCCGGTTACCCAGGAACAGGCCATGAATTTCCAACTGACTCAAGAACAAGAAATGTTGGTGGATGCCGTACGTAGCTTCGTCGCCAAGGAGCTGCTGCCCCATGAAGAGGCCGTGGACCGCGCCGACGAAGTCTCCCCGGAACTTGCCGCGCAGATCCGTGGCAAGGCCATCGCCGCCGGCTTCTACGCGTTCAACATGCCCGAGGAAGTGGGGGGCGGTGGCCTCGACTACCTGTCCCAGGCGCTGATCGAACGCGAACTGTCGAAAGTTACCTGGGCCCTGCACGTGTTCGTCGCCCGGCCTTCGAAAATCCTCATGGCCTGCACCGGCCAGCAAGTCGAGGATTACCTGCTGCCGTGCATCCGTGGCGAGAAGACCGACTGCTTCGCCCTCACCGAACCGGGCGCCGGCTCCGACGCCAACTCGATCAAGACCCGCGCCGTGCGCGAAGGCGACGACTTCGTCATCAACGGCAGCAAGCACTTCATCAGCCATGCGGGACACGCCGATTTCGCCATCGTCTTCGCCGTCACCGACACCTACGAGCACAACGGCAAGAAGCGCAACGCCGTCACCGCCTTCCTGGTCGACCGCGGCACCCCGGGCATGACCATCCGCCGCGGCCCGAAATGCGTGAGCAACCGTGGCTACCACACCTACGAGCTGTTCTTCGATGACTGCAAGGTGCCGGCTGCCAAGGTGCTCGGTGAAGTCGGCAAGGGCTGGGACGTGGCCAACGCCTGGCTCACCGCTGGCCGGGTGATGGTCGCCGCCAACTGCGTCGGCCAGGCCCAGCGCGCGCTCGACGTGTCGCTGCAATGGGCAGCCGACCGCAAGCAGTTCGGCCAGCCGATCGGCACCTACCAGGGCGTGTCGTTCAAGCTCGCCGACATGGCCACGCAGATACGCGCCGCCGAACTGCTGACCCTGCACACCGCCTGGAAGATGGACCAGGGCAGCATGACCGACGGCGAGGCCGGCATGGCCAAGCTGTTCGCCAGCGAAGTGCTCGGCAAGGTCGCTGATGAAGCCGTGCAGATCTACGGCGGCATGGGCCTGATGGACGAAGGCCCGGTCGAGCGCATCTGGCGCAACGCGCGGATCGAGCGGATCTGGGAAGGTACCTCCGAGATCCAGCGGCACATCATCTCCCGCGAACTGCTGCGCCCGCTGCTGCGCTGACCGGAGAATCGCCATGTCGCAAACCATCCGTGACAACCTCAAACGCCTGCTGGCTCCCCGGCACCTGGCTTTCGTCGGCGGGCGCAGCATGGCCCGCGCGCTCAAGCGCTGCGCCGACGGCGGCTACCCGGGCCAGATGTGGCTGGTAAACCCGCAGCAGGACAGCATCGACGGCATCCCCTGCGTGCGCAGCGTGGCCGAGCTGCCCTGCGCGCCGGACGCGGTGTTCATCGCCACCAACCGTGAACTGACCCTGACCTGCGTCGCCGAACTCGCCGCCAAAGGGGCGGGCGGGGCGATCTGCTATGCCTCGGGCTTCGCTGAGTGTGGCGCCGAGGGCCAGGCCCTGCAGCAGCAACTGCTCGCCGCCGCCGGTGACATGGCGCTGCTCGGGCCCAACTGCTATGGCCTGCTCGACTACCTGCACAGCGCCGCCCTGTGGCCCGTGGCCCACGGCGGCAAGGCGGTGGAAAAGGGCGTGGCGGTGCTGACCCAGAGCGGCAACTTCGCCTACAACCTGTCGATGAGCGACCGCTCGCTGCCGGTGGCCTACATGGCCTCGGTCGGCAACCAGGCGCAACTGGGCATCGCCGAGCTGATGGATGTGCTGCTGGACGAGCCCCGCGTCACGGCCATCGGCCTGCACCTGGAAGGCCTGAAGAACGTGCCGGGCTTCGCCCGCGCCGCGCACAAGGCACTGGAGAAGGGCATCCCGATCATCGCGCTGAAGACCGGTGTTTCGCAGATCGGTGCCGAGCTTGCACTGAGCCATACCAGCTCGCTGTCCGGCTCCGATGCCCTGTACGACAGCCTGTTCGAGCGCCTGGGCGTGATCCGCGTCAGCGGCCCGGTGAGCTTCGTCGAAACGCTCAAGGCCGCGGCCTGTGGCAACCTGCCCAAGGGCGACAGCCTGATCGCGCTGGCCTGCTCCGGTGGCGATGCCGGGTTGATCGCCGACTACTCGGAAAGCAACCACCTGCGCCTGCCGGCCCTGGACGATACCCAGGTCGAGGAACTGGCCCAGGTGCTGCCGGCCTACGCCAACCTGGTCAACCCGCTGGACTTCACCACGGCGATCTGGGGTGATGGGCCTGCCAAGCAGCGCATGCTCGACAGTGCCCTGCGCTGTGACGCCGACGCCGCAATGCTGGTACTGGACTACCCCGCCGAATTCACCGGCGAGCGCAAGGAATGCGACCTGCTGCTGGAACTGTACTGCGCGGCGCTCAAGCGCCACGGCAAGACCGGCTTCGTCACCTCGGCCTTCCCCGAGCTGCTGCCGGCCAGTGCCCGCGAGCGTTTGCACGCTGCCGGTGTCCCGGCGCTGCAAGGGGTAGAGGATGGCCTGGCGGCCTGGGGCAGGGTGGCCCGCTATGCGCAGATGCGCCAGGCCTTGCTGGCACTGGGTGAGTCGGCATTGGTGCCGTTGTGCCCGCAGGCGCTGGCAGGGGACAGCCAGTTGCTCAACGAGTGGGAGTCGAAACAGGCCCTGCGCGGCTTCGGCTTGCCGATTCCGAAGGGTGTGTTGAGCAGCCCGCAGCATGCACTCGCCGATGCCCGCAAGGTCGGCTTCCCGCTGGTGCTCAAGGCGGTCAGCGCGCAGTTGCCGCACAAGACCGAGGCTGGTGCCGTGGCGCTGAACCTGGGCGACGAGGCCGCGCTCGGCGCTGCACTGGGGCAGATGCGCGCACGCATTGCCGCCTACGCGCCGGACGTTGCGTTCGACCAGGTGCTGCTTGAACCCATGGCCAGCGCTCCACTGGCCGAACTGATCGTCGGCATCAAGCGCGAGCAGGACTTCGGCCTGGCGCTGGTGATCGGCGCGGGCGGCATCCTCGTCGAGCTGCTCAAGGACAGCAAAAGCCTGCTGCTGCCGACCACCGACGGCGCCATTCGCAACGCCGTGCTCGGCCTGCGCAGCGCGGCCCTGCTGCAAGGTTTTCGCGGCAAGCCGGCAGCGGACCTGGACGCGCTGGTCGCCGCCATCCGCGCGGTGGCCGACTACGCCTGCGAGAACGCCAGCCAGCTGCTGGAGCTGGATGTGAACCCCCTGATGGTTGGTGCCGACGGCACCACCGCGGTCGATGCCTTGATCCGTCTAGGCCAGGTGCAAGGACACGAACATGACTAACCCAACACTCACGGGCGGCCAGGCGCTGGTGCGCCTGCTGGCCAACTACGGCGTCGATACCGTCTTCGGTATTCCCGGTGTACATACCCTGGAGCTGTATCGCGGCCTGCCCGGCAGTGGCATCCGCCACGTCCTGACACGCCATGAGCAGGGCGCCGGCTTCATGGCCGACGGTTATGCCCGGGTCAGCGGCAAGCCGGGGGTGTGTTTCATCATCACCGGCCCCGGCGTGACCAATGCCGCCACCGCCATCGGCCAAGCCTATGCCGACTCGATCCCGATGCTGGTGATCTCCAGCGTCAACCATACCGCGAGCCTGGGCAAAGGCTGGGGCTGCCTGCACGAGACCCAGGACCAGCGCGCCATGACCGCGCCGATCACTGCGTTCTCGGCCGTGGCCCTGAAGGCCGAAGACCTGCCCGAGCTGATCGCCCGCGCCTACGCCGTGTTCGACAGCGAGCGCCCGCGCCCGGTGCATATTTCGGTGCCGCTGGACGTGCTGGCGGCGCCGGTGGCGCGGGACTGGAGCAGTGAAGTGGTGCGCCGCCCCGGTCGTGGCCCGGCCACGCTGGAAAGCCTGGAACAGGCGGCCGCCAAACTGGCAGCGGCGAAGCGCCCGATGATCATCGCCGGCGGGGGCGCGTTGCAGGCCGCTGGCGAGCTGCAGCAACTGAGCGCGCGCCTGGCTGCGCCGTTCTTCACCAGTGTCGCCGGCAAGGGCCTGGCGCCGCTGGACTCGCCCCTTAACGCGGGCTCTACCTTGTGCGTGGAACCTGGCTGGGAGCTGATCGCCGAGGCCGATGTGGTGCTGGCGGTGGGTACCGAAATGGCCGACACCGACTTCTGGCGCGAGCGCCTGCCCCTGAACGGCGAGCTGCTGCGGGTGGACATCGACCCGCGCAAGTTCAACGACTTCTACCCTTGCGCAGTGGCCCTGCACGGTGATGCCCGGCAGACCGTGGCGGCATTGCTCGAGCAGCTGCCGGATGCGCCGCGTGATGGCTCCCAGGCCCGTGCGGCGGTAGCCCGGTTGCGCAGTGCCGTGAAGGCGAGCCACGGCCCCTTGCAGTCGATCCACCAGTCGATTCTCGACCGGATCGCGGCGGAGCTGCCGGACAACGCCTTTATCAGCACCGACATGACCCAGCTGGCCTACACCGGCAACTACGTCTTCAACAGCCGGGCGCCGCGCAGCTGGTTGCACCCGACCGGCTACGGCACCCTCGGCTACGGCCTGCCGGCAGGGATCGGCGGGATGTTCGGCAGTGCCGACCGCCCGGGCCTGGTGCTGGTGGGCGACGGCGGCTTCCTCTACACCGCACAGGAGCTGGCCACCGCTGTCGAGGAGCTGGACCGCCCGCTGGTGGTGCTGCTGTGGAACAACGACGCCCTCGGCCAGATCCGCGACGACATGCTCAACCTGGACATCGAGCCCATCGGCGTACTGCCGCGCAACCCCGACTTCGCCGGCCTGGCCCGCGCGTTCGGCTGCACCGTGGCCCAGCCGCAGAGCCTCGACGAACTGCAACGGGACTTGCGCGGCGGCTTCGGCCGCAACGGCGTGACCCTGATCGAGCTCAAGCACGTCTGCGCGCGCTGAGCCCATCCCGCACAACAGGATAATTGCCATGCGTTTTTCCTCATTGACCCAACGAATCGCCGGTGACGGCGCCGCCGCCTGGGAGATCCACTACCGCGCCCTGGCCATGCTGGAGCAGGGCCGCGACGTGCTGCTGCTGTCCGTCGGCGACCCGGATTTCGACACCCCGGCGCCGATCGTCCAGGCGGCAGTGGACAGCCTGCAGGCCGGCCACACGCATTATTCCGATGTGCGCGGCAAGCGCCGCCTGCGCGAGGCCATTGCCCGCCGCCACCAGCAGCGCAGTGGCCAGGCGGTGGCGGCCGACCAGGTGACGGTGCTGGCCGGGGCGCAGTGCGCGCTGTTCTGCGTGGCGCAGTGCGTACTGGAGCCGGGTGATGAAGTGATCGTCGCCGAGCCGATGTACGTCACTTACGAAGCGGTGTTCGGCGCCTGCGGTGCCAAGGTGGTGCCGGTGCCGGTGCGTTCGGAGCATGGGTTCCGTGTCCAACCCGAAGATGTCGCCGCACGCATCACCTCGCGCACCCGCGCGCTGGCGCTGAACAGCCCGCACAACCCTTCCGGCGCCAGCCTGCCGCGCAGCACCTGGGAGGCCCTGGCCGAACTGTGCATCGCCCATGACCTGTGGCTGATCAGCGACGAGGTGTACAGCGAGCTGCTGTACGAAGGCGAGCACATCAGCCCGGGCAGCCTGCCCGGCATGGCCGAGCGCACGGCAACCCTGAACAGCCTGTCCAAGTCCCATGCCATGACCGGTTGGCGAATCGGCTGGGTGGTCGGCTCGCCGGCGCTGGCCGGGCACCTGGAAAACCTGGCGCTGTGCATGCTCTATGGCTCGCCCGATTTCATTCAGGATGCTGCGGTGGCGGCGCTGGAGCTGCAGTTGCCGGAGCTGGACGCCATGCGTGACGCCTACCGCCAGCGCCGTGATCTGGTGTGCGCAAGCCTCGCCGACTGCCCAGGCGTGCGGGCGCTCAAGCCCGATGGCGGGATGTTCGTGATGGTCGATATCCGCGAGACCGGGCTCAGCGCCCAGGACTTCTCCAATCGCCTGCTCGACCAGCATGGTGTGTCGGTGCTGGCGGGCGAAGCCTTCGGCCCGAGCGCTGCCGGACATATTCGTCTGGGGTTGGTGGTCGGCGAGGCGCCGCTGCGCGAAGCGTGCCGACGCATCGCCTTGTGTGCCGGCGAGCTGATGGAGGCGCAGCGCAATGCGTGAATACAGCCGCTTGTTCATCGATGGCGGCTGGCAGCAGCCGGCGGGGCAGGGCATGGCCGAGGTGATCGACCCGGCCAGCGAGGCGGTGGCCGGCAAGGTGCCGCTGGGTAACGAAGCGGATGTGGAACGGGCGGTCGATGCGGCGCGCAGGGCATTTACCGACTGGTCGCGGACCTCATCCGCCGTGCGTGCCGGATTCATTCGCGACCTGGCCGAACAGCTCAAGGCGCGTGCCGACGAGATGGCCAGCGTCATTACCGCCGAGCTGGGCATGCCGGTGCAGTGGTGCCGGTCAGTGCAGGTCGACGGGCCGATTGCCGGTCTTGAACAGTACATCGAGTTGGCCGGGCTGATGGACGAAGTGCGCGAGGTCGGCAACTCACGGGTGTACCGCGAGGCGGTGGGCGTGTGTGCCTTCATCAACCCGTGGAACTACCCCCTGCACCAACTGATCGGCAAGCTGGCGCCGGCCTTGGCCGCCGGTTGCACGGTGGTGGTCAAGCCGAGCCAGGAAACTCCGTTGCATGCCTTCTTGCTGGCCGAGATGATCGAGGCCATTGGGCTGCCGGCCGGGGTGTTCAACCTGGTCAGCGGGCCGGGGTCGAAAGTCGGTGAGGCGCTGGCGCGGCATCCGCAGGTGGACATGGTTTCGTTCACCGGCTCGACCGGCGCGGGTGTTCGGGTTTCCCAAGCGGCGGCGCCTTCGGTGAAGCGGGTGTGCCTGGAGCTGGGCGGCAAGTCGCCGCTGCTGATCACGGCCGATGCGGACCTTGAAGCAGCGGTGCGTTATGGCGTGCAGGATGTGATGATCAACTCCGGGCAGACCTGCACGGCGCTGACGCGCATGTTGTTGCCCCAATCCCGTTATGCCGAGGCGCTGGAAATCGCCGTGGACGAGGCGCGCAGTCTGGTGATGGGTGACCCGCAAGACCCGCGCAGCTTCCTCGGGCCGATGTGCTCGACGGGGCAGCGGCGTACGGTGCAGGAATACATTCGCGTTGGCCTGGAGGAGGGCGCGCGGCTGTTGTGCGGCGGGGAGACGGCGCCGGGGTTCGAACGCGGGTTCTATGTGCCCCCGACGATTTTTGCTGACGTCGACAACCGCATGCGCATCGCCCAGGAGGAGATCTTCGGGCCCGTGCTGTGCCTGATTCCTTATGCCGATGAGGCCGAGGGGATTGCGCTCGCCAATGATTCGCCGTTCGGGCTGTCCAGTGCGGTGTGGGCCGGGAGCCGGGACAAGGCGTTGCAGCTGGGGCGCCAGCTGCGGGCGGGGCAGTGCTTCGTCAATGGTGGGGCGTTCAATTACCAGGCGCCGTTTGGCGGGTACAAGCAATCAGGGAATGGCCGGGAGTGGGGGGAGGAGGGGTTGGCTGAATTCGTAGAAACCAAAGCCATTCAGCTCTAGCTCTCGGAGCTGCGGATTCCAGTCACTGTGCAAATCAAGGGTAGGAAAAGGGGGCGTACGCCCCCTTTGTTTAGCAACTTATATTGGCATGAACGTCTTCATGAAGTAATCAATCCCGACATCAGAGCCGTAATAATGCTGATCACCGACCATGCCCTTTTGCTTGCTGATGAAAAAATCGTTTTCAGGTTTTTTGAAATAATTTTTGAAATAATCGCTGAACGTTTTCTGTCCGGAGTTCTTGAACTGTTTGAACAACGCTGCGTTATCAGGTACAGACATGAACATCCTGTTTAGTGAGGCCTTGACAGGTTTGCCTGTCAAGTTGGCAAACGCTTGTGCGAATGACCGGCCTTCGACCGTATGTCCTAAGTCGCATGCGAGCAGCCGGGTGCAGTCATAGCGCTTCATGGAAAGTGTTTGCCATTCTGTATCTGAAATGCTTTCCCATGATTTGTCAGTGAGATTCTTCAGCGTTTTCGGGTTCGTGCGCATTCGTTGTTTCATGTTGTCGCCTAACAGCGCCAGGAATTTTTCGGCGCTGGTCCTGACAGCCTTGTATTTACCAGGTTGGCCTTTGATAGGTACGTAGCGAACGATGTGAACGGTGCCATCGTCAGCCAAGTAACCATGCCCGTTGAAATTAGCCCTAATGTGAGGGCGAATGTGATGTGGAATGGGTTTGGCAACGAGGCCAGTTAATCTGTTCGAGGCAGTAAATTTATCCAGCTCCTTTGCGTAGGTGCCTCTGGATTTTTGTAATTGCGCACGTGTGCTGTTCTGATATTTGTCAAGCGCTTGGCCAATTTTGGCGTCGATTTCCTTGATTCTTATTCTTTCTGCTGCAACTTTTAACTTGAGCTCGGAAGCGCGGTTTTTTAGTTTGGTAGCCAGGCTTTCTGCAGCTGTTTTCCAGAATTTTACGGCGTCGGCGCTGTTTTTCGGAACTTTGGATGCTTGAATGATGGAGTTGATAAGTTCGCCTGTCTTCTTGCTGAAGGCATCGCCTTCGTACTTGTAGGTGAAATCAAGTATCTGGCCGGCAAAATGGTCGACTGTCTCGGTATTTAGTTGTTTGAGGGAGGTGGTTGTAATGTTGTCGCCCTCTATTGTCATGCTGCCGGATAGCATTGCATCAAATTCGTTCGACGCGGAAAGAAACGACCGGTATTCATTGTCCGTATGCGTAATGAAATTCGTTTTTAGGTTCGCTGATTCGTTTCGAAGTGTGATGAGTTCTGCATGCGCGCTTTCGACATGTTTCAAATCGGCGGCATATTTTTCGAGCGCGGCTGCCTTGAATCCCTTGCTGCGTGCCGTAGAAATAGTTGCCATTTCCGACTTGATGAAGGGCAGCATCAAGTCGGCATTGTCTGTGATTGTGCTTTTTACATGGGCCAAGTCTTCAAAGACGCCGATACCTGGTATGGCGTCTGGAGCCAGTGAGATCACATGTTGATTCTTCATCGCACCGCCCAGATCGAACCCATCGATATCGACGTTGATACCCCCTTCAACAGCACTCATGGTTTTGCCGCTCTTGATCAAATATCGAGTGCGCGAAGTCCTGAACAACGATGACGCTCCATGAATTTTCATCGCGCTGCGCAAAACACGCATGGAGTGAAACCCATGTCGAGCGCCATGGGCGAGCATGTTGCCCAATTTGGCAATGCTCCCAGCGAAAACACCGACGAGACCGGCCCCGAACGCAGCCCAGCCCAACTTTTGGGCCAGCCGCGGATTGTCGCGCATCACTGCAATTCTGCTTATCTCCAACGCCGCGAAGGCAACACCTGAGCCATACAACACAGTTTTGGCCGCCAGGCCCATGTTTGCTCCCAGCGCCGGTAGGCTGGCTAGCACCATCGTCAGCTGTCCGACTGGCTCCAATATCTGCGAAAGTCTTGGATTACTTTGCCTGAGCACCATGCCAGCGGCGGTCATGGATGCACCTGCTAGCAGCGCCACGCCGAGCAACGGCGCCGCCGCGCCGCCGGTCGAGATGATCATCGCTGCGGAGATCGCCACCACGCCAATAAGTATTGCCCATTCATACCAGGCTGCGGCCTCGGGTGGCTCGGGTTGCAGCTTTGCAAGGTTCAGGTCATATTCGGCGAACTCGGCGGCCATGGCCTCGCGGCTGATCATGGCGTGACCGCTAGGGTCATGCCAGTTGACGGGATCGCCGTCTGCGCAGTAGGCCCGGTCATTCAGCCCACCAGCCCCCAGTGGGCTCCAGTCGTCAGGTTGGTAGAACACTTTATGGCTTGGGTCGTAGAGCCGATAACCCTCACCCAAATGGTAGCCACCCGTGATCGGGTCAACTCGCTGACCGTTATAGGCCATGCCGGCCTTATGATCCTTGAGGCTGTCGAGATGCGTTTCACCCCAGGGGGTGAACACAGTCGATTGGCGTTGCCATTGGCCATCATCATCAAGCCAGAGTTCGTCACCCCCACCGTGCTGGGGGTCGGTCAGGGTGAAAAGCCACTCATTGTCCACGGCCACGGCAAGGCCCGCGACGTTATCGAATACCCGCTGTTTGATCACCTTGCCGCGCTCATCCAGCCAAGTTTCGGCGCACACGCTTTCCGAACCATAATCAAGGATACGGCGTTGTTTGCTGGCAGTGTCGCATTGAGCGATCAGGCGGTCATATTCGTCGTACTCGTAGTAGGTCAAGGGCAGTTGCTTACCTTTTGCGGTCACCGATCGTAGCCTTCCGGTTTCGCTGTAGGCGAGCGTCTGTTCCTGCTCGTTGGTCGTCAAGTTGCCGTTGCTGTCATAGGTCAGCGTGACGCTCTCTGCCGGCGCCGCCGTGCCGTCTTTGGGTGTGAATTGACGTGTAATGGTGGAACGGCGTGTCGGGTTGTCGGAGTCGGCGTAGGCATAAGTGCGCACGATGTAATCGCCATTGCCGTATTCGGTGGAACACTTGGTCATGTTGCCAAGCACATCGTATTCGTAAGTTTGCTCGAGAATGGCCAAGCCGTTGCTGTCTTTGACCTCTTCTGCGGCGTCAGCTTGGACTGTCCACTTCTGCAACTGGTCGGTTTCACCGGTGACGCTGGTGTTGTAGGTGAAGGTTTCGGTTCGGCTGGCAGCGGCCGAGTCATCACGGTAGAGCGCTTTACTCAAGAGTTGGTTATAGGACGACCAGCTCTGCTGGTAACGAACTTTTACCTGGCCATCGAGCCTGTAACTGCGTTCAATCTCGTGCCCGAAGCCATCGTACTCGTAGTCCACTCGCAGGCAGTGCCCGTTACGCATGTTCTGTACGGTGATGCTGGCGCACTGGCCAAGCGCCGTGTAGTCGTAACGGTATTCCAGCGGCCCGCGGCGCAAGCGGCTGCAATAGCCTTGGGCATTTTCCCACGCTTGCATCGCAAGCCCGTTGTGCGATGAACCCACCAAATTACCGCGTAGAGAGGTCGTTGCCGAGGCACGTCGTTCGTGCCCACGCACTTTGCGGTTGAAGTGCCATTGGCCAAACAGAAGTGGGCGCAGTATTTCACTGGCGATCTCCGACTGCATCGGGTCACTGCCGGCTTGTCCGACGCGCTTGCTGATCGCCTTGGTAAGAAGGGTTGATTCAAATGAAACCAGCGCCTGCGCTTCATCTTCCTTCTGGCCAGCCGCAAGGGCGTACCATGTCAGCTTGTCGGCATCCATTTTGTGGTAGACCTTGCTGCCGTCAGGGCGTATCAAGCCACCCGCGAAAGGCTTGGTGGTCAGGCCCTGGCCCTTGCCTCTATGTAGGCTGGACACGGCATCACCCTGATTGCCACCGCCCTCGAGCGTGACGCTGGCGAGGATGATCTCCTTCCCGTTTAGGGGCTTCACACTTACACTCACCGGTACGTCGCTGAGGCCTTTGTAGGCCCAGCTCACCACCGACTTGTCTGGCCGGGTGAGTCGGGTATGGCGCTGCAGGTCATCCCATTCCAGGCTCCAGCTACGCTCGGGTTTGAGGCTGTCGGCTATGTACTCCGTCAATCCGACGCGCAGGCCTTTTGAATCGAGGGTTTCAGTGGTCCTGACAGACGATACGGCATTGTGTTTCGCAACACCCGCCCAATGTTCCTTGGCGAGGATGACACGCCCATCAGGGCAGTTGGTCTGGGTGCGCTGTTCGGTGCTCAACGCCCCTTTGCTATGCAGCAGGAGGGTTGAGTAGCCGGTGACCGAGATGTTTTGGTGTTCGTCGATAATTGGCTCGTCCTGGCCGTTTGCAACCAAGAACCAGTCTTTGTCGTTTCCTGGCAACGGCTTTTGGTTGTCTACGCGCAAGCCACCTGGCAGGTAGTCGTACTCCACTACGTTGGCGACCTGGCCATGGGCGTCCCAGTAGGTTTCCTCCAGCAGGCAATAGTTACCTGGGGAATGGTCATTACCGGGCGTGTGTTGCAACTCACGGCGCACGAGACGTTGAAGGCCGTCGTAGTGATTGCGCTGATGCCGGTTGTTGTTGTTGTTGTTGTTGTTGTTGTTGTTGTTGTTGTTGTTGTTGTTGTTGTCTGCAATAGTGCAGCACGTGCCATTGCCGGTTTCGCAGTATTGAAGGGTCTGGGTATGGATCGCCTTCAAATCAGATTTCGAAAAGTCGCCACTGTCGAAGACCGTCTCATCATAAGGATAGGTAGTGCTGACGAGGCCCCGGCCACGGCTGTCGTACTCATGGCAGATGAAAGTGATAGGTTTGCCGTTTTCGTCTTGTTGTGACTCTCGTAACAAACGCTCGGTGCGCGTAGAGATGATCTGTTGCGCGACGATGGCTTCATCGCTACCCAGAGCCGCCTTGCGCAACAGCTTGCGCGTGGATTTATCAGCATCGTTTTTGATCAGCAACTCGGTAATGCTTTGGGTATGTCGGGCGGAGTTGTCCTTGTACCACTGGGTGAGGACGCGTTTGCTGCTGCTAATTGCACTGGGCTCGTGGTTGAGAGTCAGTTGCACCAGGGTAATGCTCAGGCCTTTGCAGCTTTCTGCTTTCTCAAGTACCTGTGTCTCGAGGGCTAGCGAGTCGCTGTCGGCGAAAGCTGCGAGACCCTCGATGGTCAAAATGGTACTTGGGAGGAGGGCGCCACTTTCATCTTTGTTGCCATCGGCATAACCGAACAGGGTCAGCACAGGAGATTGGCGGGAGCCGTCTGGCAGCAGCAAGTATTGATACTGGGCGCACACTGGCAGCAAGCCCTTGCTCGCAGCGGGAACATCTTTGCAGCAAAGCTTCACGGTTTTGGCTAGCGAGGTGCCGTCGGCCAGGGTCAAGGCTTTGATCAGCGTGTCAATGTCCGGCACAAGATGGCTGTGGTCGTCGGTCTTTTTCTGGTGCGCGTCATCATGGTAATACCACAGACGGGTGTGCAGGCCATCGTCGGTGACGAAGAGTATGGGCTCGAGGCCACCTGGGCGATAGCGGGTGGTGGTGACCTCAGAGAGGAGAGCGGGCTTGGTTTGCGCAGTGCTGGTCATTATTGCAACTCCTCGGTAGGGGAGGGAGTGT
Organism: Pseudomonas sp. KU43P; assembly: GCF_033095865.1. Classification (NCBI taxonomy): domain Bacteria; kingdom Pseudomonadati; phylum Pseudomonadota; class Gammaproteobacteria; order Pseudomonadales; family Pseudomonadaceae; genus Pseudomonas; species Pseudomonas sp. KU43P. The sequence continues at coordinate 3,318,745 of NZ_AP019365.1, read as the reverse complement.
TGAGAGCTTCGACGGTGACACGCTGCTCAATCTGCTGGGCACGCAGCTGGCGAGCTAGCACCGAGTCGGTGGAGGTGGCCTCGCTGTTGTAGCGGAATTCGGTGGTGCGACGTTGCTCGCCAGGCACCTCCTCGATCAGGCGCTCGAGCAGGTGTGCCTTGTCACTGTTTTTAAACCATTTCCATTGCGTGAAATGTGCTTGGCCAGAGGCGGGGCCAAGCGCGGAGTATTCAACTCGACTGGATGAGATCAAAGAGTAATCTTTCCTGGTGAAACTCCAGCCCCACGTATGCTGGCGTGTCGGCTGCTGACTACCAGGGATCACCACATGGTGTTTAACGCGCGGGTAACGATCAATCTCATGTTGATCGTATGTAACGACTTCCAGAGAACCATTTTCCTCACTCACGCTGCAGAGCACATGATCATGAAGCAGGGTCGGTGCATAGCCAAACTGAACGCGTTGATCCACCCTGCTGCCTGAGTCGTGACGCGTCATTTCCCTGAGCAGGCAGTTCTCGATATTCAGCGTAATGGTGTAGGCCTCTGGCGTATCTGGCCAAAAAGTAAAGTTACTGGTGTACTGGCCTTTGAGGACTGGCCAGGTATTATGGACGGCTCTTAGTAATGTGGTTCCTCCGTCTTTCACCGTTTTCAGGCGCACATGGCCATTGCGCCCTTCCCAATCGAGGTTCAGCTCATTGCCTTGGGCGCTGGTTTTTATAGGTACAAGAATTAACGCTTCGCGTTCAGTTTCTTTAATGGTGAATTTTAATTCGTGGCGATAATTCCGCATGTTCTGCTCAGTGAGTTGGACTTCTTGAGTCCACGGGTCACCCCCAAAAATGTTTGTTATTTTTCTGACGGCCACGAATGGGCTCACGAAGTAGGCAAAGACTGATTGCAGGGTTCTTTTGTCAGTAAGGGAAGCTAACTTTTCGTCAATGGCCTTTATGAGTGCTTCACATTTGTCACGTTTGTTTTTTTGTACGTTTGACTGCTCTCAAGTTTGTCAGAGTCTTGGGGGCAGCCAGTGTTTCCACAGTGCCGTCAATGTACTGGATTGTGAGTGTTGTCAGGTCGTAATACGTGCGTTTTTCCTCTTCGACCTCATAGGATGTGCTTGTACCTATTGCTGTTAGCGTATAGCCCGTGCGCTCCAGCTTTCCTGGCGGATCGCTAATTAGCTTCTTGAGGTCTTCCTCCTCGATGCGTTCCGTGATGCCGTTGCGCAAGCTCAAGACATATTGCAAGTTGTCGTAAGAAGAGAATTGGAATGCCCATCCGTCACCCAACGCACTTTCATTGGCACGCAGCGGCGAGTAGTGAAGCGACAAGTCAATTGTAGGACATTTCCCATTTAGGCTTCTCAATATGCCCAGGGAGTAGCTGGCTCTAAAGAGGCCTGTTTTTGGATTTACCCCCCGCAGGTGCTGTGCGGTCGAATCGAAAATCTCGGAGCCACGGGTCCCGCCTTCGTCTGGGCACAAAGTGTCTTCGGCGCGACTCATCAATTGGTTGTGTAGGTAGGACGTGCAGGTGCCAAACGGTTGCCATATACAATGAGGGGAGGTAAAGCCAGCCAAGATAATGGCACGCGTAATACGTTCATTGGGGCGATAGGGTGTATAGAATTGTACTTGAATCGAGTCGCCTTCTCCGTGGCAGGTGACGATTTTGACTCCAGACTTGATAGCCTGCGGATCGAGAGCAAAGCAGAGATGGTAGGGTGCGGCGTCGAGCCCCAGAGACCGAAGTTGATCGATCAGAAAGTCTTTATATTCTGGTTCTGGCGTGGCGAGATTGGTGAAATCGGGTTCAAGCTTGATAACTAAAGCAGAGGGTTTGCAGTGCAAAGGCTTCGCGGCGAATGGGGTCGGCATATTGCGGAAATCGATAGTTGTCCAGCTGTGTCGACCAAGTACTCTTTCGACGCGATGGGTGTAATGCTCGTCAAGGTATTTAACTAGGGTCGAGTTGCCGCTCTCTTTTGATGCCAAATCACCGAGTTTTCCTTTCGATTCTAATAAGTCTATAAAAAACCTGACATAGCTTTTGTAAAAGGTGACTTCATGATGAAGGCGTGATCGCTGGTAAGGGTCTGGGACTGAGTTGTCCAGTAGGCGGTGCAAGGGGGTTTTTTCTAGAGTCTCCAGCATCTCTCGGAGGGCAGGTGCTTGCTCTGAGGCGGTCTGCTTTTGGCGGACGTCGAGGTAAAAACCATGGAATAGTTGTGCAGGATTATTTTCTGCCAGGTCGGAGAACGTATCGGACTCGAGAATTTTAGGCTGCTTGGTTCTCAAGGCTGCACCCAGCGTTTCGAGCAGGTGGCCGTCTAACCAGATTCTCTGCAGTTCGAACGGTGGTGTAAATGGTGTAAAGGGTGATTGTGAACGGTTCAGTTCTTTGATATGGATGTGTAAACCAATTTGCGCCGCGCTGGATACGCAGGTTTTCAGGCTGTCGCTGTTTTCGTGAGATTTGTCGGAGGTCTCAATTTCATCGGGTTGATCGATGGCGAGCCAATGAATGTCGGCGCCTATCAGCGCTTCACCAATCCGCTCGCGCAGAGACACCATGTTTTTTGCTTTATCACTAGCGTCTACGTTTAATTTGAAGGTACTGATAGGCCAGCTTTGCCCACTCCGTTCGTCACTGAGCTCAATGGAAACGGTTGCCTGGTCGGTTATCGCGTGAAGGGCATTGAGGCCTGAACAGTATGAAGTGGTATTTTTTTCAACTTCCAAGGGCTCGCTCATCCAGATGCGAAGCGAAACCCCTGCCTTCCACCAACCCACGTTCGCCGCCTTTTCCGTACCGGTAGCTTCAGCGGCAACTTCCAGCTTCAAATACTCAGCCAGTGGGGAAGCCGCCAGCTGTTTGGCCAGTGCTGAGGGCCATTTGTCCTTTTCCAACTCGCCCTTTTTGGCGCTGAATTTGAATGGCGAGCCAGGGAGAGGGGCACCCGTTAGATCGTCATGGACCGCAATCCACAAAACCTCTTTATCCTTGAGCGCCCGATCGGCGGCAAAGGGCGCATGTTTAATCCAATTTACAAACTCGATATGAACGGACAGGTCGGACGATTGAGGTATCCAAAGTCCATTTTTATTATCAGCTGGCGCGATTGTAATGTTGTCTTTTTGCAGTGCACCTGCCCGCAGCATTGAGCTGTTTTTGTTCAGGTGCTCGCTAAGTTGCTTGCTGTAACTGCCGTCACTTGCAGTTTTGCTAGGCACAAACAGATGGCTCTCATACAGAAACTGGCTGATACGATGACGAACCTGAATGCATACCCGATCACCGTCTGCTAAATCGGTATCCGCAAGCACTACTGTACGCACTTGGTTGGCCACAAAGGGGGCATTCGAAAACAGACGGCAAAGGGAGTCGAACGCCCACAAGCGGTCCACGGCGGTTTTTTTCATTTCGTCCAAAGCGCTGAAAGACTCGGAGGTGGTCGATTGCTCCGCTGCTGTGAATTCGGCCTCGGCTGTCAGGTGCCCGGCTTGCAGAAGAACAGAATCTTCTACGAGCGCCTGGTTGGCTTGAATTGCATTGATGAGCCCTTTTGGCCAGTCGCTTTTGCCTTTATTCTTATCGGTGGCGGTGAAGGAGACGGTTTTTAATAGCCGTCCGTCATTTGGGTCGACCGCCCAGACGTGGATCTGCTCGTCCTTTTTCAGATCGCGGTCAGCCAGTAGATAACAAGGACTGTGCCATAAGCACTCGCCAGCGCCCAAATCGGCGGGTTCAAAACCGGTCATATGGGGTAGCAGATCGTTTCCGGTGTCCGCAATGGGCAAGGTGTGTCGGGCATCAAGTTCGAGATTGAGAACGTTCGTGAACAGCAGGTGCCACTCTGCTTTTTCTTCCTCTTTCGTTACGTGTTGACCGGTTTTAACAGGCTTGGCAAATAGGAAGTTGATGGAAAGATGGTCCTTCACACTCTTCGCCAAGCTATCGATGCGCGACAGTTCATCGTCTTTGGCGTCCGTGTAGATAAGGTCATGATTCCAGGTCTGTATCGGCGACTTAGAGGTTTTGTCGCGCAAGGTGAAGGTGATCGTACGAATACCTGTGCCACCCTCTGGGGCGAGTGCCGCTATCAGTGCTTTGACACTGCTGGCTTGGCCTGAGGCAGTGTGCAATGCACTTTTCCACCAGTAACTGGCAAAGCCGTCCATTTGGATCTGAACCGGAAGATTGGCTTGCCAGAAGGTGAGGGTGTCCTCAGCGCCAAACTCGCCGTCGACGCTTTTATCTGTTCCCAGGCGCAAGTAGTTGCCAAGCGGTGACGCGATGAGTTGTTCGCGAACAAAGGTCGGCCATTTATCTTTGGCTCGGTGATCTTTCAAAGGGAACGACAATGGCGAACCCGGCAAAAGAGTTCCCGTGTTGCTGTCATAAATAATAAATGTGCGGAACCAATTGGCATATTTTTCTTCGGCCACCACTTTTTTATAAGGGATCCACTCGACCTCGGGTTCTTGAGGCGGGGTCGTTTCAGTGTCGGTGTTGTCGTCTTTCTTTTCTTCCAAGCCTTTGAGGTCTTTCAGCACATAAACATTGGCGAGGTTGCGGAATGGGATAAAGTCCTCGTCAGCGCGCCATCTGTTCAACGTATCGTAGATCGGCTTGACGCGCTTGAACGTCTCAAGGGTTACCTTGTCTACCTTGAACAAATATTCAGGATTGAACCGGTGATAGTAGCTGGCCCGTCCAAAAAAGAAGTCCCCGGTTATAGTTTCGGCCAAGAGGATTCCATCCAGCTTCGACCACGCCTCACGATTAGCCACCGTGGCACCGGCATTGACCAGCTTTTCAAGGCTCTGCTCCCAGCGTGCTTTTTTTTCTTCGAACTGGTCGATCAGTTTGATATCCGACAAGAGGATGTCATTCGTTTTAAAACTCTGGACGGGATCTCTGATACTGAGCTTGGTGGCGGAGGCAGATACAAACGGCCCGGTTACGCCATCCGCGGTGATGGTTTCATCTGTGTTGAAGTATTTGTTTAATTCCACGTGGCTATAGGCCATGACCACCGCTCCCATGTTGATGATGAGAGGAATTTGATCGTATCTAGGCAGGCCGACAACTGACAAAAATGTCAGTTGTCGATTTTGATTTTTATGCAGGGCAGGCGGATTGGGGAGCTTGATGGCTTAGCGTTTTTGGCATAAGAGTGCGGTAAGAAGGTGGTGCTGCGAATAAAGCGGCATTCGGGGGAAGGCGACGCGCAGGGAAAGGCGGAGAAAAAATCAGTTTTAAGCTCTTTATTGCAGGGCATTTTCAAAGCACTAGGGCTTGAGTGATGTGTTGGCTGGGCTGGCCCTATCGCCGGCAAGCCGGCTCCTACAGGGAACTCCACTGCCCACGCGATCGATGTGGGAGCTGGCTTGCCGGCGATAGGGCCAGCCTAGGCAGCGGAAATTTCAGGGAGATCGAACCATGACCACAGACTGGGCATGATGCATTGAGTCACCTGTTGCCTTCACTGGCCTCATCGCTGGCAAGCCAGCTCCTACAGGGATTTGTACAGATCTTGAGTCATGTGCAGTACCTGTGGGAGCCGGCTTGCCGGCGATAAGGCCGGCTCAGACTCACGCAGACTCAACGTGCTCCCGCGGCGTGTCGAACGCCACGAACAGCTGATCCGCCGTAATCGCCCCCAGATCCAGCCGCATATTCTGCTCCAGCATCGCAAACAACCGGGTGAACACCTCGTACACCTTGCAGTGATCTTCAAGCCCGGCAAACGGATTGTCGATCTTCTCGGCGATCAGCGAGCTTTCCTGCACCGCGTCATACACCTCGCGCAGGGTGATCTCCTTGGGCGCACGGGCCAAGGTCACGCCGCCCTGGGCGCCGCGGAACGAGGTCAGGATATTGGCCTTGACCATCTGCGACACCAATGCGCGCACGCGGGTAGGGTGCACCTTCACCCACTTGGCGATGGTCTCGGTGCGCAGCTTCTGCGGCGCATTGGCCGCCACGAACGAGAGAATGTACGAAGCAGTGATGAGTCGGGTCGATTGGCTCATGGAGGTAAAGGCTCCCTGCGAAAACGCAAATAGTACACCGTTGAAAAGCCCACCGTCGGGCCCTGGAAAAGCGCTTGTCGTGCCGCTAATGTATTTGTTACGGTAACAATTACAAATTGTAAACAGCTTCTACGCAATCCGCTTTGACCGAACAACAATTCCTTGCGGTTCAACAGGGGCAAATGCCATGAGCGATAACAACAACAAGAGTCCTCTCGTCATTCCCGAAGGCGGCCTGCCGCGCCGGGACTTCCTGAAATACAGCGCCGCTGCCGCGGCCATCGCCGGGGCGTTTTCCCTCGGCCTGCCGTTCAACAGCTACGCCGAAGACGCCACGCCCAAGCCGGGCGGCACCCTGCGCCTGGGCCTGGCCGGGGGCAGTACCACCGACTCCAAGGACCCGGGCTCCTGGGTAGACACCTTCACCTTCATCGGTTTCTCGGCGGTGTACAACACCCTCACCGAAATTTCCGTGGAAGGCACCGCCATCCCCGAACTGGCCGAGCGCTGGGCGTCGAGCCCGGACGCGAAAACCTGGACCTTCACCCTGCGCCAGGGCGTGACCTTCCATAACGGCAAATCCCTCACCGCCGACGACGTGGTCGCCTCGATCCAGCACCACCTGGGCGAGAAATCCACCTCCGCCGCCAAGACCGTGCTGGGCGATGTCGCCAAGGTGTCCGCCAGCGCTCCGGACACCGTGGTGTTCGAGCTGCTCTCGGGCAACGCCGACTTCGCCTACGTGGTGGCCGACTACCACCTGGTGATCATGCCTGCCAAGGACGGCCTGGCCGACTGGCAAGCCGGCGTCGGCACCGGTGGCTACCGCATCAAGCATTTCGAACCGGGTGTGCGCATGGATCTGGAGCGCAGCCCCGACTACTGGAAGCCGGGCAGGGCGCACTTCGCCAGTGCCGAGCTGATCGCCATCGCCGACGGTGCGGCGCGGGTCAACGCCCTGGTGACCGGCAAGGTCGATGTGATCAACAAGGTCGACCTCAAGACCGTGGCCCTGCTCAAGCGCAACCCGAAGCTGGTGATCGAGGAAACCAAAGGCGCCCAGCACTACACCTTCCCGATGCTCTGCGACAGCCAGCAGTTCCGCGACAACAACGTGCGCATGGCCCTCAAGCACGCGATCAACCGCGAAACCTTGCTGGCCTCGGTGCTCTACGGCTACGGCCAGATCGGCAATGACCACCCGCTGCAGCCGGCCAACCGCTTCATCAACCCAGCCCTGGAACAACGCGCCTACGACCCGGAAAAGGCGCGCTTCTACCTGCGTCAGGCCGGCATGGATAGCCTCAAGGTGCGCCTGCAGGCCTCCGATGCCGCGTACAGCGGCGCAGTGGACGCGTCGGTGCTGTTCAAGGAGCAGGCGCGCCAGGCCGGTATCGACATCGATGTGGTGCGCGAGCCAGCCGACGGTTTCTTCTCCAATGTCTGGAACAAGCAGCCCTTCACCACTTCATTCTGGTACTCCAGCCTCACCGCCGACCGCATGTTCAGCATCGGCTACGCCAAGGGCGCGGCGTGGAACGAGACCCACTGGGACAACCCGCGCTTCAACCAGCTGCTCAACGCCGCCCGCGGCGAGATGAACGAGCCGCTGCGCCGGGAGATGTACAACGAGATGCAGGCGCTGTGCCGCGACGATGGCGGGGCGATCGTGCCGCTGTTCGCCAGCTCCGTGGCCGCTCGTTCCAGCCGCGTCGCCCATGGCCCACTCACCGCGCCGTATGGCGAGCTGGATGGCCTGCGGGTGATCGAGCGCTGGTGGCAAGCCTGAACCCTGCATCCAGTCGAGGAGTGTGACGGTGAACAATCTTGGCAAACTGCTTGTGCAGCGGCTGGCCCTGGGCCTGTTGTCGCTGTTTGCGGTCTCGGTGGTGATCTTCCTGGCCGTGGGCATGCTGCCGGGTGACATCGCCCAGGCCATGCTCGGCCAGTCGGCCACCCCAGAAACCCTGGCGGCGTTCCGCGCCCAGCTCGGGCTCGACCTGCCGGCGCTGCAGCGCTTCGTGCAATGGGCGGGGCGCCTGCTGCACGGCGACCTGGGCGTGTCCCTGGCCAACCAGCGGCCGATCGCCGAACTGGTCGGTGCGCGCCTGGGCAACACCTTTAGCCTGGCCCTGCTGGCAGCGCTGTTTTCGGTGCCGACCGCGCTGCTGCTGGGCATGCTCGCGGCGCTGTACCGCAACAGCTGGTTCGACCGGCTGCTGAACACCGGTGCGCTGAGCGCCGTGTCGTTCCCCGAGTTCTTCGTCGCCTACGTCCTGATCCTGGTCTTCGCGGTGAAACTCGAATGGCTGCCGGGCATTTCCAGCCTGTCGACGGATGCGTCGCTGGGCGAGGTACTGGAAGTCTCGGTGCTGCCGGTGGCGACCCTGAGCCTGGTGGTGATCGCGCAGATGATGCGCATGACTCGCGCGTCGCTGATCAACCTGCTGGCCAGCCCCTACATCGAGATGGCCCGGCTCAAGGGCATGTCACCTTCGCGGATCATCTTCAAGCACGCCTTGCCCAATGCTCTGGCGCCGATCGTCAACGTGGTGGCGCTGAACCTTGCGTACCTGGTGGTGGGCGTGGTGGTGGTGGAGGTGGTGTTCGTCTACCCGGGCCTGGGCCAGTTGCTGGTGGACTCGGTAGCCAAGCGCGACATCCCGGTGGTGCAGGCCTGCAGCCTGATCTTTGCCGGCACCTACATCCTGCTCAATACCGGCGCCGACGTGCTGTCGATCGCCAGCAACCCACGCCTGATGCATCCGAAGGGGTAGACCATGAAGCTGATCACACCTCTGCTGCGCGCGCCCTTGAGCGCCAAGTTCGGCTTGCTGGTGATTGTTGCCTACATCGTGGTGGCGCTGTTTGCACCGCTGCTGGCGCCCTACGGCGAAACCCAGGTGGTGGGCGAGGGCTTCGCGCCGTGGAGCCCGGAGTTCCTGCTGGGCACCGACAACCTTGGCCGCGACATGTTCAGCCGCCTGCTGTATGGCGCCCGCAACACCCTGGGCATCGCCTTCCTGACCACCAGCCTGGCGTTTCTGCTGGGCGGCTTGTGCGGGCTGGTGGCGGCGATCAAGGGCGGCTGGATCGACCAGGGCCTGTCGCGGGTCGTGGATATCCTGATGGCCATTCCGCAACTGATCTTTGCCTTGCTGATCCTCAGCGTGGTCGGCACCACCGCCACCTCGCTGGTGCTGGTGATCGCGCTGCTCGATGCCACGCGGGTGTTCCGCCTGTCGCGGGCAGTGGCGATGAACGTGGTGGTGCAGGACTTCGTCGAGGCGGCGCGGCTGCGTGGCGAAGGGCTGTGGTGGCTGGTCAGCCGCGAAGTGCTGCCCAACGCCGCCGCGCCGCTGATCGCCGAGTTTGGCCTACGTTTCTGCTTCGTCTTCCTGTTCATCAGCGCCTTGTCGTTCCTCGGCCTGGGCATCCAGCCGCCGACTGCCGACTGGGGCAGCATGGTGCGCGACAACGCGGTGCTGATCACCTTCGGTGACATCAGCCCGCTACTTCCGGCCCTGGCGGTGGCGTTGATCACGGTGAGCGTGAACTTCGTCGTCGACTGGGTGCTGCACCTGTCCAGTGGCCTGAAGGAGTGCTGAGCATGAGCAACGATACCTTGCTGGAAATCCGTGGCCTGCGCATCGAAGGCCACTACGAGAATGCCTGGCACCCGCTGATCAAGGGCATTGACCTTACGCTCAAGCGCGGCGAAGTGCTGGGGCTGATCGGTGAGTCCGGGGCCGGCAAGTCGACCCTGGGTCTGGCGTCCATGGGTTATGTGCGCGACGGTTGCCGGATCACCGGGGGCAGTGTGTGCTTCGACGGCATCCAGCTGCTTGAAGCCAGCGCCCAAACCCTGCGCAAGCTGCGCGGCCTGCGCATTGCCTATGTCGCGCAGAGCGCCGCAGCCTCGTTCAACCCGGCCCACCGGCTGATCGACCAGCACGTGGAAACGGCAGTGATCAACGGCGGCATCGACCGCGCCAAGGCCCAAGCCGAGGCCGTGGAGCTGTACCGCATCCTGCGCCTGCCAGACCCCGAGCACATCGGCCAGCGCTACCCGCACCAGTTGTCCGGCGGCCAGTTGCAGCGGGTGATGACGGCGATGGCGATGGCCTGCCACCCCGACCTGATCATCTTCGACGAACCGACCACGGCGCTGGACGTCACCACCCAGATCGAAGTGCTCGCGGCGATCCGCGATGCAGTGAAGACCTTCGGCAGCGCCGCACTCTACATCAGCCATGACCTGGCGGTGGTGGCGCAGATGGCCGACCGCATCATGGTGCTGCGCCACGGCAGCCTGGTGGAGGAGGCGCAGACACGCACCATGCTCAGCGCGCCGCAGCAGGCCTACACCCAGTCGCTGTGGGCGGTGCGCAATTTCCATACCTCGCCCAAGGCCTGCCCTGGCCATGAACAACCCTTGCTCGAAGTGCGCAATGCCAATGCCAGCTATGGCCACCAGCCTGTGCTGCACGACGTTTCGCTGAAGCTGTATCGCGGCCAGACCCTGGCGGTGATCGGCGAGTCGGGCAGCGGCAAGAGCACCACGGCACGCTTGATCAGCGGCCTGCTGCAGCCCAGCTCTGGCCAAGTGCTGTATGACGGCGAGCCGCTGCCGGCGGACTATCGCCAGCGCAGCAAGGAACAACTGCGGCGCATCCAGATGATCTACCAGATCCCCGACACGGCGCTCAACCCCCGCCAGCGCATCGTCGACATCATTGGCCGGCCCTTGAGCTTCTACCTGGGCCTCAAGGGCAAGGCGCTGCGCGAGCGGGTCGCCGAGTTGCTGCGGATGATCGACCTGGAGCCGGCCAAGTACATGGACCGCCTGCCGCGCGAGCTGTCCGGTGGGCAGAAGCAGCGCATCTGTATTGCCCGCGCGCTGGCCGCCGAGCCGCAACTGATCATCTGCGACGAAGTGACCTCGGCGCTCGACCAGCTGGTGGCCGAAGGCGTGCTGAAACTGCTCGACCGCATCCAGCGCGAGCTGAACGTGGCCTACTTGTTCATCACCCATGATGTGGCCACGGTGCGCGCCATTGCCGACGAGGTGCTGGTTATGCAGCGCGGGCGAGTGGTCGACCACGGCAGCCGCGAAGCGATTTTCCGGCCGCCGTTCCGTGACTACACCGGGTTGCTGTTCTCCTGCGAGCCGGAAATGGACCCAGACTGGCTCGACCGTCTGCTGGCGGCCCGCAACCCTACTTCCCCTTTGGCAACTGTTTGAGGATTGCCCATGAAAGTCCTGATCGTTCACGCCCACCCCGAGCCCCAATCCTTCACTGCCGCGCTACGTGACCAGGCGGCGGAAACCTTCCGTGCCCAGGGCCATGAGGTGCAGGTCAGCGACCTGTACGCCATGGGCTGGAACCCGGTGGCCAGTGCCGATGACTTCAGCCACCGGGAGAACCCGGACTACCTGGTGTACGCGCTGGAACAGCGGCTGGGGGTGAAGAGCGGGTCCATCGCGCCAGATATCAAGCAGGAACTGGACAAGCTGTTGTGGGCCGACCTGCTGGTGCTGAACTTCCCGATCTTCTGGTTCTCGGCGCCGGCGATGCTCAAGGGCTGGATCGACCGGGTGCTGGTGTCGGGCGTGTGCTATGGCGGCAAGCGCTTCTACGACCAGGGCGGGCTGGCCGGCAAGCGTGCGCTGGTGACCGTGACCCTTGGTGGGCGTGAGCACATGTTTGGCGAAGGGGCGATCCATGGGCCGCTGGAGGACATGCTGCGGCCGATTCTGCGTGGGACTTTGGCGTATGTCGGGTTCGAGGTACTGGAGCCGTTCGTGGCGTGGCATGTGCCGTATATCAATGACGAGGCGCGCAAGGAATTTCTGCGCAGCTATCAGCAGCGGCTGGAGCAGTTGTCGGATGATCTGCCGATGAGCTTTCCGCGGCTGGAGCAGTTCGATGAGGCGTTGTATCCGTTGCCGCGTTGATCACGCCGCTGAATAGGGGGTGGGCCCCATGGCTGGCAAGCCAGCTCCCACAGGGATCGCGCAGTGTGGGAGAGGGCTTGCCGGCGATGGGGCCGCAAAGCGGCCCCCGCACCATCAAGCAGTCGCCAGGCTCATCGCCTTATGGGTATCGATCAGGTGCTGCACCACACCCGGGTCGGCCAGGGTCGAGATATCCCCCAGCGCATCGTATTCACCCGTGGCAATCTTGCGCAGGATCCGCCGCATGATCTTGCCCGAGCGCGTTTTCGGCAGCCCCGGCGCCCACTGGATCACATCCGGCGACGCGATCGGCCCGATCTCCTTGCGCACCCAGTTCTTCAGCTCCAGGCGCAGCTGCTCGCTCGGCTCCTCGCCGGCATTGAGGGTGACGTACACGTAGATGCCTTGCCCCTTGATGTCGTGCGGCACGCCCACCACTGCGGCCTCGGCCACCTTGCTGTGGGCGACCATGGCGCTTTCGATCTCGGCGGTACCCATGCGGTGCCCGGACACGTTCAGCACATCGTCCACACGGCCGGTGATCCAGTAGTAGCCATCCTCGTCGCGGCGTGCGCCGTCGCCGGTGAAGTACATGCCACGGAAGGTCTTGAAGTAGGTGTCGACGAAGCGGTCATGGTCGCCGTACAGCGAACGCGACTGGCCTGGCCACGAATCGAGGATCACCAGGTTGCCTTCGGCGGCGCCCTCGATCAGGTTGCCCAGGTTGTCCACCAGCGCCGGCACCACGCCGAAGAACGGGCGGGTCGCCGAGCCTGGCTTGAGCGCCGTGGCGCCCGGCAGCGGGCTGATCAGCACGCCACCGGTCTCGGTCTGCCACCAGGTGTCGACGATCGGGCAGCGTTCCTTGCCCACGGTCTTGTAGTACCAGTTCCAGGCTTCGGGGTTGATCGGCTCGCCCACCGAGCCCAGCAGGCGCAGGCTGGAGCCGTCGGCCCCGGCCACGGCGGCCTCGCCCTCGGCCATCATCGCGCGGATGGCGGTGGGGGCGGTGTAGAGGATGTTGACCTTGTGCTTGTCGACGATCTTCGACACACGGGTGATGTCCGGGTAGTTCGGTACGCCTTCGAACAGCAGGGTGGTCGCGCCGTTGGCCAGCGGGCCGTAGACGATGTAGCTGTGGCCGGTGACCCAGCCGACGTCGGCGGTGCACCAGTAGACTTCGCCCGGGCGGTAGTCGAACACGCGCTCGTGGGTGAGCGCGGCGTACACCAGGTAGCCGCCGGTGGTGTGCAGCACGCCCTTGGGCTTGCCGGTGGAGCCGGAGGTATACAGGATGAACAGCGCTTCCTCGGCGCCCATCTCTTTCGGCGCGCAGTGGCTGGAGGCAACTTTCATCAGGTCTTCGTACCAGATGTCACGGTGCTGGTGCCAGGCGATGTCGCCACCGGTGCGCTTGCACACGATGATCTTCTGCACGCTGCTGGTTTCAGGGTTGGTCAGCGCCAGGTCGACGTTGGCCTTGAGCGGGGTACGACGGCCACCGCGCACGCCTTCGTCGGCGGTGATGACGACTTTCGACTTGCAGTCGATGATCCGCCCGGCCAGGGCTTCCGGCGAGAAGCCACCGAACACCACGGAGTGGATCGCGCCGATGCGGGCGCAGGCCAGCATGGCCACCACGGCTTCGGGGATCATCGGCATGTAGATGGTGACGACGTCACCGCGGTGCACATCCTGGCCGCGCAGGGCGTTGGCGAACTTGCAGACCTGCTCGTGCAGTTCGCGGTAGGTGATGTTGCGGTGTTCGCAAGGGTCGTCGCCTTCCCAGATGATGGCCAGCTGGTCGCCGCGGGTTTCGAGGTGGCGGTCCAGGCAGTTGGAGGACACGTTCAGGGTGCCGTCGGCGAACCACTTGATGTCGACATGGTGGTCGTCGAACGAGGTCTGCTTGACCTTGGTGAATGGCTTGATCCAGTCGAGGCGCTGGGCCTGCTCGCGCCAGAAGCCGTCCGGGTTGATCACCGATTGCTGGTACATGGCCTTGTAGGTGGCCTCGTCGGTCAGGGTAGTGGCCGCAACCTCGGGACGAACGGGATACAGTGGAGCCGCACTCATCTGTGTTACCTCGGTGCAAGAGTTGTTGTTTTGTGCTGTCACGGAGTGCGCCTCAGATCTTGAAACGGCTGAGCAGTCGATCCTGCTGGCCGACGTGTTCGACCATCACTGAGCACTGCGCGACCTGTTTGTCCGCACTGCCGGAAACCGCCAGGCTGATGTCGCGGATCGTGGTGGTGTTGCGGTTGATTTCTTCGCTGGTGACGCTCTGCTGTTCAGCGGCGGCGGCAATCTGCAGGTTCATGTCGTTGATGCGCTGGATCGCCTCGCGGATACGGTCGAGGGTCTGATTGGCGGCAACGGCGTCCTCGGCGGTCCTGCTGGCGGTTTCACGGCTTTGCTGCATGCGCCCCTGGGCGTGCTTCACGCCGCTTTGCAACTGCTCGATCATTTCGCGGATTTCCTGGGTGGACTGCTGCGTGCGCGAGGCCAGCGAGCGCACCTCATCGGCTACCACCGCGAAGCCGCGGCCCGACTCGCCGGCACGGGCCGCCTCGATGGCGGCGTTGAGTGCGAGCAGGTTGGTCTGGTCGGCAATACTGGTGATCACCGCCACGATCGATTCGATGCGCTGGCTGAGGGCGGACAGCTCGTTGATGGCCTGGCCGGTGTCGTTCATTTCGTTGGCCAGGCGCTTGATCGCCCCGGTGGAGCGAGACACCAGCGCGACCCCGCCAGTGGTCTGCTCGGTGGCCACCAGCGCTGCCTCGGCCGCCGCCTGGGCGTTGCGCGCCACGTCTTCGGCAGTCGCGGCCATCTCGGCCATGGCTGTGGCCAGCTGGTCGAGTTCCTGCAATTGCAGCTGCACCCGGCCGGCGGCTTGGTCGGCTGCGCTGGAGGTCGCGGTGGTGCTTTCGCGTACCTGTTGCGAGCGGCCTTTTACATCGCTGATGAGCGTCTTGAGGTTGGCCAGCAGGTGGTTGAACTCCCGGGAAACCAGGGCCACTTCGTCGTTGCCCGACACCTGCAGCTGGCGGGTCAGGTCGCCTTCGCCGCGGTTGATGTCTTCAAGCGACTGCTTGAGGCGGTCCATCGGCCAGAGCAGGCGGCGGACCATCAGGCCCAGCACCAGCAGGCTCAGCAACACGCCCAGGGCGGTGCCGATGACCGCTCGCCAGGTCAGGGTATGGGCGGCGGCCATGACGATGTCCTGCTCCAGCACCACGCCGATGTACCAGTCCAAGCCCTTGAGGCCCGTGAGCGGGATGAACGACACCAGCAGGGGCTTGCCGTTGCGAGTGATGTCCTGGAGCTGGCCGTCGAGGGGTGGGGTGCTGCCGCCGAACAGTTCGCTGTAGGGCTTGCCGTTGAGCTCGGCGTTCGGGTGGGAAATGATGGCACCGTTGCTGTTCAGCAGGAACGCATAACCGGCGCCGCCGAAGTCCAGGGTATTGATGGCCTCGGCCACCGTGGTCAGGCGGATGTCACCGCCGAACACGCCCAGCGGGCGGCCTGCATCGCTGATTTGGGCGACCGCCGAAATCAGGATCTCGCCGCTGGTGGAGTCCTTGTAGGGCTCGGTCAGAACTGCCTGGCCTGCGGCCTTGCCGGTTGCATACCAAGGGCGGGTTCGGCCGTCATAGTCAGTTTTCGGGTTCCACGGTGCGCTGTTCTTGATGGGTTTGCCATCCGCTTGGAGGGCGCCGAACACCAGCTTGAACTCGTCCTTAAGCAAGGGCGCGTCGAAGATGCGCTGGGTGGTTTGCGGGCTGTACTGGCTATCGATCGCCTGGGCAGCCAGGTCCATCAGGTGCAGCTTGCCATTCAGCCAGTTCTCGATCTGGCGCGCCACGGCATTGCTGGTCTCGAAGATGCTCGCCTGTACCTGGTCGCGCAGCAGGGTACGCACCTGGCTGACTTGGGTCAGGGTCAACAGGCTGGTTGTAACGCACAGCACACAGGCAGCCACAAGGCTTACCTTGTAACGGATTTTCATTGAAGGTTCCGCCGATTGAGAAAGTGCCGACCCCCACCTGTTCCCTGCAGGCGCCGGCTTGCCGGCGATGGGCTGCAAGGCAGCCCCAGGCCGGCCCGGTTTAGAAGAAGCCCAGCGGATTGATGTCGTAGCTCACCAGCAGGTTCTTGGTCTGCTGGTAGTGGTCGAGCATCATCTTGTGGGTTTCACGGCCGACGCCGGACTTCTTGTAGCCACCGAACGCGGCATGCGCCGGGTACAGGTGGTAGCAGTTGGTCCACACGCGGCCAGCCTTGATGCCGCGGCCCATGCGGTAGGCGCGGTTGATGTCGCGGGTCCACACACCGGCGCCGAGGCCGAACTCGGTGTCGTTGGCGATCGCCAGGGCTTCGGCTTCGTCCTTGAAGGTGGTGACGCTGACCACCGGGCCGAAGATTTCTTCCTGGAACACGCGCATTCTGTTGTTGCCTTTGAGCAGGGTCGGCTGAATGTAGTAACCGGTGGCCAGCGAGCCTTCCAGCTTCTCGACCTTGCCGCCGGTCAGCAGCTCGGCGCCTTCTTCCTGGGCGATCTGCAGGTACGACAGGATCTTCTCGAATTGCTGCTGCGAGGCCTGGGCGCCGACCATGGTGTCAGTGTCCAGCGGGTCGCCGCGCTTGATCTGCAGCACCTTCTTCATCACCACTTCCATGAACTGCGGGTAGATCGACTCCTGCACCAGGGCACGCGACGGGCAGGTGCACACTTCGCCCTGGTTGAAGAACGCCAGCACCATGCCTTCGGCGGCCTTGTCGATGAAGCTCGGCTCGGCCTGCATGATGTCTTCGAAGTACACGTTCGGCGACTTGCCGCCCAGCTCGACGGTGGACGGGATGATGTTCTCGGCGGCGCACTTCATGATGTGCGAGCCCACCGGGGTGGAGCCGGTGAAGGCGATCTTGGCGATGCGCTTGCTGGTGGCCAGGGCTTCGCCCGCTTCGCGGCCATAGCCTTGTACCACGTTGAGCACGCCCGGCGGCAGCAGGTCGCCGATCAGCTCGACCAGCACGGTGATGCCCAGCGGGGTCTGCTCGGCTGGCTTGAGCACCACGCAGTTGCCCGCGGCCAGGGCCGGGGCGAGCTTCCAGGCGGCCATCAGGATCGGGAAGTTCCACGGGATGATTTGCCCGACCACGCCCAGCGGCTCATGGATGTGGTAGGCCACGGTGTTTTCGTTGATCTCGGCGGCGCCGCCTTCCTGGGCGCGGATGCAGCCGGCGAAGTAGCGGAAGTGGTCGACGGCCAGCGGGATGTCGGCGTTGAGGGTTTCGCGGATTGGCTTGCCGTTGTCCCAGGTTTCGGTGATGGCCAGGACCTCGAGGTTCTGCTCGATGCGGTCGGCGATCTTCAGCAGCACGTTGGAGCGGTCCTGGACGGACGTGCGGCCCCAGGCGTCGGCGGCGGCGTGGGCGGCGTCGAGGGCCTTGTCGATGTCTTCGGCAGTGGAGCGGGGGAATTCTGCGATCAGTTTGCCATTCACCGGGGAGGTGTTTTCGAAGTACTGCCCCTTGACCGGAGCTACGAACTCTCCACCGATGTAGTTGCCGTAGCGGCTCTTGAAGTTGACCTTGGCGCCTTCCGTGCCGGGATGTGCATAACGCATGATGATTTTCCTTGTGGTCATTTTGGCAAGGGCAGGGCCAGCGGGCCCCGCCCAGGGGCAGTCAGCAAGCTTGCGGCGTTTCTCCGCGAGCCAGGCGCTGGTTGATGTCCTCGATCACCGCCGGCAGGTCGACGATGGTGTCGATCAGGTAGTGCGGGCGAGACGGCTCGAACATCTTGACGATGCGCGCACGCTCTTCGGCCAGCTTGTCCGATGGCAGTGCCTTGTAGAGCTGATAAGGCAGCCCCAACGCGTTGCCCGAACAGGTCAGGGCAACCGTCCACATGCCCGCCTTGCGGCCTTCGAGGATGCCTGGCCAGGTGTCGTCCACCTTCACGCAGGCCGCGACATCATCGATGCCCAGGGCGATGACGTTGGCCAGTGCCTGCGAAGGCCAGGGGCGCCCATTGGGCGTCTCGTCCGTAGCCACTACATGGTCGGCGACGTAGCCGTTCTGTTTGGCGAGCTCCACCACCTTGTCCATCACCACTTTCGGGTAGCCGGAGCAGGAACCGACCTTCATGCCCCTGCGGCGCACGTCGGCGATGGTTTCCAGTGCGCCCGGTATCAGCGCGGAATGGACGGCGATCTTTTCGATCTGCAAGGGCATGAAGCGGTTGTACAGCGCCGTCACATCATCATCGGTAGGCGTGCGGCCAAATACCTTGTGATAGCGTTCGGCAATTTCAGGAATGTCGCAAAGGGTGCGGATGTGGTCCCACTTGCCCATGCCCATCGGGCCACGGGCTTCCTCCAGCGAAACCTTGACGCCGAACTCGGCGAAGGCTTCGACAAAAATCTGCGTCGGCGCGAAAGAGCCGAAATCGACGACGGTGCCGGCCCAGTCGAGGACGACGGCTTGCAGTTTTGATGGCGTTTCATAATTCATGGACGTTGCTCCAGTGAGTGTTTCAAGGACAGGTCGATGTCAGGAATTGGTGCCGAGCGCGGCAGGCTGCAGTGGCGTCGAAGCCACTTCGGTGTTTTCCACCGTCTTGGGGCGGCTGTTCCAGAACGGGATCAGCATTGAGGCGGCCAGCAGTGCGGCCCCCGTGAACACAACGAATACCGTGATGGTGTCGAAATAGCCCGGTAGCAGGCCGCCGAGCACCGCACCCACCGAACCACAGCCGTTGACGAAGCCGGCGGCGGACGCTGCGCCGTCCTTGCTGCCGAAGTCGATGGCTGCCGAACCGCTGATCATCGAATCTGGCCCATACAGCGTCAGGCCCATCATGAACAGCAGGCCCACCACTACATACAGGCTGCCGCTCTGCATGGCCGGCACGAACAGGGCCAGGCAGACCGTCAGCACCACCAGGCTGAGGACGCAGGCGGGAATGCGACGGGCGCCGAAGTACTTGTCCGAGGCAATGCCGATGAGAATGGGCCCGACCAACCCGGCCAGTTCGAACGAGGTCGGTACGATGGCCGACGCCACCTTGCCAATCTCTGGCATCCGCTCATAGATGATCACCGGCCCCCACAGCAGGATGGCGTAGCGGGCGGGCTTGAGCATGAAGTAGGCAAGGCCCAGGAACAGCACGGTGCGGTTCTTCATCACCGTGCGCAGGCCGGCCCACATGCTTTCGCGCGGCACCGCTGCCTTGCTGACGGGTTCAAGCTCGATCTCGACGGGGGGCAGCCCCACGTCTTCCGGGCGGTTGCGCTGCAGGAGGAAGAACAGGACGGCGACCACCAGCACGACGGCGGCGCTGCTGAAGAACGCGATGCGCCAATCGTGGTAGGCGTCGTACGCCCACCACCCCGCGAACGGTGTCGCCACCAGCCCGCCGAACGCGTAGGAAGTGCTCCAGTAGCCCAGTACCCGGCCACGTTCACTGGTGCTGAAGAAACTGCCCACGTTCTTGCACAGCCCCGACCAGCCCGTGGACTGGGCAAGGCCCTGGATCAGCATGCAGGAGGCGAAGATCGGCAGGGTGGCGTAGGTGCCCATGAGCACGGCTGCTACCGCAGAGATGACCAGCCCGCTTAATACCACGACCCTGGGGCCGAAGCGGTCGGAGAAGTTGCCCCAGAGAAACTGGCCCACGGCGTAGGCCGTCAGGTACAGGGCATCAAGGTTGGCCATCATGGCCTTTTCAAGTACGAAATCCGGGTCTTCGCCAATGCCTAGTTTAGCGACGGAAAACGCCTTGCGAGTGAAGTAGAAGGCGGCGTAGGCCACCCAGGTAATGAGAAAAACCTGCACGCGCCAACGTTGCAGCGATTTCCAGCCAGTTGCGAGAGGACTTGCATTATTGTTCATGGTGTTCTGATCCCGTAGTGGGTGCCAGACAGCGCAAAGTCATTGGTTTTGTTGTTGTTTTCGAGACTGAACAATGCATCCATGCGCACCCCGCCAGCTGCTGCCCGCACGTGGGCAACAGACCAATTTTCAAGAGGTGCGGTCGCTGACGCGTGGCTGGCACCCGTCAGCGGCTCCATGGTTGAAAAAAGGCCCTTGCCCAAGGGGGCGATCCACTCGCCCCCCAGCTCGATTCGACAAGGGCCTTTGAACGGTGTGATCAGGCAGTGGCGTGCTGCATGTCGACATTCATCGCCACCAGGCTGTCGGCGATGGCGCGCAGCAACTGGTGGACGACGTATTCGTCGATTTGGCCGATGCAGCCGATGCGGAAACTTTCAGCGACGGTCAGTTTGCCGGGGTAGATGATGAAGTTGCGCGACTTCAGTTCATCGTAGAAACGCTTGAACTCGAAGTTCGGATGTTCAGGGCTGAAGAACGTGGTGATGATCGGCGACAGCCAGCGGTCTTCGAGCAGTGTCTTGAAGCCCAGCTCGCGCATGCCGGCCACCAGCACGTCGCGGTTGCGGGTATAACGCGCCAGCCGCCCATGCACGCCACCTTCGGCGTCATGCTGCTCCAGCGCCTTGTGGAAGGCCACCACGCTGTGGGTCGGAGGTGTGAACCGCCACTGGCCGGTCTTCTCCATGTAGACCCATTGTTCATACAGGTCGAGGCTCAGGGAGTTGGCGCGGCCTTTGGCGGCCTCCAGAACACTGCGTCGAATGATGACGAAGCCGAACCCCGGAATGCCCTCGATGCATTTGTTGGCGGAAGACACCACTACGTCGAACGGAATGTCCTGAACGGTCAGCGGTACCGCGCCGAAGGAGCTCATCGCATCGATGATCAGGCTCTTGCCATGGGCTTTGACCACGTCGGCGATTTCCCGCAGCGGGTTGAGGATGCCCGAGCTGGTTTCGCAGTGAACCAGAAACACGTTGGTGACGTCGGGGTTGGCCTTGAGCAGGGCATCCACTTCGTCGGGTTGCGGCGGCAGGTAGTCGCCTTTGTCCAGGGTGATGAACGCGCGGCCGAGGTATTCCAGGGTCTTGGTGGCGCGTTGACCGTAAGCCCCGTTCATCAGCACCAGCGCCTTGCCGTCACGGGGGATGGCGGTGGCCAGCGCTGCTTCTACCGAGTAGCTGCCACTGCCTTGCAGCGGTACGCAGGCGAAGCTGTCATCGGTGACACCCGCCATGGCCAGCAGGCTGTTGCGCACTTGCGCAGTCACCTGGTTGAACGCTTTGTCCCATGAGCCCCAGTCGCGGAGCATGGCTTCCTTGGTGGCCCTGGACGTGGTCAGCGGCCCAGGGGTCAGCAGGTAGGGTTCGCCCAGTGCGGGGGTTGCCAGCGCTTGGGAAACGGGAAACTCGGCTTTGGTCATGATCTTCTCCGGCAGTGTTGTTTTTGTAAGGAGTGATGCATGGCGTGATCAAAACATTGGCGAAAAAATAAAGAAAATCGATTTATCACATTTCACAAATAACCTGAGCTTATGAGTGATGATCACTCATGACTTGTCCGCCTTGCCGGCTGCGGCGGCGAACTTGGCCAGGTGGACGTCCAGCCGGCGCGGGCGTCGGTTGTGGTCCTCGGCGCGCTCCTTGCGGCGAATGGCGTTGCGCACCATCAATGAACCCAGATAGCGGAAGGGTTCGGGCGGGAAATGCCCGAGAGGGCCATCGAGCAACGGCGAGCGCGTCCAGGGGTTATCCAGCCCCAGCACCAGCGACGACAGGATCTGGCCGCCCATGTGACAGGGCCCCACGCCACTGCCTGAGTATCCGAAGCCATAGAAGATATTGCGGTTGGCGCCCATGCGGCCGAAGAAGGGCAGGCCGGTGACCGAACGATCCGAAGGGCCATTCCAGGTTGCGGCGATATCGACGCCGGCAAAGGCGGGGAAGAACTTTTCCAGCGAATCGCGCAACAAGCCCGCATACGGCGAGGGCTGGTCGAACACCGGCAGGATGCGCCCGCCGAACGCAAAGGTATTGCCCCCTTTGCCGAGCATGATTCGCCCGTCGGGGGTGTTGTGGTAGTAGTGCACGAAAATGCGCGAGTCGAGCACGGTCACGCCGCTGGTCAGGCCTATGCGCTCCAGCAGGTCCGGCCGAGGTTCGGTGATGATCATGTCGCTCGAGACAATGGCCACCGAACGCGAGAATTGCGGAAATGCCCGCGCCATCCAGGCATTTATCGCCAACACCACTTTCCCGCAGGTCACTTTGCCATGGGGGGTGATGACCGATGCCGGCTGCCCTTGGTCCAGGCCGACCATGGGTGACCCTTCATGGATACGTACCCCCAGCCCCAGCGCAACCCGCCGCATGCCACGCACCAGCTTGGCCGGCTGTACGCTGGCTGCGGCGGGTGAATACCAGCCTTCAAGGTGCTGGGCAGAGCCGGACATGCGTTGCACATCGGCGAGTGCGCGCTTGGAGAAGGTGTTTATGCCATGGCGCTCCAGCGCGGCGACCACCGCGTCGGTGGAGCCGACTTGGGCCTGGCTGGTGGAGGTGTACAGCGTGCCGTCGAGACGGTAATCGGCATCCACGCCGTACTTTTTGCAGAAGGCGCCGATGGCGTAGATGCTGTGTTCCGACGCCTTGACCAGGCGCACGGCCTCTTCGAGCCCGAACAGGCGCTCCAGGGTAAAGAACTTCGCGGACCAGGACAGCGCACACCCGCCGTTGCGCCCGCTTGCTCCCGCGCCGCAGATGTCGGCTTCGACGATGACCACATCGAGGTCGGGGTTCTGCTCCTTGAGCATGATGGCGGTCCACAGGCCGGTATAGCCGCCGCCGACGATGCAGACATCGGCATTGATGTTCTGCCCAAGGGGCGGGCAGGGTTCGTCGGGCTGGTTCTTCAGGGCTTGTTCGAGCCAGAAAGGTCGCATCGAGTGTCTCCAGAAAGGGCGCAATCCAGGCGTGGCGCCTTGCGAAAAACATCCTTGCAGTGCAATGTCCATAAATAAAATCGATTTAACGTATGCATGCATAGGCCATTCCTATGGAGGCGGCACGATGGCGATCTCACACACACAACTCAAGGCTTTCCATGCCGTGGCCCTGAATGGAGGCTTTACCCGCGCGGCGCAGCAGCTCTGCCTTTCTCAACCGGCAGTGTCCGATCAGGTGCGCAAACTCGAGGATTACTACGGGGTCATGCTGTTTCTGCGCGAGAAGCGCCAGGTGCGGCTCACCGAGGTGGGTGAGCGGTTGTTCGGCATGACCCAGCGCCTGTTCGATATCAGTGCCGATGCTCACGACATGCTGATGGACTACCGCACACTGTCCACCGGGACGCTGAACCTGGCGGTGGACGCGCCGGTGCATGTGCTGCCCTACGTCGCTCGATTCTGCGCCCGCTACCCTGGGGTCGACGTGAAGATCGAGACTGGCAATACCGATGAAGTGCTGGAGCGCTTGTTCGGCTACCAGACGGACATCGCGCTGCTGGGGCGCAGCATCGAAGACGAGCGCTTGATGACCCTGCCGCTTCGAAGCGACCCGATGCTGGCTTTCGTCGCCCATGACCACCCTTGGGCACAAAGGGAATCGGTCTGCCTCGCCGACCTGGCCAATGAACCGCTGGTGTTGCGCGAGCAGGGGTCGGTGACGCGACTTTCCCTGGAAGAGGAAATGGCAGCGGCTGGGTTGCGCATCCGCAAGGCCATCGAGGTCGAGGGGCGTGAAGCCGCGCGCGAAGCCGTGGCGATCGGCATGGGAGTGGGCGTGGTGTCGGCGGCCGAACTGGGCTCGGACTCACGTCTGCGCGGCCTGCCGATCGACGACAGCCGGCACCGTTTTACCGAGACCTTGGTGTGCCTGCGCGCGCAGAGCTCGCGGCGCATCCTGACGACCTTCTTCGACAGGGTGCGAGAAGAGCTGGAGGGCGGTTGCTGACTGACCCCACCCATTCGGGTTATGGCCCCGTAGCAGATTCCCCCGGATAGTGGCTCCATCAGCTCGCCCGAGCCGATCCTGATCACACGATGGAGTTGCTATGCGCAAGGCATTGAAGGTGATTTCCAGTCTGTTGATGTGCTGCACCGCCACGGCTGCCCTGGCCGGGGAGGCAGATACCAGCAACACGCTCAGGTTGTACAACTGGACCGACTACATCGGCGAAAACACCCTCGCCGATTTTGAAAAGCAAACCGGCATCAAGGTGATATATGACACCTTCGACGGCTACGAAACGGTCCAGACCAAACTCCTCACCGGCCGCTCCGGCTACGACCTGGTGATGCTCAATGCTTCCCTGGTGCCGCCACTGATCAAGGCCAAGGTGTTCCAGCCGCTGGACAAGTCCAAGCTGCCCAGCTGGGCCAACCTCGACCCGCAGGTGGTGCAGCACATGCAGGCCTTCGACCCCGGCATGGTGTACTCGGCGCCCTACACCTGGGGCAGCTCGGGTATCACCTACAACGTCGACAAGATCAGGCAGCGCATGCCCGATGCGCCCATCGGCTCTCTGGCCATGCTGTTCGACCCCAAGATCGTTTCGCGCTTCGCCGACTGCGGCGTGACCATCATGGACGCACCCAGCGAAGTGATCCCGCTGGCGCTCAAGTACCTCGGCAAGGACCCGCAAAGCGCCAAACCGGCCGACCTCAAGGCCGCCCAGGACGTGCTCATGGGCGTGCGCCCGTACATCAAGAAATTCGACTCGGTGAACTACCTCACCAGCCTGCCCAACGGTGACGTGTGCATGGCCCTGACCTGGTCCGGTGACTACGCCACCGCCCAAGCCCGCGCCGTGGAAGCGAAGAAGGACATCAACCTGGCGTTCTTCATTCCCAAGGAAGGCTCGCTGATCTGGTTCGACAGCCTCTACCTGCCCAACGACGCACCCCACGTGGCCAACGCCCACCGCTTCATCGAGTACCTGCTGCAGCCCCGAACCATGGCCGAGGTGACCAACTACATCCACTACGCCAACAGCAACGCCGCCGCTACGCCGCTGGTGCAGGCCGACATCCGCAACGACCCGGCGATCTACCCCGACGACCACACCCGTGAGCGGCTGTTCACCCAGAAATCCCAGGACCCGCAGGCCATGCGCGCCATTACCCGGGTCTGGAGCACGGTCAAGACCGGCATCTGACACCTTTCACCGTACCGATCCGACAAGGAAAAGCTTATGGCTACCCCGAATCGCAAGCTGGCCGCCGCCCCACGCAACGACCTGCTGGTCGAGGCCGACAAGGCCCACTACATGCACGGCTACCATGTGTTCGACGAGCACGCCGAGCAGGGCGCACTGAACATCGAAGCTGGCGAAGGCGCCTACATCTACGACACCGAAGGCAACCGCTTCCTCGATGCCGTTGGCGGGATGTGGTGCACCAACATCGGCCTGGGCCGCGAGGAAATGGCCCTGGCCATCGCCGACCAGGTTCGCCAGCTGGCCTATTCCAACCCGTTCTCCGACATGGCCAACCCGAAAGCCATCGAGCTCTGCGAAAAACTCGCAAGCCTGGCGCCGGGTGACCTCGATCATGTGTTTCTCACCACCGGCGGCTCCACCGCCGTGGATACCGCCTACCGGTTGATCCAGTACTACCAGAACTGCCGCGGCAAACCGCACAAGAAACACGTGATCGCCCGCTACAACGCCTACCATGGTTCCACCTGCCTGACCATGTCGATCGGCAACAAGGCGGCCGACCGGGTACCGGAGTTCGACTACGCCCACGACCTGATCCACCACGTATCCAATCCCAACTTCTACCGGGCCGGGGATGACATGGACGAGGCCGAATTCCTCGACTTTCTGGTGGCCGAGTTCGAAGACAAGATCCTCTCCCTGGGCGCAGACAACGTCGCTGCCTTCTTCGCTGAGCCGATCATGGGTTCGGGTGGCGTGATCATCCCGCCCAAGGGCTACTTCCAGCGTATGTGGCAGGTGTGCCAGACCTACGACATCCTGTTCGTCGCCGATGAGGTGGTGACCTCGTTCGGCCGGCTGGGCACCTTCTTCGCCTCCGAGGCGCTGTTCGGCGTCACTCCGGACATCATCACCACCGCCAAGGGCCTGACCTCGGCCTACCTGCCGCTGGGAGCGTGCATCTTCTCGGACCGCATCTGGAAAGTGATCGCCGAACCGGGCAAGGGCCGCTGCTTCACTCACGGTTTCACCTACAGCGGCCACCCAGTGTGCTGCGTGGCGGCGCTGAAGAACATCGAGATCATCGAACGGGAAAACTTGCTGGCCCATGTGAACGACGTCGGCAGCTATCTGGAACAGCGCCTGCAGACGCTTGCGGGCCTGCCGCTGGTAGGCGAGGTGCGCTGCATGAAGCTGATGGCCTGCGTCGAGTTCGTGGCCGACAAGCAGACCAAGGCCCTGTTCCCCGACGCGGTGAACATTGGCGAACGCATCCACGTGCGCGCCCAGGCCAAGGGCTTGCTGGTGCGCCCGATCATGCACCTGAACGTGATGTCGCCGCCGCTGATCATCACCCATGCCCAGGTGGACCAGATCGTCGACACCCTGCGCAGCTGCATCCTCGATGCCGCGCGTGAGCTGACCGAGCAGGGCCTGTACCACGGCCAATGACTCACCTGCACGCAAAGGTGCGCGCGCATGCCCCGGCCGGTAGACTGCGGGGCATGAGCCGAGCACATGAAAACACCACAATAAGCCTGCCGTTTCATGCCCTGCAGCAATGGCACAGCGCCCTTCAACAGGCCTTCGCCCACAGCGAGGGCCCGGACGCGCTGGCCTGGCTGGCGGCGGCGATCAGCCAGCTGGTGGGCGCCGAGTCGATGCTGATCAGCCTCGAACGCAAGGGCCAGCCGCCGCAGCTGCTTTACCAGCAGGGCATACCGGACCGCTACCACGAGGCGGTGCTGGAGCGTTATTTCGCCGCCGGCTACCTGCTCGATCCGTTCTGCCTGGCAGTGGAGAAGGGCCTCGCCCAGGGCTTCTACCACCTGGAAGACATCGCCCCCGACAACTTCTTCGACAGCGACTACTACAAGGCCTATTACCTGGGTACCGGGTGCAGCGAGGACAGCTATTTCATCGTCGACCTGGGCAACGACAGCAAAATCTCGGTGAGCCTGTTCCAGGGTTGCAGCGGCGCGCGGCTGGGTGTGGAGCAACTGCATCTGCTGCAGGCGGTGGAGCCGATGGTGCGCGAGCTGCTGACGCGCTTCGCCCAGCATGGGTTGACGCAGGCACCGGACGGCAAGGGCAGTGTACAGGCGGCGTTCGACAGCTTCGGTTGCGATGTGCTGACCCAGCGCGAACGGGAAGTGGCGCAGATGGTGCTGCAGGGCCACTCAGTGAAATCCACAGCCCATGAGCTGGGGATTTCACCGGAGACGGTGCGCATGCACCGCAAGAACCTGTACCTGAAGCTGGAGATCAACTCGCAATCGGAGTTGTTTGCCCAGTTTATCGGGTGGTTGCGGCGGCTTTGAGCGGAACGTAGATATCCGTCTGCCACTGATCCAGCGGCGTTTCGGGATGCACGCTCAGGTAATGGAAGAACAGAGGATGGTCGCGTAGCTCCTCGCCGCTCGAAGGCAGCCAGTCACGGTAGAGCGGGTAGATGGATTCGCCGATGTAGTCAGGCGAGCCCACATGGCGAACCACTGCACACCGCCCAGCCGGGATGGTCTTTTCCTGTACGCCGAAAGCATTGGGCCGCAGCGCTTCATCTAGCTCGCCGCAAATGGCGAAGCGAAAATCCTCGCTGGGCGTGGTATCGGGGTTGCCGTAAGGAATGCCGAACGTGCGGCTGCTGGCCACAGGCGACTGGCCACTTTGCATGCGCCATTGACGAAAGCGCTCGACGCTTTCGCCGAGCAGGCCGGGTGCGCCCTGATGTTCGAGTGCTGCCAGGCGGGTTTCGGCGAATTCGACGATACGGATCTGCATGGCGGTGGTAATCATTATTCGGGCCTCAGTATCGTTAGCAGTGTTTGCTCAAATGTTTATAGCAGGACTGAGTGTTTGAATTGGCGATTTCTAAGCCTAAAGCTAAAAGCCAAAAGCTCACGTGATGGTTCTGACGTACGCGTGTATATCCGAAATCAACAGCGAGCCATACTCACCTTTCCGCCCTTACGGCGTCCGTTGTCACGGGACAGGGCCACCCGCCGTAAGGGCGGAAAGGTGAATCAGCGCTGCTGCGGCGATTGGATATTCACCTGATCTGAAAGCCACAGCCCCCGAAAGCCCCGAAACGGCGAAAGGTTAAAGCTCATGCGGTGGTCTTGATGCACTCGGGCATATCCATTTGCCAAGGAGACGCTCATTCACCTTTCCGCCCTTACGGCGGGTCACTTTTTGGCAAACGCCCCAAAAAGTAACCAAAAAGGGCTGGCGGTATGACTCACCCACATGGGTTACAAATCAGTTCACTCACATAGGTGACAGTTTTTAACTGGCAAGGTCGGTTTTCGAGGATCTGACCATGCCTTGGCGAGAGCTAACACCTATGGACCTGAAATTGCTTTTCATCGCTGACTATCTCAAGGGGCCGCCCAGCTTCAGCGCCCTGTGCCAGGCTTATGAAATAAGCCGGAAGACCGGCTACAAGTGGATCGAGCGGTATGAAAAGGAAGGCCCGGCAGGGCTGGAGGAGCACAGCCGTCGCCGATTGACTCAAGACGGCGGCATCCCTCATACCGTCCGTGAGGCAATCATTGAGCTGCGTGGCCGGGGTGAGACAGAACCTGGGCCCAAGAAAATCCAGGCTGCTTTACAGGTACGATTTCCAGATCAGGTGCCCCCGTCGAAGACGACGATCTACAACGTCCTGAAGCAAGCAGAACTCGTAAAGCCGCGCCGCCTGCGTCAGCGAGTGGCGGTTTACCCCAAGCCCCTTGAGAAAGCAGAGACGCCCAACCAGCTCTTTAGCGCCGACTACAAGGGGCAATATCTGACGGGTGCTGGAGTGTGGTGCTATCCGCTGACGATCATGGACCACGCCAGCCGCTTCTTGCTCGCGTGCCACAGCATGCCCAACACCAACTTTCAGGAAACTCAGGCGGTATTTACCAAGGTGTTCCGTGAAAATGGCTTACCCGAGCGTATTCGAACCGACAATGGCGTACCGTTTGCCAGCAAAGGGCGTGCAGGCCTTTCCCAGTTATCTATCTGGTGGCTGCGCCTAGGCATCATTCCTGAACGAATCGCACCCGGCAGGCCTGAGCAAAATGGTCGGCATGAACGTATGCATCGAACTCTTAAGAGCACTCTTCCAGCGCCACCAGCGGTAGCATGGGAAGCTCAACAGCAGCACTTTGATCGATTCGTGCAGCATTACAATCACGAGCGTTTGCACGAAGCGCTGAAACAGAAAACGCCTGCATCCTGCTATATGCCCTCACCGCGCCCGTATCCTGAAAAATTGCCTGAAATGGCCTATCCAAGTCACATTGAATGCTACCCAGCGGACAGCTGTGGCATCTTGAATCGGCGGGGTTTGAGGATTTATGTTGGCTATGTGCTCAAGCATCAGCTCATTGGGCTGGAGCTGATCGGCGATGGGGCGTGGGATGTCATTTTCGGTCCAATCATCCTCGGTCGTATCGATGAGCGAGATGCTATCGACGGCTATGTGACACTCAAGGTGTTACCTATGTGAGTGTACTTTTCTGTAACCCATGAGGGTGACCCGTACATGGCTCCCATCATACGGCCCCTGCGCTACGCTCCGGGGTCCCCTCGCTCCGGTGCCTTCCGGGGGCTCCGCGGCCTACGACTTGCTACGCAAGTCTACATCTCGCGCTTCGGCTGACGCCGAAGGGTGCTGCGCACCGGCCCCCTCCAGTCACCTCCACTCGGCCTCCTGAAGTCGCAATCTGCGGCGCCTGGGGTATCGCGCGCTAAAAGCAAAAGCAAAAGCCAGGGCTAAAAGCGGTAAAGCGGAACTGAGCCATTCGAAATGATTTGAAGTATCTGAAGCGAGCCCAACCCTTTGTCCGTCGCTCTACTTCTGCTCTTGCTTCTGCTTTTGCTCTTGATGCGCGGTAGTCCAGACGCAGCAGATTGCGACTTCAGGAGGCCGAACGGAGGTCATGCGGAGGGAGGCGACGGGCATGGATGCCCGTCGAGCGCTGAGGCCCCATGGATGGGGCCTGCAGCGCGTACTCCCGGGAGCATGACCGGAGAGAGGGGACCCCGAAGCGAAGCGTAGGGGCCGGATGATGGGAGCGGGCGGTTTTTGCTTACTTTTTGCCAAGACAAAAAGTAAGCCGCCGTAAGGGCGGAAGGGTGATTGTGCGCCACCTTGGCAAATGGATATTCACTCGTTTTAAAAGCCAAAAGCCAAAAGCCAAAAGCCAAAAGCCAAAAGCCAAAAGCCAAAAGCTCACGCGATAGTGCTGATGTAACCACGCATATCCGAACTTGAAAGAAGTTACCACCCCTTCACCCCAGTCATGTCCGGCAGCTTGTGCGCGATACCCTTGTGGCAATCGATGCACGTAGCCTCGCCACTGGCCAGCGAAGTGGAATGCATGGCCGCAGCGCGTTTGCTCTGGCGGGTGAAGTCCATGAACTGGAAGTTATGGCAGTTGCGGCACTCGCGCGAGTCGTTGGCCTTGAGCCGGGCCCATTCGTGTTCGGCCAGCTCGCGGCGGTGATCGAGGAATTTTTCACGGGTATCGATCGTGCCGAAGAGCTTGCCCCAGACCTCCTTGGAAGCCTGCATCTTGCGCGCGATCTTGTGCGTCCATTCATGGGGCACATGGCAGTCGGGGCAACTGGCGCGCACACCGGAGCGGTTGGTGTAGTGGATGGTGTCCTGCAGCTCGACGAACACGTTGTCACGCATCTCGTGGCACGAGGTGCAGAACTTTTCGGTGTTGGTCAGTTCCAGAGCCGTGTTGAAGCCACCCCAGAAAATGATCCCGGCAATGAACCCGCCAAGGGTCAGAAAGCCCAGGCTGTAGTACACACTGGGGCGTCGCAGGATGCCCCAGTAGTCCTTGAGCAAGGCAAGCAGTGCTTTCATGGCGCCTCCTCAGGGTTTCTGCGCGGCGTTGGCGTCGTCTTGCAACAGCTGGTCGATGGTCTCGAAACCATTGCCCACCAGCGGCTGTACATCCTTTTGCACCACATGGCACTGGTTGCAGAAGTAGCGCCGTGGCGACACCGCGGCCAGGGCCTGGCCGTCGCGGTCCATGTAGTGGGTGATACTGATCGCCGTCGCCTGGCTCTTCGCGCTGTTGGCCCGGCTGTGACAACTCAGGCACTTGTTGCCATTGATGTCGATCTGATAACCGCGAATGGCGTGGGGGATGGTCGGTGGCTGGTCGGGGTAGTTGCGCTCACGCTTGAGGTCACGGTTGTCGTCATTGGCAATGGGGGGCGCCGGCATGCTCTGGGTCAGGGTGCCGCCCGGCCGGCGTCCGTCGGGGCCTGGGGCATCCAGGGGGTAGTCGACCTCGGCGGCCAGCGCCAGGCCAAGGGTGGCCAGTAACAACAGGGGCAGCATTCGAAAAGGCATGGCGGGCCTCCTCAGGCCAGGCTGATCAACTCGATGCGGATTGCGCATTTCTTGTAGTCGGTCTGCTTGGAGATCGGGTCGGTGGCATCGAGGGTGACTTTGTTGATCAGCTTATTGGCATCGAAGAACGGCACGAACACCAAGCCGCGTGGTGGCTTGTTGCGGCCACGGGTTTCGATGCGCGCACGGATCTCGCCGCGCCGGCTGACCAGCTTCACTTCACTGCCACGCCGCGCCTGCAGCGCCTTGGCATCCTCGGGGTGCATGTACACCAGGGCATCGGGCACGGCCTTGTACAGCTCTTCGACGCGCTGGGTCATGCTGCCGGTGTGCCAGTGCTCCAGCACCCGGCCGGTGCTCAGCCAGAACGGGTAGTCGGCATCCGGTGCTTCGGCAGGCGGTTCATAGGGCAGGGCGAAGATGATCGCCTTCTTGTCGGGGTAGCCATAAAACTGCACGTCAGTGCCTTTCTCGACATAGGGGTCAAGCCCTTCGCGGTAACGCCAGCGGGTTTCCTTGCCTTCGACCACGGGCCAGCGCAAGCCGCGTTCGCGGTGGTAGAGGTCGAAATCGGCGAGGTCATGGCCGTGGCCGCGGCCAAAGCGGGCGTACTCCTCGAACAGGCCTTTCTGCACGTAGTAGCCGAAGGCCTGGGCTTCATCATTCTTGTAGCCCGCTTCCATCTGCTCGGCGGGGAACTGGTCGACCTGGCCGTTTCTGAACAGCACCTCGTAGAGCGTCTTGCCCTTGTATTCAGGCGCCTTGGCCAAAAGCTCGGGCGGCCACACTTCGTCGGTGGTGAAGCGCTTGGAGAACTCCAGCAACTGCCACAAATCCGATTTCGCCTCCCCGGGCGCAGTCACCAGTTGATGCCAGAACTGGGTGCGGCGCTCGGCATTGCCGTAGGCGCCTTCCTTCTCCACCCACATGGCGCTGGGCAGGATCAGGTCGGCCGCCTGGGCGGAAACCGTAGGGTACACATCGGAAACGATCACGAAGTTCTCGGGCTTGCGCCAACCGGGCAGCACCTCCTGCATGATGTTGGGGCCGGCGTGCATGTTGTTGCTGGCCTGGGTCCAGTAGACGTTGAGCACTCCGTCCTTGAGCATGCGGCTCTGCTGCACGGCGTGGAAACCGACTTTTTCCTGGATCGTGCCGGCTGGCAGCTTCCAGATCTGCTCGGCAGTGGCCCGGTGCTTGGGGTTGGTCACGACCAGGTCGGCAGGCAGGCGGTGCGAGAAGGTTCCCACCTCGCGGGCGGTGCCGCAGGCCGAGGGTTGCCCGGTCAGCGAGAAGGGGCTGTTGCCCGGTTCGCTGATCTTGCCGGTCAGCAGGTGGATGTTGTAGATCAGGTTGTTGGCCCACACGCCCCGGGTGTGCTGGTTGAAACCCATGGTCCAGAACGACACGACCTTGCGCTTGGGGTCGGCATACAGCTCGGCCAGCGCCTTGAGCCGTTCGGCGGGTACTCCGCTTTCCTTCGCGGCACGCTCCAGGGTGTAGGGTTTGACGAACGCCGCGAACTGATCGAACGAGATATCGCTCCAGGTGTTGGCCTTGTCGGCATTCTTGGCGCGGGTTTCCAGCGGGTTGTCGGGGCGCAGCCCGTAGCCGATGTCATCGGCGCCCTGGGCGAAGCGGGTGTGCTTGCTGATGAAGGCCTGGTTGACCGCACCGCTTTCGATGATGTGGTTGGCGATGTAGTTGAGGATGAGCAGGTCGGTCTGCGGCTTGAACACCATGGGAATGTCGGCCAGTTCGAAGCTGCGGTGTTCGAAGGTGGACAGCACCGCCACCTTGACGTGCGGCTGGCTCAGGCGCCGGTCGGTGACGCGGGTCCAGAGGATCGGATGCATTTCGGCCATGTTCGAGCCCCAGAGCACGAAGGCGTCGGTGGCTTCGATGTCGTCATAGCAACCCATCGGCTCATCCGCGCCGAACGTGCGCATGAAGCCCATCACCGCCGAGGCCATGCAGTGGCGGGCATTGGGGTCGATGTTGTTGCTGCGAAAGCCGCCCTTCATCAGCTTGTTGGCGGCGTAGCCTTCCCACACCGTCCATTGCCCCGATCCGAACATGCCGATGGACTCGGGGCCCTTGTTTTTCATGGCCTCCTTGTACTTCTGCGCCATGATGTCGAAGGCCTGGTCCCAGCTGATGGCCTGGAACTCGCCCTGCTTGTCGTATTGCCCGTTCTTCATGCGCAGCAGCGGCTGGGTCAGGCGGTCGACGCCGTACATGATTTTCGACAGGAAGTAGCCTTTGACGCAGTTCAGGCCCCGGTTGACCTCGGCCTTGATGTCGCCGTGGGTGGCGACCACGCGATTGTCGCGGGTCGCGACCATGACGCTGCACCCAGTGCCGCAGAAGCGGCAGGGCGCCTTGTTCCAGTCCAGGGTGACCATGTCGGCTTCGGTCACCAGGTTGCTGGCGCTGCTGAAGATCGGCAGGCCGGCCGCGGTGGCGGCTATGGCGGCGGCATGCAGTTTGGCGAATTCCCGACGAGTCATGCTCATTCGAGGTCTCCTGCGGGGTCGAGGAGTTCGTGGTAGACCAGCGCGGCATTGAGGACGCCGGGCATGCTGCTGATCTGTTCGATGCAGGTGAGAATCTGGCTTTCGTGCACGGCTTCGAGCACCACCACCAGTTTGCCGAGGGGGCTTTCCTGGTGCAGTTCCAGGCCTGGCAACAGGCGCAGGTTGGCTTTTACCGCCGCGAACAGCTCGGGGCGGGCATGCACCAGCAGGCTGGCGATATGCAGGGGCTCATCCATGGGCATGGCCATCAGTTAGGTGGCCCGGGCGGGCCCAGGAGCAGTTGCGAAAACCAGATGATGAACCCGTAGCCGCCGACGATGATTACCGACAGCAAGGGGAAGAGGCAGGCGACAAGGAACAGGAACAGGCGGGTTTCCTTGCCGCGCTGGCTTTTTTGCGCAGGATCAGGTGGCATGCTTTATCCTCCAGGCAGGGGGGCGAATATGCCGGGGATGATCCGGTAACTGCACTGGCCCCTATCGCCGGCAAGCCGGCTCCCACAGGAATTTTACTGCCCTTGGAACTTGTGGGAGCCGGATAGCCGGCGACTGGGCCATTGGCCTCACCACAAAGCCTCCAATTCGCCTGAAGGTTAGATCATTCCGCCTGTTGCTGCATTTGTGACGACCGGTGGTTCAGGCGCTTGGCATGAAAAGAAAAACCACCGCCTGCGTGGGGCGGTGGCTGGAGGGGCAATCAGATCATGACGCATTGATCCAGATGGTCTTGAGCTCCGTGTACTGGTCATGGGCCCAGATCGACTTGTCGCGCCCGCCGAAGCCGGATTCCTTGTAGCCACCGAATGGCGTCGAAGCATCGCCTTCGCCGAAGCAGTTGACCGTCACCACACCGGCACGGATTTCTCGCGACAGGCGCAGAGCATGGCGCAGGCTGCCGGTGTAGGCCGACGCTGCCAGGCCATAGATTGTATCGTTGGCCAGCTCGATCGCCTGGTCGATCGTCTCGAACGACGTCACGCTCAGCACGGGCCCGAAGATCTCCTCGACGAACAGCTTGCTGTCGCGGGCCACGCCATCGACGATGGTCGGCTGCACGAACACGCCTTGCTCGGTTTCGCCACCCTGCACGACGCAGAGCTTCTGCTGCGCGGCGTATTCCAGGTAAGACGTGACCTTCTCGAAGTGCGCCTTGCTGACCATCGCACCCAGGCGGTTTTCCGGGTCCAGTGGGTCGCCCAGCTTCCAGTCTGCGAGGTGCTTGCCGATCAGCGTCAGCAACTCGTCCTTGACGTCCTTGTGCACGATCAGGCGGGAGGACGCCGAGCAGTTTTCGCCCATGTTCCAGAACGCACCGGCGGTGA
This sequence comes from Pseudomonas sp. KU43P, assembly GCF_033095865.1. Lineage (NCBI taxonomy): Bacteria > Pseudomonadati > Pseudomonadota > Gammaproteobacteria > Pseudomonadales > Pseudomonadaceae > Pseudomonas > Pseudomonas sp. KU43P. The sequence goes on along the minus strand of NZ_AP019365.1, from coordinate 3,283,461 downwards.
CGAACTGCGCCACCTCGTCCAGGTCTTCACAGTCGTTCATGACCACGGCCGGGTTCTTGCCGCCCAGCTCCAGGACGATGCGCTTGAGGTTGGACTCGGCGGCGTACTTCAGGAACAGGCGGCCGGTGTCGGTGGAGCCGGTGAAGCTGACCATCGGTATGTCCATGTGGCGGCCGATGGCTTCGCCCACTTCACGGCCCCCGCCGGGCACCAGGTTGAACACGCCTGCCGGCACGCCCGCTTGATGGGCCAGTTCGGCCACGCGCAAGGCGCTGAGGGTGGTTTCCTTGGCCGGCTTGACCACGATCGAGCAACCGGCGGCCAGCGACGGGGCGATCTTCCAGGCCAGCATCAGCAGCGGGAAGTTCCACGGCAGCACCAGGCCGACCACGCCAATGGCTTCGCGCACCACCAGCGTCACGGCCGCGTTGCCGGTAGGCGCCGTGTTGTCGTAGATCTTGTCGATCAGCTCGGCGTGCCAGCGCAGGGTGTGGATGGTTTCCGGCACATCGACGTTTTGGCACTCGCTGACCGGCTTGCCGCTGTCCAGGCTTTCCAGCACCGCCAGCTCGTGGGCGTTGTCTTCCAGCAACTGGGCGAACGTGAGCAGGATGTGCTTGCGCTCGGCCGGCTGCAGCTTCGACCAGGTACCTGCCTCGAACACGCGCTTGGCGGCAGCCACGGCGACGTCAACGTCCTGCGCGTCGCAGGCGGCGACATCGGCCAGGTGCTTGCCGGTGGCCGGGTTGGTGGTGACGAAGGTATTGCCCGAGAGGGCATCGCGGAATTCACCGTCGATGAACGCCTGGGTGCGCAGTTGCAGGTCGGCGGCGATGGCTGTGTATTGTTCCTTGCTCAGCAATTGGGCCATGTTCATGCACCTCCGGTGATCTGGGCGATGGTGCGTTTGAGTTCGCTGACCACGCGCTCCAGCGCCTGTTTCTCGGCAGCGTCCAGGTCGTACAGCGGTTTGCGCACGCCGCCGGTACTCAGGCCGTTGAGGGCCACGCCATTTTTGATCGACTGGACGAACTTGCCGCCTTCGAGGAAGTCCATCAGCGGCATCATGGCGGCCATGATGCGACGGCCCTTGTCGAAGTCCTTCTCGATCACGCAAGCCTCGTAGAGGGCCACGTGCTCGCGCGGGATGAAGTTGGAGCCGGCGCATACCCAGCTCCTGGCGCCCCAGGCAAAGAACTCCAGGGCCTGGTCATCCCAGCCGCAGGAAAGCTGGATGTTCGGGCGCTGCACGGCCAGGCGGTGCAGCTGGGCCATGTCGCCGGAGCTTTCCTTGATGGCAACGATGTTTTTCACATCGGCCACGGCATCGAAAAATGGCTCGCCCATGCTCACGCTCATGCGGCCCGGGTAGTTGTAGAGCATGATCGGCAGGCCTGCGGCCGCGTCGATAGCCTTCACGTGCAGGGCGATCTCCTGCTGGGTCGGCAGGGCGTACGGCGGGGTACCCACCAGCAGCGCGTCGGCCTTGATTTCCTTGGCGTGCTTGGCGAAGGCCACGGCATCCTCGGTGCGGATGCCTCCGGTGCCGACGATCAGCGGCAGGCGGCCGTTGAGCACGTCCTTGGCCTGAGCGGCCAGCTCTATGCGCTCCTGGGGGGTGTGCGCGTAGTACTCGCCGGTGGAACCACCGATGATCACGCCGTGGATTTTCGAATCGACCAGGTATTCGAGCACTTCGGCAAAGGCCGCCTTGTCGATTGAGCCGTCCGCCTTCAGCGGGGTGATTGCCGGGGTGTAGATGCCTTCGAACTTCATTGATATCGCTCCAGTTGCTTCACTGTCTGGCAGCGCTGAACGGGCCAGCGCTGCATGTCTTGATCAACCCAGGGACGCGGCCTGCTGCAGGTTGAGCGAACGGGTTTCGGGGGCCAGCATCCAGGACAGCAGCAGCCCTACCAAGGTGATGGCAGCGGCCACGTACATGGTTTGCGCGATGCCCAGCACGTCGAGTGAAATGGGCACGAGGTAGGTACCGATTGCCGCACCGATACGCGAAAACGAGGTGCCGACGCCGACCGCGAACGCGCGAATCTCCGTCGGGAACAGTTCGTTGGGATACACCAGGGTGAGGACCTGTGCGCCGCCAATGAACAGCGCATAGACGGCAAAGAACAGCAGGATCCAGATGCCGGCACTGGCGTGGAAAGCGCCCAGGCACAGCAGGGCGAGGCCAGAGAAGAGGAAGCTGTACAGCAACATGCTTCGACGGCCCACACGGTTGATGATCCGGGTGGCCACGATGCAGCCAACCACAAAGAACAGGGTGATCAACACGGAGCCGACAGAGGCGCTGTCGCCGCTGATGTTCATCGCGCCCAGCACCTTCGGCGCGAAGGCGTAGACGGCGAAAAGCGGAATGATGCAGCAGGTCCAGAACACCACGACGAACAGCATCCTGGCACCGTAGCCTGCGTACAGCAGGTTCCAGATCGTGATCTTGTATCGCGTGTCCTGCTCAGGCAGGTTCGTGAGCGAAAAATCATCGCCATAGACCTGCTTGATGATGGTCTCGGCCTCTGCGCTGCGCCCTTTGCTCAATAGCCAGCGGGGTGATTCCGGCGTCCCCAGGCGCACCAGCAACAGGCCAAGGCCGATGATCGCCGAGCTGGCCAGCACCCATCGCCATGCCTCATCGCCGCCGAGCCGCAAGATCACTTCGCCCACCATGTAGGCGCAGGCGGCGCCGGCAAACCAGAGGATGGTCAGCATCGCCAGGCGGGGGCCACGGTACTTTCTGGGCATGAACTCGACCAGCAGCGAGGTGGCAACCGGATACTCGATGCCCACAGCGATGCCGATGATCAGCCGCAGCAGGAAGATGGCCAACGCCGTGTCGGCCCAGTACTGGGCCACGGATGCGACCACGAACAGGATCGGGCCGACGAAAAAGAGCCTTTTGCGCCCGAGGCGGTCAGTCAGCCAGCCACCGAGGAAGCCGCCGAAAAAGATACCGATCAGCGCCGAAGCGGCAATCAAGCCTTGCCAGAAGCTGGTCAATGCCAAGCTTGAGGAAATGTGTGCAAGGGCTACCCCGATAATGCTCAGGACGTAGCCATCCACGAAGGAGCCGCCCCCCGATCGCAAGGTGAGCAGCTTGTGGAACGGATTGAGCGGAACATCTTCAACTGAAATAGGCGGGCTTGTCATTCTTGTACCTGTTATTGCTTTTGGGGTTTGGGCAGAGCGAATCCACAGGGCGTTGCCGCCTTGCGGTCGAGGCCTCCTCAAAACTCAGTGAGCGATGGCGGTTTTGTTGTTGTTGGATTCCCAGGTGGACGACGGGAGCGGTCAGCTTTCCTGGCCGGCCCTGTACTGTCCCCATTTCAAGTTCAGGTTGACCCCCAGCGACACCAGTGCTGCGGGTGGGTTGGCGCAGGGGCCGGCGGAACCGAGCACGAAATCAGTGAGCGCCGAGCGTTCGCCGGCCAGCCAGTCGGCCATCAGCTTTCCGGTCGCGGTGCCGCGGGTGACGCCAAGCCCATTGCAACCCAGGGCGCCGTAGACGTTGGGGCGTAGCTCGCCGAAATAGCCTTCATGGTTGCGCGAAAGCGCCAACGCGCCACCCCAGGTGTATTCGAAAGGCACGCCTGGGAGCATGGGAAACCGGCGTTCGAACGACGTCCTGTGACGATTGACGAACCGTTGCAGGTATTTCGGGTTGCTCCGGCCATCTGCGTTGAAACTGAAACTGTTGCGGATCAGCAGGCGGTTGTCCGGGGTGCGCCTTACGGTGGTGCCGAAGGGGTCTGCAGGAATCAACCCCCAGTAGGGCCTGCCGCCGAGGCGCGCCTGTTCCTCTTCGGTCATTGGCCGCGTGAGGCTTGCGTAGGTGAAAACCGGCAGCATGCGCCCTTTGAGAAAGCCGAAACTCATGCCGAACGCGTTGTTGGTCAGGATCAGCTTGTCGGCCGTGATGGACCCGTGCGCATGCTTGAGGACAGTCTTGTGCGCATACTCGATGTCGGTGATTGGTGTGTTTTCGTAGAGCATCACGTTGGCCGGGAGCGTATCCGCCAGGCCTTTGACCAGGGCGGATGGCTGGATCAGCGAGGTGCCCGGGGTGAATAGCGCCTTGCGGTAGAAGCGGGTGCCGATGTGTTCCGGCAGCGCGTCGGCCTCGATCATCTGATAAGGCTGCCCCAGCTTGTCGAGGCCGCGCCGATAGGCGTCGAGCACGGCGATGCCACGGCCTTCGACCGCTGCCTGGTACTTGCCGCAGTGTTTCATCTGGCAATCGATATCGAAGCGTTCCACCAGTGCCTTGAGGTAAGCCTGGCCACTGAGGTTGAGTTGCAGGGTGGTCCTGGCGATGGCGATGTCGCCGATGTAGTCCTCGGCGCCAATGTCGTGGGGCAGGTCGATGGCGAAGCCGGCGTTGCGCCCGGACGTGCCGAAGCCGACTTCCTGGGCTTCGATGAGCACAATCTCCTGGTCGGGGAAGTGCGCCGCCAGTTGGCGGGCGGTTGCCAAACCGGTAAACCCGGCGCCCACGATGACCCACCGGGCTTGGCTGTGCCCTCGATGAGCGGGTTTGACGTGTCGCCCTTTACTCAGGTGATACCAGCCGCACGTAGTATCGTCAGCAGGCAAGGATGTTATTTTTGTCATTACTTCAATCCTGTTTCTCGCGGTAACAACAAGGTGAGTGACAGCAGCGTATTAACGCGCCAGTGCCAAGCTGATCGTCGAGGGTCGGTGGTTAACGTTCGTAGCGCAGTTCTTTAGAGGGTGGATAGCCGAACAGTTTGCTGTAGCAGCGGCTGAAGTGGCTGGGCGAAATGAACCCGCACGCAAGCGCTGCATTGACGACCGAGGAACTGGAGTTTTGAATGAGGCGGCGTGCCTCGGTAATTCTCAGTTCCATGTAGTACTTTTGTGGTGTGGTGGAAAGTTGATCCCGGAATAACCGCTGCATCTGCCGCTGTGAAAGGCCGACGCAGCGTGAAAGTTGCGCCAGATCGAGGGGCTCCTCGAGGTTGCACTCCATCAGCGTAATCAGCTCGCGAAGCGGCCCGGTCAATGTTCGGGTGCGCATGCTGCCCGCCCGACGCAAGCGGGCCTGGTCGTGATCCAGCAGGTCCAGCACGGCATCGGCGAGCACGCCACCGGCGCATTTTTCCAGCCATTTGATCATCATCTGGAAGGCGCCCACCGGTGTCGCCGCCGTCATGCGGTTGCGATCGACCACCAGGGCCTCCAGGGTCACGTTCGCATGGGGCGAGCGCTCGGACAGGGCAGTGCGCTGCTCCGGATGGATGGCGCAACGGTAGCCGTCCAGCAATCCGGCCTTGCCGAGGTACCAGGCGCCGTTCCACAAGCCTCCCAACGCCATTGGCAGGCGCTCGAGCTGCTGCAGCAGGCCGCTGAGCCATCCTGGTACATCCCTGGGGGTGCGCAGGCCGCCGCAGACAATCATCAGGTCGAGGTCGGCCAGGCGAACATCGGTCAACGGGGTGTCTGCCCTGACCGGGATACCCAGGTCGCTCATCACGTCTGCGTGCTGCTGGCCGAACGTGTGCACGCGCACCGAGCCGGGCCGGATGACATTGGCGGTAACCAGCACATCCAGTGCCTGGGTAAAACAAGGAAGCGAAAAGTTTTCCAGCAGCAGAAAGCCGACGATCGAGGGCTGCATGTTCACTTCTTGCGACGACGTATATTGCAGGTTGCGACCTGCAAAAGTTTCACTAAAACTTGTTGATGGGCTGTTCATCTGGCATGACCGCATAGGCTGGGCTGCTCGCGAAAGTTATTCGCCAGGCGCGTGTAAGTTATGAATGTTACGAACGATCGGTGCCGGGAAGTATGGAATGAATTTATTATCCGGGGCCGATGAGGTCCAGCAACTTTTCCGGGCGCTTATGGATAACGCATCGTTATCCATAAGCGCCGCGTGTGTAGCAACTTCGCTTAATCACGCAAGAAACCTTCGTCGAACGGGTAGTGGGTCAATAACTCGTAACCGGTTTCTGTCACCAGCAACTGGTTTTCAAGCTTGATGCCATCGCGCCCACCCACTTCGCCGACGTAGGCCTCGACACACAGCGCCATGCCGGGCTGAAGCACGCCTTCGTAGCCATACGACTGCAGATCTTCCGGGTAGCGTATGCAGGGGTACTCGTCGCAAAGGCCGACGCCATGGAACATCACGCCATAGCGCTGCGCACGGCATGCCTCTGGCAACCGGTGCGCATTGGCCGTCAGGTCAGTGAAGCGCACGCCGGGTTTGACCAACGCGATGTTATGCGAGATGTGCGCGTGAGCGATGCGATACAGGCGCTTCTGCTCGGCCGTCGGCTCCAGGCCGCCGCAGATCCAGCTGCGCGACATGTCTACACAGATGCCGTAGACGCCGATCAGGTCCGTGTCGAAAGACAACAGGTCGCCATCGCTCAGCACGCGCGGCCCGGACTCCTGGAACCACGGGTTGGTGCGAGGGCCGGAGCTGAGGATGCGGGTTTCGATCCACTCTCCACCGCGGCGGATATTGCCCGCATGCAGGGCTGACCAGACGTCGTTTTCGGTCAAACCCGCACGCAGGGTGCTGTGCATCTCGGCCACCGCTGCTTCGCAAGATGCCACGGCGCAGCGCATGGCCTTGATCTCATCGGGCCCCTTGATCACCCGGGCGAGTTCGGTCACTTCCTGGCCGCTGGACAACTCCACGCCCAATGCGTCCAGTGCGCGCACGCCTGCCAGTTCGATACGGTCCACTGCAAGCCGCCGGTTGCTGCCGGCGTGAGTGCGCAGCAGATCGTCCACTTGTGCTGCGAATCGGCGTGCATGTTCGTCGGTGCGATCCCCGGTTTCGAAATAGAAGAACGAGGCGCCGCTGCGCAGCTCGCTGATCAGTGGCAGGTGCGCGCTGAGGTGGTCGCAGCCATGGAAGTCCCACAGCACCACATGGCCGCTGGCAGCGACAAAACAGGCACGTGCCGGGTTGTGGGTGGTCCACAGCTGCATGTTGGTGGTGTCGGTGGCATAACGGATGTTCAGTGGGTCGAACAGCAATATCCCAGCCAGGTCACGCGCCACCAGTTGCGCCTGAAGGCGCTGCAAGCGGTATGCCCTCATGGTCGGCAAGTGAGGAGGCTGCAACCCGAGCTGAGCCCACTCGGCAAACGCCAGCGCCGTCGGGCCGATTTCGCTGCGGTCATTGTGGTCAATCGAGCCATCTGCCTTGAGCGCCGCAGCGCGGCGCGCGGCGGGATCGATGCGGCGCGCATCGGCGCTGATGGAGAAGGGCGAAGACATCAGTTTTTCGCCTGAATGGCTGCCGCGCGGGCAGACTGTAGCCAAGCATCGAATTGCGTGCGGTGGGCAGCCACCCATTGCTGCGCATGACGGTGAATATCGGCCGGCTTCTTCTCGCCTTGCTGCATCTTCAGGTTCTGCGCGCTCTCATCTGCCGTGCTGATCTGCATCATCGAGAGGAATTTCAACGCGGCAGGGTTCTTGTTGGCGAAATCCTTGTTGAGCACGGCCTCGACCTTATCTACCGCAAAGCCCAGGTTCTTGCCCTTGTAAGTGGTGTCGACGTCGTTGTTGCCGTCGGGCAGATCGGTCTTGGGCACTTCGAGCCAGACCACATCCTTGTCTTCGACCAGCACGGTCGCGATCCACTGTGGTACCCAGGTGAAGTAGAGGATCGGTTTGCCTTCCTTGTAGCGTGCGATGGTGTCCGCCATCAGGGCGAAGTAGGAGCCCTGGTTCACATGCACGGTCTTGTCCAGGCCATAGGCCTTGATCTGATGGTCGATGATCAGCTCGCAGCCCCAGCCAGGGTTGCAGCCGGTAAGGTCCGCCTTGCCGTCGCCGTCGGTGTCGAACAGCTTGGCCAGCTCCGGCTTTTTCAGGTCGGTGATGTATTTGATGTTGTAGGCTTCGGCGGTTTTCTTGTCGATCAGGTAGCCCTGCAGTACCCCAGGCATGATTTCGCCCGTCTTGACCATCGCGTCGTCGCCCCCTGCCTGCTGGTAGAACTTGGCGTGCAGTTTGTCCCACAAGTGCACGGTGAAGTCGGCATCACCATTGGCCAGGGCCACCATCATCACGCCGTATTCGGTTTCCTTGGGCTCCTGGACCTGGTAACCCAGCTCTTTCAGGCCCGCCATGGCAACCTCGCCGCGAAAGCGCTCTTCGGCAATGGAGGGAAAGATTGGCGTGACCTTCACGCCGTCTCCGGGTTTGTCCGATGACGCGGTGGCGCACAGGGCCGCCAGGGACAGTGACACGACACTCACGCCTTGCAGGAGGGCGCGCAGGAGTTTGCATTCAGACATGGTCGCTTACCTTGTTGTGATTCATTGTTTGGGATGCAGGCGTGCAGTGCAGAGTCTGTCAGACCGACTGACGTGACCCGACGGGCCTGGCTGCGCCACACAGGCGAGTGATCAGGCCGACCGGCCCTGTCTGATACCAGCGCAAGCTGGGGTCGGCCGCCGTGCGCGCGCCCATGGCCTGGGTCAGGCGGTCAAGGAAGATGGCCAGCAATACCAGGCCGACGCCGCCAACCGTGGCAAGCCCCATGTCCAGCCGGCCGATCCCCCGCAGCACCATCTGCCCCAGGCCGCCGACCGAAATCATCGAGGCGATCACCACCATCGAAAGTGACAGCATCAGCGTCTGGTTGAGCCCGGCCATGATGGTCGGGGTGGCCAGCGGGAGTTGTACGCGGGTCAGCATCTGCCAGGGCGTGCAGCCGAAGGCGCGGGCTGCTTCGATCTTGTCTTCCGGCACCTGGCGGATACCGAGGTTGGTCAGCCGCACCAGCGGAGGCAGGGCGAACACGATGGTGACCAAGACCCCAGGCACGTTGCCGATGCCGAACAGCATGACCACGGGCACCAGGTACACGAACGCGGGAAGCGTCTGCATGGCATCCAGCACGGGCCGCACCACATGCTCCAGGCGATGGCTGCGCGCACACAGGATGCCAAGCGGAATGCCGATGACCGCGCAGAAGAACACCGAAGTCAGCACCAGCGCCAGGGTGGTCATGGATTCGGACCAGACGCCGATCAGCCCCAGCAGCGTCAGCGTGATGAAGCACAACAGCGCCATGCGCCTGCCTGCCAGCTGCCAGCCCAGCAGCGAGGACAGCAAGATGCCAATGCTGGGCGGAATACTCTGCAAGCAGAATTCGATACCGTTCAACACCTGGTCGATCGGCCAGCGAATGGCGCGGAACACATCGCGGAAGTTATGCACCAGGAAATTGAGCGTGCTGGTCACCCAGTCCCCAAGGGGAATGGCGACCGACTGGAAGGGGTCGAGAAAACTGAACTCGGACATCGCTACGCACCTCGTGAATCGTTGCCACGGGAGCCTGTGGTCAGGCTTTGGTTGTTTATCTTGCTGGGCCGCTGTGGATCAATTACGGCTCAAGGTCTGCAGCAGTTGGCTTTTAGAAAGCGTGCCTTTGAGCGCGCCGTGCTGATCGAGCACCGGAACGGGGTAGGGCAGGCTGGCGGCGATATCGAGTACATCGTGCAGAGGGGTGTCGAGGTAGACAGGCGTCTGCTCGTGGTCGCGCAGGCGTCTGGCATCGCTTGTGCTGTAAGCGTTGGCATCGACTACACCCAGCAGTTGCCCTTGATCGCCGAGCAGGTAACCAAAGTCGACACCTGCCGCAAATGTATGCGCACTGCCATTGGCGCGGCAGGTGGTTGCCGGGTCGAGCCGGGCGACGTCGCCTGCCTTGAGCACCCGCGAGCTGTCGAAGCCCTTGAAGAAGGTGCGCACATAGTCGTTTGCGGGTTGGTTGATGAGTTCCTGGGGGGTACCGATCTGCACCACCCGGCCTCCTTCCATGATCGCAATGCGATGGCCGATGCGGATCGCTTCCTCGATGTCATGGGAAATGAAGATGATCGTGCGCTTCTGCTCTGCCTGCAGGCGGATCAACTCACCCTGCATCTCATGGCGGATCAGCGGGTCGAGCGCGGAGAAGGCTTCATCCATCAGCAGGATGGTCGGGTCGTTGGCCAATGCCCGGGCCAGCCCGACACGTTGCTGCATGCCGCCAGAAAGCTGGTGCGGGTAACTGTGTTCGTGCCCCGCAAGGCCTACCTGGCACAGGGCTTCGCGAGCACGCTTGTGACGCTCGCCCTCGCCAAGCCCGGAAATTTCCAGGCCGAACGCGGTGTTTTCCAGAACACTCATGTGTGGCATGAGGGCAAACGACTGGAACACCATGCCCATTTCCTTGCGACGCACGTCGAGCAGGGCTTTGTCGGACAGGCCGGTGATTTCACGACCGTTCAGGTAGATGCTGCCGGAGGTAGGCTCGATCAGCCGATTGAACAGGCGCACCAGGGTGGATTTGCCGGAGCCCGACAAGCCCATGATCACGAAGATCTCGCCGCGCTTGACCGAGAGCGACGCATCGAACACCCCGATCACGTGGCCGGTCTTTTCGAATACTTCGTGTTTGCTGGCGCCTCCGTGCACCATGTTCATCGCGATGTCCGGTTGTGCGCCAAACACTTTGTATATGTTTTTGACGGACAGTATTTCGTCTGAATTATTCATTGTTTCCCTCCAGGGTTTTACACCGAAGACAGGCTCGCTCAAGCATGGATAACGAGCCGCAATGGCATGGAAGGGCAGTACGAAAAGCGGTATCTACACATGGTGTGATTCCTGTTTTTATTGTTGTGAGCCTGGAAACGGGCTTGGTTAAAAATCTATAAGCATCCCGGCTTTCGCACCAACAACATTTACAGGGTTTCATGGATAACATAGGGTTATGAACAGCAGCCCCTGCGACGGTATGGGTGCTTTTGCGACAGGCCTGTAGCCGCCGAAGGACTGGCTGGGATAGTCTCGGGCGCTTCTGGTGATGATCGTAAGGGAGCTAATCATGTTGAGCCGGCACGTCGACCCCGATACCTTGCTGCTGCGCATGCCGTCATTGAGGGCAGTCAAGGCTTTCGTTGCCGCTGCCAAGTACCAGAGCTTCACCCGTGCAGCCGAAGCGCTGTGCGTCTCTCAAGCGGCGATCAGCCGTCAGATCCGCGAACTCGAGACGTTTCTGGGGGCTCAATTGTTCGTGCGTGTGGGCAGAACCGTGGAGTTGACGGCAGCAGGCGCGATCTTCTTCGAAGCGGCCCAGATGTCGTTCGTCAACATTGCCCATGCGGCCGACAGAATCCGCAGCGCCCCTTCTCAGAAACACGTGCTGACCATCTGCTGCTCACCGGCGTTTTCGGCCTTCTGGTTGTCCCACCATCTGCCGGAATTTCGCAGCAACAATCCCGACATTGAACTAAACCTCATCACCACCCAGAACTTCGTCACTATGGAGCCGGGGATCGAACCCGACATCATCATCTCGAAAATTTCCAACGTCGGCGCGGTCTACAAGAGCTATCCGTTGTGCCATGACATCATCTATCCGGTCTGCTCGCCTGGTTACCTGGAGCAACATCCGCAGGTGGCCACGCTGGAGGGGCTGCGCGATTGTTCGTTACTGGACCTGAGCCCTTTCGGCAGGTCCGGCGTTTCCGAACATGTGGACTGGAGTGTCTGGCTGGCCTTTCAGAACATCGACATCGATGATCGCCCCTCAACCAGCCCGCCGTTGTTTCATGCCAATGACTACAACCTGATCATCAGCATGGTGTTGACCCATCAAGGTGTTGCCTTGGGTTGGAACCAACTGGTCAGCGCCATGGTGGAGAAGGGCATGCTGGTGCGCCCCGTGCGCGAGCAGGTGACCTTGCGCAACAGCCTGCATTACCTTGCCTGCCGCGAAGGCACGGACTATGACGAGGCCTGCAGCAGGGTGCGTGATTGGGTGTTGTCGAAGTTCTCGCGCTGGAGTGTGTGAGCCACAAGGCGCAATGGCGGGCAACCCATAACCTGTCATTATCCAATTGCACTTGAAAATGTCGTTGGTCTGCCCGCGCGCACCTGACGTACCTTAGTTGCCAAGCATTGCTCATTATTACCCACGGCCACGTAGCCTGTTGGATGATCGGCGCAATGCTCTGAACAATAAGAGTACGGCATGTTTGTCGTTGACCGGCAGGTGGATGAAGGGGAGCTGATAATGAGTGGTAAAGAGTCCGTCGTTGAACTGATTAGCAAGCGCAAAGCACGTCATGCACTCCCACGTGAACTTTATATAGACCCTGACGTATACCGTGCCGATCTTGAACATATCTGGCACAAGGACTGGGTGTTTGCTGGCCATACTTTCGAAATTGAAAAGCCGGGGCAATACATCACCTTGCAGATCGGTGACTATCCTGTTGCTGTGGTGAAGGGCAAGGACGGCCAGGTTCGAGCGTTTCACAATGCCTGTCGTCACCGCGGCGCCAAAGTGTGCGAGCATGCACAGGGTAAAGTCGCCAAGATGGTGTGCCCTTACCACAAGTGGACGTTCGAGCTCGACGGCAAGTTGCTGTTCGCCGGCAACATGGGGCCTGATTTCGACACGTCGCAGTACGCCTTGAAGACGGTGCACTGCGAAATCGTCCATAGCTACATCTATGTCTGTGTCGCGCAGACCGCGCCAGACTTCGAGAACTTCCGCCGCTCCGTCAGCCCGTTCATCGCCCCGCATTACCTCGAAAACTGCAAGGTCGCCTTCGAGTCGAACCTGATCGAGAAGGGCAATTGGAAGCTGGTCTTCGAAAACAACCGCGAATGCTTCCACTGCGACGGGACCCACCCTGAGCTGATGAACTCGTTTGTCGAGAACCTCTCGGTTGCCGGCGTTGGCGGGGAAGACGACCCCGAACTGGCAGCGCATTGGGACCGCTGCGAACGCGCAGGGATGCCGAGCCGGTTGGTCATGGACCCTGACGGGCGCTATCGCATGACGCGTATTCCGTTGTCGGCCGGGGCCGTCAGCTACACCATGGATGGCAAGCCGGCCGTGGCGGGGCGTCTGGACCAGAGCGGCGAAGAGAACATCGGTGCGCTGCTGTACTTCAACTATCCGTCTACCTGGAACCATTTTCTCGGCGACCATGCCCTGAGCTTCCGCGTATTGCCCATCGGCCCGGGTGAAACCTTGGTGACCACCAAGTGGTTGGTACCGAAAACGGCAGTGGAAGGTGTCGATTACGATCTCGACCGCCTGACCAAGGTCTGGCTCGCCACCAATGATCAGGATCGCAAACTGGTTGAAGGCACCCACGCGGGTGTCAGCTCGCCCACCTATGAGCCTGGGCCGTTTTCCGAGATCGCCGAAAATGGCGTATGCCAGTTTGACGACTGGTATTGCGAAACGCTGCTGACGCGGCTGCAAGGCCCGATTCCGTTGCGTTCCGTCAGTTGAGGCAACCCAGGGAAGTACCTCGATCGGCTGCATTCAGATCAGTAAATTGATGCTGTTGAACAGCACGGTCCCTTCAGGCTTGGCCGGACGGGACCGTCGTCGATCGCGAACCTGTGTCTGCCCCTCAGGCGCCTTCCGTAGTTTCAGCCGTTTTTGGCGGCAGTGGACCGATGAACATCACTTTCAGCCGGTCACGACCAATGACCCGAGCCAGTTCCGCGATGACGCAGTACATGAAGATCAAGGTCATGAGCAGTATTTGTATGGCCCAGAAGCGCGGCCAATTCATCGAAGACCACAGCAACGAATTTGCGTCCAGCAGGCTAGCGGTTTCTTTCCAGTAGTCGTAGAGCCGCTCCAAGTAATGCACAACGAGCGCGACCAATGCATACATCAGGGTTTTCCAGCTGACATTCCAAAGCAGCGGCTTGTCAGGGAAGCGGTTGATGAAGGGCAGCATGTCGGCTACCAGAACAGACTTCCCGAGAATCAGAGAGGCGATCAGCACTGACGCTGAGACGGGCAGATCCACCCCGGAACCTTTGATCATGAGTGCGCGAATCAAGGCAACGATGTGCAGAATGATGAAGAAAAAGATGGTCGGGGGAAGCGCTTTCATGAATTCATGTTTGATCTTCAGCAGCACGGTTTTCATTGTCACTCCTCCTTAAAATGAAACGGCTCCCTTGTAATCTAGCCAACGCCTGTGAGTCCTCCTGCAAAAATCGACATGCAGGTTCTTCAGCGCCTGGAAGGCGTTATCCGTATGCCTATCTCAAGGACGAACCGACGTGGATTTTTTCGATGATCTGCTTGGCCAGGGCGTGGTACAGGGAGACCGGGGATATCCAGCCTGATACCGTTGCCGCTATCACCGTGGTCGCCAGCATTGGAATAGCCAGATCAGGGCTGTGCGTCAGCTCAAGGACAATGACCGAAGCCGTCAGGGGCGAGCGTGTCACGCCGGACAGGTATGCGCCCATGCCCAGTAATGCGCAAACCTGCGGATCTGCGTTTGGCAGAAGATTCAACAGCGGCGCAAAGGCCGCCCCGATGCTGAGTGAGGGAGAAAAAAGCCCGCCGGGGATTCCGGAAAGGTAGGAGACTACATTGGCCAGAAACTTCCAAATCAGAAAGGTCGAATCCGTAACAGGTTGCCCTTCGAGCAAGGCTCGGGTTTCTTCATAACCCGTACCGAATACGTGATTGCCGGACATCAGCCCCAGCATTGCCAGCAACAGTCCACACGTTGCTGCGAAACGAATCGGGTACCTTGCGCGCACCGCACATAATCGTCCGAGGACACCTGTGTCCGTTGGCAGTACCAGTTTGGCATAGAGGCCGCCCAGCACGCCCCCAAGTACCCCGCAAGCCGGGACTTCGCTCCAACCCCAGCCTTCGGGTATCCGGCCACTGATTTCGCCAAAGTAAGCGTAGTGCCCCATCAGCCCGAGTGTCACGACGCCGCCAATGAGCACCGCCGTCAACACCAGGCCACTGAAGCGTTGTTCGAATGTTCGGCTGAGCTCCTCGATGGCGAACACCACCCCAGCCAAAGGTGTATTGAAGGCTGCGGCTATCCCGGCAGCACCACCGGCCAAGATCAGCCCTGCGATCGTGCGCCGACCTTGCAAGCCTAAACGTCGACCGAACGTATAGAGCACTGCCGCACCGATGTGCACGGTGGGGCCTTCCCGCCCGACCGAGCCTCCGACCAGCAGGGCGCCTAATGTCAGGCTCATGCGGGCGGCGGCCACCGGGAGCGAAAGCAAGCGAGCACGCAAGCGTCGGGAGGGCATCTCCAATGCGGCAATCACCTGTGGAATGCCACTTCCCTTGGCATTCTCGAACCAGCGTTGAGCCAAATACGCCAAGAGTGCGAAGCCTATCGGCGTGATGAGTACAGGGGACCATGGCGAGTAGTCCAATAGTCGCTTGAACAACGCGAACGCGGCGTCGGCCAGCCACGCGAATGCCAGTGCCACCAGTCCCACCAGCAGCGCTCCTACCCAGAATGCCAGGCGTTGGCGCCATTCCCGCCAGAATGAAGGGCGTGAAGAGGAAGCGGAGCTAGGAGAGTCGGCCATCGTGCTTACAGTCGTTTTGGAGAAAGGAAGAGTATGGCTTGATTTCCCGAGCCGGGAGAACCGACCGAGGTCGTACGCCAACCGGCGTTTTCCTGGCTGCTAGTCTTGCAGCAGGTCACCGTGCCCGGGAGCCCTGTGCTCATCGACCCACGAAGGAGAACTGCCGTTATGGCTGCAGCCCCGAACCCGAGGAGCACCCTCAATCCACCTGTCTTCTACACCAGTGCAGTACTGATATTCCTTCTGGTGTTGTATGCCACGGCATTTCAGGAGCATGCCCAGGCGTTGTTCGAACAGGTTCAGCAATGGATCATCACCAACGCCAGCTGGTTCTACATTCTCACAGTGGCTCTGGTGCTGATCAGCGTGGTTTTTCTGGCCGTCAGCCGCTACGGCGACATCAAGTTGGGGCCGGACCACAGCGAGCCCGACTACCCCAAGAGCAGCTGGTTTGCCATGCTTTTCTCGGCAGGCATGGGTATCGGGCTGATGTTCTTCGGCGTGGCAGAGCCGGTGATGCATTTCACCACGCCGCCTGTGGGTGACCCTGGGACAGTCGCAGCGGCCCGTGAAGCGATGAAGATCACCTTCTTCCACTGGGGGCTCCACGCCTGGGCGATCTATGCCATCGTCGCGCTGATTCTGGCCTACTTCAGTTTCCGCAACGGTTTACCACTGACCTTGCGCTCGGCGCTGTATCCATTGATAGGTGAGCGGATCTACGGGCCCATCGGTCATGCCGTGGACGTTTTTGCCATCCTCGGTACGGTCTTTGGCGTCGCCACTTCCCTGGGTTACGGCGTGCTGCAGATCAACAGTGGTTTTCACCATGTGTTCGGCCTGCCGGTAAATGCCACGGTGCAAGTGGTGCTCATTACCGCCACCTGCGCCTTGGCGACGCTTTCGGTGGCCAGCGGCCTGGACAAGGGGATTCGTATTCTGTCGGAGCTCAACCTGGGGCTGGCGGTCGTGCTGATGGTGTTCGTGCTGTTGTTCGGGCCTACGGTGTTTCTGCTGCAGACCTACATCCAGAACACCGGCGCCTATCTTTCGGACATCGTCAACAAAACGTTCAACCTCTATGCGTATGAACCCACCGACTGGATCGGTGGCTGGACCTTGTTGTACTGGGGGTGGTGGTTGTCCTGGTCGCCTTTCGTGGGGCTGTTCATCGCTCGCATTTCCCGCGGGCGAACGATTCGCGAGTTTGTCTGCGGCGTGCTGTTCGTACCGGCAGGGTTCACCCTGCTGTGGATGACGGTATTCGGTGACTCGGCGATTCACATGATCCTCAACGATGGCGTGAAGGACTTGGCTGCGGTGGTCGCCCAGGACAGTTCCCTGGCGTTGTTCGCATTCCTTGAACACTTCCCGTTCTCCAGCGTGGTGTCACTGATCGCGGTGTTGATGGTGGTCGTTTTCTTCGTGACTTCGGCGGATTCTGGGGCGCTTGTGGTAGACATGCTGGCCTCGACCGGACAAGGCCATTCCCCCTTGTGGCAACGCATCTTCTGGTCGGTAAGCATCGGCGCTGTCGCGATTGCATTGTTACTGGCCAATGGGCTCAAGGCGCTGCAGACAGCGACCATCGCCAGCGCCTTGCCTTTTGCGGTCATCCTCTTGGTCGCCATCTGGGGCTTGTTCAAGGCCCTCAGCCTGGATGCCACGCGCCGCGGATTGCGCAACCAGGCATTACCTGGCCCTCGGCATACCCGGCACCCGCACGGCGGTTGGCAACGCCGATTGCGTAATATCGCGATGATGCCGCGCCGCGCTCATGTCAACCGCTTCATCACCGAAGTGGTTCGGCCCGCCTGCGAGGAGGTCGCCCTCGAACTGCGCAAGCAGGGTTATGAAGTGACGGTGAATGAGCGTGAGGACGGGCGCGTGGCCCTCGAGCTTTCTCATGCTGGCGAGGGGCGTTTCCTCTACGAAGTGCGGCCACGCGCGTTCAATACCCCCAGCTTCATCATGCGTGATACCGAAGACGGCGCCGATGCCCGCAAGTATTTCCGTGCCGAAGTGCACCTGCGCGAGGGTGGCCAGGACTATGACATCATGGGGTGGAGCCGCGAGGATGTGATCGGGGATATCCTCGACCAGTACGAGCGCCACTTGCACTACCTGCATGTGGTGAGCTGAAGGTTACCTAGCATGGCCCTGGTCAGGTGGTCAGGGCCATGCTAGGTAGGCCCAGTATCTTGCGACGCTTCTCTAGGCTCTGTACGAAAAGCCTTGATACTCGGTGATGCTGCGTTGAAAACAGCCTCGGAATACTCATGTACAACCCGTAAACTCCGCTTCCTCGGCTGTTTTCGCCTTGCCTGACCTTCGTCTCAAGACTTTTCATACAGACCCTAGTGGCCGTATTTCTTGGCCCCGGCAACACAGATGACAGCACCCAGTGTCACCACGAGCATCATCCAGCTGACCTGCTCGTGCAGCAGCAATGCTGCCAGGCCAAGCCCCATGAATGGCTGGAAGAGTTGTAGTTGGCCGACTGCCGCTATCCCACCCTGGACCAGCCCTCGATACCAGAACACAAACCCGATCAGCATGCTGAACAGTGATACGTAGCCAAAGCTGAACCACGAAGGGGCGCTTACCTTGGCAAAAGCATCGGGCGCAGGGAGGTTGATGATAGTCAGCACCAGCATGAACGGTAACGCTACCAGCAAGGCCCAACTGATCACCTGCCACCCCCCCAATGTCCGCGACAGACGCGCCCCTTCCGCATAGCCCAAACCACAAACGACCACCGCTGCCATCATCAGCAAGTCCCCCACCGCAGAGGCTTTTCCTCCATTCATCAACGCATAACCAACGACTATCCCGGCCCCTGTCATGGAGAACAACCAGAACAGTGGCCGAGGTCGCTCACCGCCGCGCAAGACGGCAAACCCTGCGGTGCACAGTGGCAGCAGCCCGACAAAGACAATGGAATGGGCAGAGGTGATGTGCTGCAGGGCCAGCGCAGTCAGCAGTGGAAAACCGATAACGACGCCAAGCGCTGTTATGGCCAATGACGGCACATCAGCACGCTCAGGCCGAGGCTGGCGTAGCACGAGCAGAAAAAGCGCACCCAGGAGAGCGGCAATCGTTGCCCTGGCGCAGGTCAGAAACGTAGGTTCGAAGTCTGCCACTGCCACACGGGTCGCCGGCAACGAGCCTGCAAAGATTGCGACGCCTATGAAACCGTTAATCCACCCGTTCGTTGATCTTTCCATCGCCCAGTCCTCGACAAGTCAGGGCGCATTACAGCACTCACGGGCTCATCAAGGCCATGTACAATCCAGAACAGTTAAACCGAACTGTTATGCATATGAATCCAGTACAGTTGAGGGCGAGATGAAACGGAGCGCAACGCTGATTCGAACCGTCATGGGTGAGATCCAGTCCAGGATAGCCTCTCGAACCTACACGCCAGGTGCGAAAATACCTTCAGTCCGCGCAATGGCCCAGACCATGCAGGTGTCGGTTTCAACCGTCCTAGAGGCCTATGAACGGTTGATGGCAGAGGGCGTACTCAGCGCTCGGCCTGGCTCCGGCTACTACGTAGCTGGGCCAGTGGCGCCATTGGTACTGACCGAAATGGGCCCTAGGCTCGATCGAGAAGTCGACCCGCTGTGGATTTCACGCCAGTCTCTCGAAACCGCCAGCGATGCATTGAAACCAGGGTGCGGGTGGCTACCTCCATCCTGGCTGTACGAAGCCGGCATGCGTAAGGCGCTTCGCAGCGCTGCCCGTTCAGACGCCGTGAAACTGGCTGAATACGCTTCACCACTTGGGCATCTGCCGCTCAGGCAATTCCTGTCGCGACGGCTGGCTGGCATCGGCACCCAAGCGCCTCTGGAGCAGATCATGCTCACTGACTCCGGCACTCACGCCATCGACCTGATTTGCCGTTTTCTGCTGGAACCGGGAGATACCGTCCTGGTTGACGACCCCTGCTATTTCAATTTTCACGCAATCCTGAAAGCGCACAGGGTGAATGTTGTAGGCGTACCCTACACGGCGACGGGCCCGGACATCGATAGGTTCGCCGCTGCTCTGCTAAAGCATTCCCCCAGGTTGTACATGACCAATTCCGGTATCCACAACCCGACCGGGGCCACGCTGTCCCCGGTCACTGCGCACAGGCTGCTGAAGCTGGCCGACACCTCCAGCCTCATCATCGTAGAGGACGACATCTTCGCGGATTTCGAGAATACGCCCGCGCCACGGCTGTCTGCCTTCGATGGCCTCTCTCGTGTCATCCAGATAGGCAGCTTCTCCAAAACCATCTCCGCTTCAATCCGATGCGGCTACATCGCCGCCCGCCGTGAATGGATCGAAAGCCTGCTAGACCTCAAGATTGCCACCACATTCGGGGCCGGGCGTTTGGCTGCGGACATCATCCATCAAGCGATTACTGATAGCGGGTATCGCAAGCACATGGAGAGTGTTCGCCTCAGGTTGGCCGAGTCGATGGACAGAGCGGTAGCGAGGCTTCAGGCCATTGGTATCAAGCCCTGGATGATTCCCCAGGCAGGCATGTACCTCTGGTGCCAGCTCCCACAGGGCAAGGATGCAGCTACGCTGGCCAGAACCTGCCTGAAGGAAGGTGTCGTACTGGCGCCAGGAAATGCCTTCAGCCAGTCCATGACTGCAGGGGACTTTCTGCGTTTCAACGTTGCCCAATCGGAAGACGGCAAAATCTTCGAGGTATTGAAACGGGCACTGAGTACTTAGTCGCGAGGTCAAGCAATGTCAGCAAACAATGTGACAAGCCGATTCGAAGCCAAGCTTCTCCGTCCGGCGAAACCTGGAAACGGTTCGGCATGGGCGTTCGTCGTTCTGCCAAAAGATGCAAGTGCAACGCTTCCCAGGCGAGGAAGGACGACTGTTGAAGGCACAGTGAACGGGCATCCTTTCCGGGCCACCCTGGAGCCAGATGGTCAGCTCAGCCACTGGCTGCAGATCGGTACTGCGTTACTCGAAGCCGCAAATGCGGCCATTGGCGACACTGTTGTACTGGAGTTGACTCCTGTGAAGGAGGAGCCCGAACCTGAGATTCCAGCGGATTTTCAGGAGGCATTGGCAGCTGCGCCTGAGGCTCGCCTGGTGTGGAGCAAGACGACGACCCTCGCCCGAGTAGACTGGATACATTGGATGACTGCTGCCAAGCAACCCGCGACGCGCGCCAAACGCATTGCCACCGCATGCGACATGCTTGCATCCGGCAAGAAGCATGTTTGCTGTTTCGACCCGTCTGGGTACTACAGCAAGGCTTTCCGAGCACCTGAGGCGGAAGATCATTGAATCTTCGCGCTTCAATCTGGCAAAGCGGCTTTCAGCTACGGCGTTATCCCAACAATTTGCATCTAAGCCTGATTCAAGTGCTGGGCGAATGGGAGGGTTTTCAATGGCGATGATGCCATACCTGGTATTTTTGCCAGTATCTTGATCGCTGTTGGCGAGTTCCAATGTCGCTATCGCCAACCACTCTGGGTTCACCATGGCCATGGACACCGGTGACCATGTCAGTGCCTTGCCGCAGTTTGTGGCCTCTCGCATCGAATCTTTTCAGCGTAGTCGCATGGGGGAAGAGTGGGGTGGGCGACACCTACTGCATGGTGCCTCGCCGACGCCTGACGGACTGCGACTGTCTAGTAATGATTACCTTTGCCTTTCAAATGAGCGGTCATTACAACAGGCTCAAATTAACGCTCTGCACAAGACGGCAGCTCACGTGTTGATGTCTCCTGTTTTTCAGGATGAACGCAGTGCGACACGCCGTTTGGAGTCGGCGCTTGCCCACTATGCCGGTGTGAGTGACAGTATTCTCTGTCAGTCCGGGTGGGTAGCTAATACCGGGCTGTTGCAAGCGATCGCCGATGAGCGAACACCTGTTTATCTTGACCATCTAGCGCACATGTCACTTTGGTACGGCGCACGGGCTGTGGGGGCTCCGGTTTTTCCGTTTCGGCACAACAATGCTGAAAGCCTTCGTCAAAAGATCCGCAGCACTGGGCCTGGGATCATCGCCGTCGATGCCATCTACAGCACGAACGGTAGCCTTTGTGAGTTGGCTGATATTGCAGTTGTGTCGTCCGAAACCCAATGTGTATTGGTCGTGGATGAGTCTCACTCACTGGGTGTTTTCGGGAGTGGTGGGGCGACTGTAACGCAGACGCTCAAGCTTGAAGAGCATGTCCATTTCATTACTGTCAGCTTGGCCAAGGCGTTCGCGGGCCGTGCAGGGCTGGTCGGTTGTCCGAAGAGGTTCAAGGACTACTTCATGATGGCCGCCTATCCCGTGTGTTTCAGTTCTGCATTACTTGATCATGAATTGGCCTGGATCGAAGCCGCTTTGAGGAAACTGAGAAAGGTAGAAGATCGCCGTGTGCACTTGCACGCCATCAGCAGCCGTGTCCGGCAGGCCCTGCAGCACGCAGAGATACCCATGAGCCCCGGTACGCAACAGATCATAGCCCTGGAAGGAGGCAGTGAAAGCCAGACTATGCGTCTTCGTGATGCCTTGGAAAGTGAGGGCATTTATGGCTCGGTGTTTTGCGCCCCGGCGACTCCTCGACGGCATGCCTTGATAAGGCTTTCTCTGCATAGTGGCGTGACTCAAGATCAGGCAGACACACTCGTCAGGCGCTGTGTCGACGTTTGGCACCGCTCATGAGCGGGCCTCTATGCCCGGTTCCTGTGTAACGTGACCGCTGAGGGTGAGCGGACGAAAGAAAGCAGGTAACCGGCTGATCGTGAGCTATACATTGCCGCTGTTCTGATCGCTCAGGTCATGTACGAGGAGTAGCCGCCGGGTATTGGCGGTGTGGCCGGTGAAGATTTTTACCGGCCCTTTTTTCAAGCCGTCTGCTGCCCTTGCTCCAACAGCCTGCCCGACGACGGCTAGAAACTGTCAGGGTCGCCGAAGAACATCTGTATCCGCGACCGCAACCAGCGCTCCGCTGGGTCATTGTCCTGCGCCCCCCGCCAGGCCATATGCAGCTCGAAACTGCGCACCTCGATCGGCAGGTCCTCCGCGCGCAACCCGCCCGCCGCCGTCAGTGCATCGGCTGTGTAATCCGGCACCGTGGCAACGATATCGGTGCCCGCCAGCAAGCTTCCCAACCCGTTGAACTGCGGCACCGCCAGCACCACATGGCGCTTGCGGCCTATCTCCTCCAGTGCCTCGTCGATGAAGCCGGACAGGTCGCCCGCGAACGACACCAGCGCATGCGGGCGGGCGCAGAAATCGTCGAGGGTGATGCTGCCGGGCACGCTGTCGGCGCGCAGCAGCTTGGGCATACTGCGGCGCAGTACCTTGCGCTTGGCGTTGGCCGGCAGGTCGCTGGTGTAGCTCACGCCCACCGAAATTTCGCCCGAGGCCAACAGGGTGGGCATCAGCAGGTAGTTGACCCGGCGCACCACCAGGACAATGCCGGGCGCTTCGGCGCGAATGCGCTTGAGCAGTTGCGGCAGCAGGGCGAATTCGGCGTCGTCCGACAGGCCGATGCGAAACACCGCGTTGCTGGTGGCCGGGTCGAACTCGGCAGCGCGGCTGACGGCGGTGGAAATCGAATCCAGCGCCGGGGACAGCAGGGCGAAGATCTCGTGGGCGCGGGCCGAGGGTTCCATGCTGCGGCCGGTGCGCACAAACAGCGGGTCGTCGAACAGGTTGCGCAGGCGCGACAGCGCCGCACTGATCGCCGGCTGGCCGAGGAACAGCTTCTCGGCAGCACGGGTCACGCTGCGCTCGTGCATCAGGGTTTCGAACACGATCAGCAAGTTGAGGTCTACGCGACGCAGGTCGTTTCGATTCATCGGTGTGCTTCGCCTAAAGTGGGGCAGGGGTGAATCTTAAGGCCAAAGGCTGTTACCCTGCACCGATTTCCGGGGGCCAATGCACAGGAAAGCCAGGTGCCCAATCGATGACAGGCATGTCGACTATTAACGGCCACTGATGGTCTAACGGCTAAAGCCCGGATAAAGTCCGTGGTAATACGAGATTCACACAGGCGAGGTATGCGATGTCCCGCATGATCCGTTTCCACAAGTTCGGCGCTGCCGATGTGCTCCGTTGCGAGGAACAGGCCGAACCGTCTCCAGCCGTCGGCGAGGTGCAGATCCGCGTCGAGGCGATCGGCGTGAGCTGGTACGACGTGCTCTGGCGGCAGAACCTGGCGCCGTCCCAGGCCCGCCTGCCGGCCGGTATCGGCAGCGAGATGGCAGGGGTGGTGACGATGGTCGGCGAGGGTGTCGACGATATCGCGGTGGGTGACCGGGTCGCCAGCTTCCCGGCCGCCAGCGCCAACGAGCATCCGGTGTACGGCGATGTCATCGTCCTGCCGCGCACGGCCATCACCCGTTACCCCGACGTGCTCACGCCGATCGAGGCCAGCGTGCACTACACGCCGTTGCTGATCGCCTACTTTGCCTACGTCGACCTGGCGCGGGCCAAGGCTGGGCAGACCGCCCTGGTGACCGACGCCAGCCACTGCGCCGGGCCTGCCTTCGTGCAGCTGGGCAAGGCGCTTGGGCTTAAGGTGTTCGCCGCCACCAAGGAACCCGAGCAGCGTGACTATCTGTTGGGCCTGGGCGCCGACAAGGTGATCGTCACCGAAGAGCAGGACCTGCTGATGCAGGTGGGCAAGTACACCGACGGCCGTGGCGTGGACATGGTCCTCGATGGCATGGGTGGCCCGCAGATGTCGCTGCTCGGCGATGTGCTGGCACCGCGCGGCAGCCTGGTGCTGTATGGCCTGCAAGGCGGCAACCAGACGCCGTTCCCGGCCTGCGCGGCGTTCCAGAAGAACATCCAGTTCTACGTGCATTGCATCGGCAACTTCACCGGCAAGCCGGAGCTGGGCATCAGCCAGGACCAGGTGGCGTTGCAGCGTGCCCTGCGTGATATCAACCAGTTCACTGCCGACCAGTTGCTGACACCACAGATCATCAAGGTGTTTCCGTTCAGCCAGGTGGTCGAGGCCCATCGGTGCATGGACGAGTGCCCGTGCGGCGGGCGAGTGGTGCTGGACATGGCGCAGCCCTGACAGGGCGCTGCCAGTGAAACAAGCCCGGGCTCAGCCCGGGTTTTTTGTCTGAAAATCAGATAATTCCCACAACTAAAGCTCAAGCGTCTCATGCCCTTATTAACGGAGACTTGCTTGTGGCTGGCATTGCCCGCAATGCCCCCCCTTTAATTCGGCAAGATCAGCGGCTGTGTTGGTGTTTTCCCCGCAACTGAATGGTTTTTTTACCGTGGTCTGTATCTTTTATTCGTTCAGCAACACTCGATAATGGCGCAATGATAGTTAACGCAAGGAGCGTGCGATGAAGAGGGGGAGGCCCTGCGCTGGGCTAGGGCGTCAGGCGTTGGGGGTGCGAAGGGGATCTTATTTCTCGATGGTTTGGCGACAGTGTTTCGCTACTTCAGTTTTACCTAAGTGGGTTTTTCCTAAAGAGCTATGGGAAATTTCTTAGATTGATTACACCGCGCGACGGTTGGTGCCAACAATAACAACGCGGTGCATGACTGAAGCAGTGAGGTGACCCGTGAGCAATATTCACGATCAGGCGATGCACTATATCTACCAACAAGTGCTGGAGCGCCTATTGGGCCATATGTCCCAACCCCAGCGCGCTTCCTTGCAGTTGCTGATCCAGCGCTTGTTGCTGGTGGCCGGAGGGCCGGAATACATCGGTACGTTCAAGTTGCTCGTGGTCCAGGGCGCCGATCACCGCAGCGCCCGGCTGTTGGCCATCTTGCGTGCAGCCCAGTTGAGCATTGCCTTGCGTGCGCCAGTGACCTTCCAGTTGCAGGTACGTGTGGTGGGCTTGCCGGCGGCGAGCAGCGCGTTGCTGGAGCACCATGAGCGCAGTTT
The DNA here is from genome assembly GCF_033095865.1 of Pseudomonas sp. KU43P. Taxonomy (NCBI): domain Bacteria; kingdom Pseudomonadati; phylum Pseudomonadota; class Gammaproteobacteria; order Pseudomonadales; family Pseudomonadaceae; genus Pseudomonas; species Pseudomonas sp. KU43P. The sequence continues at coordinate 3,258,187 of NZ_AP019365.1, read as the reverse complement.
CGATGCGCTGTTCCTGCATGACGACCCACGGGTTCACTTGCAGATGGTCAAGGCAGGGGTGGTAGAGACGTTCAACCGCCAGCACAGTGCCGCTGAGCCCTGGGCGCTGGCACGCGATGCCTTGTTGCTGTTCGGCCATCTGGTCGACGCCCGGCCCGAAGCCTTGCTGGGCAGCCGCATGCACCTGGAACTGGCCGCTGCCGCGGGCCTGGCTTGCGAAGGCCAGCCGTGCGCAGACGTGCTGGTGACGGCCATGCCCGTGCGTCAGCGGCGCCGCTACCTGGCATGGGCACGCCGGGGGCTGCGCCTGGCGGGGGACACGGGCCTGATCACCGCGCAACCTTGCCTGGCGGCATTGGCCGAACGGCTCGGCCAGTTGCACGGGCTGTCCGGCTTGCCGGTAGGCGAGCCAGAGATGCCAAGCCACGAGCAGCCTGCCCAGGCTCCGATGAGGCTCCTGGCAATTGATGACCTGCTGCCCCAGCTGCTGAGCGAAGGTGAGCTCGACCGCATGATGGGTCAGCACCTGGAGCCTGCGCAGGACACCACACCGCTGGCGGCCTATCTGGACCCGCTGGCCCTGGCGCAGCTGCATGACCTGCATTCGCGCTGCCTGGCGCAGCCCCCGCGCCGGGAGGCGTTACGCCTGGTTGGTCAACGGGCACCAGGTAATCAGCAGGTACCGCAGCAGGCACGGTTCACCCAGGCGTATGGTGTCGACCAGTCCCAGCTCATTTGCATGCTGTACGTCCCATTCGCCGAGCGGGGGCGGGGCCTGGAGCGCTTTTTACGGTGTCGCCACCCCGACATGCTGGTGGCGTTGCCCTACCTGCACCGTGCCCTGCAAGGCAAACCCTGCCCCGATGCGGTGAAGCATTGGCTGGTCAACACCAGCGGCCTGGCGCTTGGGCATTTGCGGGCCATCTATGGCGGGCGTTTGCAGCACGCTACCAGGAGCCTGTTGGCCGGCCTGGCACGGCGCGATGTACGCCTGCGCCTGCTGGCCCGCGAGGCCGCCGTCTGATGGGGCGAGAGTTTGCCTATCACAAGGTGTATCGCTACCTGCAGGCGTTGATCGACCAGGCGGAGCGCGGCGGGGAGCTGCGTCTGCCCTCGTTGCGCGCCTTGGCCCGGCGCCTGCGGGTGTCGCTGGCCACCGTTCAGGCCGCTTATGGCCTGCTGGAAAATGAAGGGCGTGTGCGTTCGGTGGCGAAGTCCGGTTACTTCGCCCAGCTCAGCGTGGGCACGGGCGAGGCACGCATGCCCCGCAGCGCCGAGCCCGTGCAGCCGAACCTGGAACGTACGCTGCTTGCCCATGAGCGGCGCCTGGCGCGACAGCGTGTGCAGGCCATGCCGCCGTGCAGCGCGAGCGTGCGCCTGCGGGAGGCCTTGGCCGACCGTTATGCCCGGGCGGGCGGCCAGCTCTGGAAGACCGAGCATGTGCACCTCGGCCCGGACGTGCAGGCCGTGCTGGAAACGCTGCTGGCCGCATTGGCGCTGCAGGGCGGCACGATTTTGGTGGCATCGCCTTGTTGCTGGCGCTTGCTGCGCGTGCTGCAGCGCCTTGGCATGCAAGTGCTGGAAGTGCCGTTGGACAGTGAGGGCGGCTTTGACCTTGGGAGCCTGGCGCAGTTGCTCGGGCAAGGTTCGGTGCGAATGCTGATCATGCCGTCCTGCCTTGGCCTGCCAGGAGGCGGGATGATTTCGGCATACGACCAGCAACAGGTCGCTCGGCTGCTGGAAGGGCAGCCTATCTGGTTGCTGGAAAACGACCTGGACAGCGAACGCCGTTTCGCAGCGTCATCTGGCGCGCGCCTGCGTGACCGGGTCGATCCGCGTTGGTTGCTGGTGCTCGGCTCGCTTGAAGCCGCAGTCGGGGCCGAGGCCCCCTATGCTTACGTGCTGGGCCGGCATCCGGTGCTGGGTGAAGCTTTTGCTCGGCGCGCTTTCCAGTTGCCACCGCTGCGCCAGCAGGCCCTGGCGCAGATGTTCAGCAAAGGCGAGATCGACCGACACCTGAGTCGCCAGCGCGTGGTGCTGGGCCAGCGCATGCGCCAGCTCTGCGATCAGTTGGACGCGCACCTGGGCGGGCAGCTGGTGTTCACCGTGCCCGAGGGCGGGCATGCCGTGTGGGTACGGCTGCGGCGGCCGGCGCTCGCGGATCGTGTGGTGGCGGCGATGGCAGGAACCGCCCTGGCGGTAATGGCAGGCGCGCAGTTCAGCCTGCAGGGGCGTTACCGGCATTGCCTGCTGCTGACCTGGACAGGTGAGCAGCCCAGCGCACTGCGCGAGGCCGTGTTCAGGCTAGGGGAAGCGCTGGCGGTGCATGGCGCGAAGCGGGCGGCTGATGAGGCGTGAGTGCCTGCCTTTCGTCGGCAGGCGGTGAACGCCAGGGTAATGCGATCCATGGCGCTTGCCAGGGCGCGCTATCTGTATGTATAAACAGTGCTCAATTTTGCCGCCCGACCATGCCTCGTGATTGCCCATTCCGTCGAGGACCCGTTGTATTACCTGCACAATTTTCGCCAGGTGTTGCAGTGGGTCGAACAACGTTACGCCGATTTGCTCGATGACCAGGAACTGGCCTTCCTGCAGGCATTCGTGGCCCTGGAGCAGTCGGCTCAGGCGCTGATGGTGCGCATGGTGATGCGCAAGGGCGAGCTGTTTCGCAGCGACCGGCTCGACTATGCCGAGATCGGCGATACCGTGCGTGCGCTGCAGCCCTTGCAGGCGTTGGGCTGGGTGCGCGAGCCGGAGCAGTTGAGCCTGGATCAGTTGTTCGCGTTGTTGCGCAAGGACGAGCTTGCCCATGGCTTTGCCGGGCAACTGAGCCGTCCGCGTGCGGCCAAAAGCGACCTGTTCGCGCAGCTACAGGGCTTGGCCCTGGCGCCCAGGCCGCTGGCGCAATGGTTCGAGCAGGCGCCGGTGGGCATCCTGCAGTGGTGCTTGCAGCCGTTGTGCGACCGCATGCGCCTGCTGTTTTTCGGCAACCTGTACCAGGATTGGTCGGACTTCGTGCTGGCCGACCTGGGTGTGCTGCGTTTCGAGCAGGTGCCGTTCAGCCCCGGCTCTCGAGCCCTGCAGCAGCGTAGCGAGGTCGACCTGGCGATGGCCTTGCACCACTGCACCGAGCGCCTGGAACAGGGCGAGGCGCCTGCCGCGATCCTCGATGCCTTGGCCCAGTGGCGCAGCGACAACCCTTGGCTGGCACGGCGCCACGGGCGCCTGCTGTTCGCTCTCGGCCGGCACTGCGAACGCCTTGGTGACTGGGACTTGGCCCTGACAGTGTATGGCCGCAGCAACCATGCGCAAGCGCGCATTCGCCAGGTGCGGGTGCTCGAACGCTGCGAGCGCTGGGCCCAGGCCCATGAGCTGGCCGTGCAACTGGCCGCCGCCCCCGCCAATGCCTTGGAGGTGCAGGCACTGCAGCGCATGTTGCCGCGCCTGGCACGCAAGCTTGGCGGCCCCGCGCAGCCGCGCCGGCGCACCACGGCGCCGCAACTCATCGAGCTAGAGTTGCCGCGCGAGCTTGCCGAGCTGGGTGTCGAGGAGGCCGTGCGGCAGCACCTGGCGCAAGCTGGGGCTGAGGTGCACTACGTGGAGAACACCTTGCTTAACAGCCTGTTCGGCCTGTTGTGCTGGGACGCGATTTTCGCCCCGGTTCCCGGCGCCTTCTTCCACCCGTTCCAGGCCGCGCCGCAGGACCTGCACGACGCCGATTTCCAACTGCGCCGCGCCGCCTTGTTCGACGCCTGCCTCGGGCGGCTCGACGACGGCACCCATCGCCAGGCCATTCTCGACTGCTTCGCGACCAAGCACGGCCTGCAGTCACCGTTCGTGTTCTGGTCGATGCTCGACCAGGCCTTGCTCGAACAGGCCCTGGCCTGCCTGCCGCCGGCGCACCTCAAGCAGTGCTTTCTGCGCCTGTTGCAGGACATCCGCAACAACCGCGCCGGCATGCCGGACCTGATCCAGTTCTGGCCGGAGCAGGGCAGTTACCGCATGATCGAGGTCAAGGGGCCGGGGGATCGCCTGCAGGACAACCAGCTGCGCTGGCTGGAATTCTGTGCCGAGCACCACCTGCCGGTGGCGGTCTGTCATGTGCGTTGGGGTGGCCCGGCGTGAGCTATCGGGTGGCCGTGCGCGCCTTGTGCGAGTTCAGTGCCAAGGTCGGTGACCTGGACCTGCGCTTCACCCCCTCGCCGACTGCCCAGGAGGGGATGGAGGGCCATCGCCGGGTAGTTGCCCGGCGTGCGGCCGGCTATGAAGCGGAAGTCCCGCTCGAAGGCCAGTATCAAGGCTTGCAGGTACGTGGCCGTGCCGACGGTTACGACCCTGTCGCCAACCGCCTGGAGGAGATCAAGACCTACCGTGGCGACCTGGCTCGCCAGCCGGCCAACCATCGCCAATTGCACTGGGCCCAGGCCAAGGTCTATGCCTGGCTGCTGTGCCAGGCGCGGCAGTTGCCCACCATCGAGGTGGCGCTGGTGTACCTGGACGTGGACAACGACGACCAGACGCTGATCAGCGAGCCCTGCAGTGCCGATATGCTGCGTGAGTTCTTCGAAACCCAGTGCCGGCGATTTCTGGCTTGGGCTCAGGGCCAGGAGCAGCGCCTGGCAGAACGCGACCGTGGCTTGCAGGCCATGGCGTTTCCCTACCCGCAGTTTCGCCAGGGCCAGCGCCAGCTTGCCGAGACCCTGTACAAGGCAGTAAGCACCGGGCGCTGCCTGATGGCACAGGCCAGCACCGGCATCGGCAAGACCCTGGGCACCCTGTTCCCGTTGCTCAAGGCCGTGGTCCCGCAGCAGCTCGACAAGCTGTTCTTCCTGACCGCCAAGACGCCAGGCCGGGCGTTGGCCCTGGATGCCTTGCGACAAGTGAACGCGGCCTCGCCGCAGCCGGCCCTGCGTACGCTGGAGCTGATTGCCCGTGACAAGGCCTGCGAGCACCCGGGCAAGGCGTGCCACGGCGAGTCCTGCCCGCTGGCCCAGGGGTTCTACGACCGCTTGCCGGCTGCACGCGAAGCGGCGGCGCAGCGGCCCCTGCTGGACCGCGACAACTTGCGTGAGGTGGCGCTGGAGCACCAGGTCTGCCCTTATTACCTGGGCCAGGAGATGGCCCGCTGGGTCGATGTGCTGGTCGCGGACTACAACTACTACTTCGATGCCCATGCCTTGCTGTTCGGCCTGGCCCAGGTCAACCAGTGGCGCGTCGCGGTGCTGGTGGACGAGGCGCACAACCTGGTCGAGCGCGGCCGCGGCATGTACAGCGCCAGCCTCGACCAGGGCCAGCTGCTCGCCCTGCGCCAGAGCAAGCCGCAAGGCCTGACCAGCGCGCTGGACCGCCTGAACCGCCAATGGAATGCCCTGTACAAGGCACAACGAGCACCGTATGCGGCCAGCGAGTGCTTGCCCGAAGACTTCCTGCGCGCCTTGCAGCAGTGCATCGGGTTGATCCAGGAGCGCTTCAATCAGCAGCCCACCGAACTGGACCCGCAGGTATTGCAGTTCTTCTACCAGTCGCTGCAGTTCAGCCGGGTCGCCGAGCTGTTCGACGAGCACTTTCTGTTCGACATCACCCAGCGCGAAGGGCCGCGCAAGCGCAAACTGGCCACCCTGTGCCTGCGCAACGTCAACCCGGCCCGCCTGCTCGGCCCACGCATGCAGGCCGCGCGCAGCGTGACGCTGTTTTCCGCCACCCTGAGCCCGCGGCATTTCTACACCGACCTGCTGGGCATGCCGGCCGATACCGCCTGGCTGGAAGTGGCCGCGCCGTTTCGTGCCGAACAGCTCGAAGTGCGTATCGCCAGCCAGGTGTCGACCCGCTACCAGGAGCGCCAGGCCTCGCTGGCGCCGATCGTCGCGCTGATCGCCGAGCAGTACCAGCGCCAGCCGGGCAACTACCTGGCGTTCTTCAGCAGCTTCGAGTACCTGCAGCAGGTCGCCGGCCTGTTGGCCGAGCAACACCCCGCGATCCCCACGTGGGCCCAGGCGCCGGGCATGGACGAAACCGCGCGCCAGGCGTTTCTCGAGCGCTTCGTGGCGGATGGCCAGGGCGTAGGTTTCGCTGTGCTTGGTGGTGCCTTCGGCGAAGGCGTGGACTTGCCCGGTACGCGCTTGATCGGTGCGTTCGTCGCCACGCTCGGGTTGCCCCAGGTCAACCCGGTCAATGAGCAGTTCAAGCAGCGCCTGGGCCGTCAGTTTGGCGCAGGGTTCGACTACGCCTACCTGTATCCCGGTGTGCGCAAGGTGATCCAGGCGGCAGGCCGGGTGATACGCGGCGACCAAGACCGCGGGGTGCTGGTGCTGATCGACCAGCGCTTTGCCGAAGCCCGGGTGCAGCAGATGTTTCCCAGCTGGTGGCGAACGGCCAGCGAATAATACCCGATGGGCCGTCGCGCGGCATTGCAACTCCCAGTACACTGCGTGTTCCAACTCCAACATCCGTTGAACTTGAGGTTTCTGCATGACGCTCAGTCCTTTGGCAGGCAAGCCGGCTCCGGCCAGCGTGCTGGTCGATATCCCCCGCCTGCTCACCGCTTACTACACCGGCCGCCCCGACGCCGCCGTGGCGGCTCAGCGCGTGGCCTTCGGCACTTCGGGGCACCGTGGCAGTTCGTTCGACCTGAGCTTCAACGAAAACCACGTGCTGGCGATCACCCAGGCCATCTGCCTGTACCGCCAGGAAAAAGGCATCGACGGCCCGCTGTTCATCGGTGCCGATACCCATGCGCTGTCTGCGCCGGCTGCCGCCAGCGCCCTGGAAGTGCTGGCGGCCAATGGTGTGCAGGTGATGTTGTCGAAAGACGACGAGTACACCCCGACGCCTGCCGTCTCCCACGCCATCCTCTGCTACAACCGTGGGCGCACCCAAGGCCTGGCCGATGGCATCGTCATCACCCCGTCGCACAACCCGCCGCAAAGCGGTGGCTTCAAGTACAACCCGCCCAATGGCGGGCCGGCCGACAGCGACGTGACCAAGTGGATCGAGGCCAAGGCCAACGAACTGCTGGCAGCCGATCTGGCCGGGGTCAAGCGTATGGCTCATGCCCAGGCCCTGCAGGCTTCGACCACCCAGCGCCATGACTACATCGAACACTACGTGGCCGACCTGGAAAACGTCATCGACTTCGACGTGATTCGCGCCGCCAACCTGCGCCTGGGCGTCGACCCGCTGGGCGGGGCAGGGGTGCGCTACTGGTCGGCAATCGCCGAGCGTTATCAGCTGAACCTGGAAGTGGTGAACACCGAAGTCGACCCGACCTTCCGCTTCATGACCGTCGACTGGGACGGCCAGATTCGCATGGACCCATCCTCGCCCTACGCCATGCAAGGCCTGATCGGCTTGCGCGAGCGCTTCGACGTGGCCTTTGCCTGCGACCCGGACCACGACCGCCATGGCATCGTCACCGCCGACGGCCTGTTGCCACCGAACAATTACCTGGCTGTGGCCATCGATTATCTGTACCGCAACCGTCCGCAATGGCGCAGCGATGCCGCAGTGGGCAAGACCGTGGTGTCCAGTGGTTTGATCGACCGGGTCACCGAGCGCCTGGGGCGCGAGCTGTACGAAGTACCGGTGGGCTTCAAGTTCTTTGCCCAGGGCCTGTTCGACGGTTCGTTGGGCTTTGGCGGTGAAGAGAGTGCTGGCGCATCGTTCTTGCGCCGAGACGGTTCGGTGTGGGCCACCGACAAGGACGGACTGATCCCGGCGCTGCTGGCGGCGGAGATGACCGCGCGTACCGGACGCAACCCGAGCCAGGCCTATGCCGATCTCACGGCGGCACTCGGCAAGCCGTTTGCCACGCGGGTCGAGGCCAAGGCCGACGCCAAGCAGAAGGCTCTGTTGAGCAAGTTGGCGCCGGAGCAGGTGAAATCGACCGAGCTGGCGGGCGAGCCGATCGTGCAGATTCTCAGCCATGCGCCGGGCAATGGTCAGGCGATTGGTGGCCTGAAGGTGATGACGGCCAACGGCTGGTTTGCCGCGCGGCCTTCGGGCACCGAAGATATCTACAAGATCTACGCCGAGAGTTTCATCGACGAGGCGCACTTGCAGCGCCTGGTCGCGGAAGCGCAGGTGCTGGTGGATGCGGCGATTGCCTGATTGATCTGTCAAGGGGGCTGCTTTGCAGCCCAATCGCCGGCAAGCCGGCTCCCACAGGGTAAGCGAAGCCGCCAACGAACCCTGTGGGAGCCGGCTTGCCGGCGATTGGGCCGCACAGCGGCCCCGCTCAATCAAGCGACATCGACCAGTACGATCTCGCTGTCTTCCATGGCAGTCACCCGCAGCACGTCCTCTTGCTCGATGGCCACGCCATCCCGAGCCTTGGCCTGCACCCCGTTGACCTCCACCAGCCCCTTGGCTGGCACCAGGTAACCCCGGCGCCCGGCATCGAAGCGGTATTCAGCCGTTTCCCCGGCCTTCAGGGTCGCCGCCACCAGCCGTGCATCGGTGCGAATCTGCAGGCTCTCTTCATCGCCCGCTCGGCCACTGGCCAGGGTCACGAAGCCTTCGCCACGCTCACCTTTCGGGAACGGCCGCGTCCCCCACGACGGTGCATCGCCAACTCGCTCAGGGATGATCCAGATCTGGAAGATTCGCGTATCGATGTTTTCCAGGTTGTATTCGCTGTGCACGATACCGCTGCCGGCGCTCATCACCTGCACGTCACCGGCCTCGGTACGGCCTTTGTTGCCCAGGTTGTCCTGGTGGCTGATGGCCCCTTCGCGGACATAGGTAATGATCTCCATGTCGCGGTGCGGGTGTGGCGGGAAGCCGCTGCCGGCAGCGATCAGGTCGTCGTTCCACACGCGCAGGTTGCCCCAGTGCATGCGGGCCGGGTCGTGGTACTCGGCGAACGAGAAGTGGTGGTGAGCGTCTAGCCAGCCGTGGTTGGCGTGGCCAAGGCTTTCGAAGGGTCGCAGTTGCAGCATGGTCGTACTCCTTGAATCAGTGGAATGAGGCCATGATGCGCCAAAGAAAGATCGAAAATAAGCGTAAATATCGGCTAATTATTATCGTATTAGTAGATAGTTATATTCGCGATTCATTCTCCGGTTCGTCGCCTAATCCACTGATCTGAAAGCAATCGCTGGCGATTTTTGGCGGATGGGGCGAACATGCGTCTTGATTCGAATTTCAACGGAGTGACCGTGGCCCACGAGCAACCCCAGGCCCTCGCCGAACTGACCCCACCTGCCCAACTGCCCTGGTTTCGCCGCCTCGCTGCGCGCCTGCTGGGCCGTGGCCTGACCCGCCTGCAGGCGCAACACCGCGACTCCTGGTTCCACGGTCATGCCAGCGGTCAGCGCGTTGGCCATGCCGATGGCCTGCGCGAAGGCTTCGAGCAGGGGCGGGCAGAGGGTTACGAAGCCGGGCGGCAGGTGCTGGTGATCCGCGATTCGCGCCCTGACCACGCCGCTGTGCCCGGCCAGGACGACAACCTGTTCGACGACTGGCGCCTGCCGTTGACCGCCGAGCTGAAGAAGCGCTTCAAGGCTGACGTGGCCCAGCGCCTGCCCGCCGAGGCGCAGCCCAGTGCCGCCCAGTGGAAGCTGATCTTCAGCGAAACGCCCTCCACCTGTGTGGTGGCGGGCGCGGGGGCGGGCAAGTCCACCTCGCTGGTGCTGCGTATCCTGCTATTGCGCCACTACCTGGGCTACGAACTGGACGCGATGACCGTGGTCACCTTCACCCGCGAGTCGCGCAAGGACTTCATCAAGCGCCTGGTGCAGGTGTTCGCCCTGTGGCAACTCGACCTGCAACCGGCCCGCGCCCGCGAACTGGTGCGCACCTTCCACTCGCGCATTCTGCCGCTGGTGCGCAGCCTGCCAGGCTTTGGCCAGTTGCGCGCCTTCGAGAACCTGGGCAACGAGATGCCTGCCGGCCGCGAAGCCGAGGCCCAAAGCAACCCTTTCGACCTGCGCCTGAACGATGCCCAGCGTCAGCAGCTCAACCTCTGCTACCGTGACCTGCTTGCCGAAAGCCCGCGCTTTGCCGAAATCATCGCCACCCTGCGCCGTGAAGCCTTGCAGCTCAAGCCGCTGGACCCGGACCACCCCGACGTGCAGAAACGCGTGCAGGTAACGCAACTGGCCGCACAACGTGACGAAGAACTGTGCGACGTGATCGAGGATCTGTGGTTCGCCGCGGGTGCCTGGCCGATCAAGGGCATCGAACCGTGCCGCGAAACCGTCGAGATCCGCGGCAGCCGCTTTCATGTTCATGGCCGACTGGAAGGGCTGGATGCCTGGGTCGTGCTGGGTTTCGACCCGTCCGAAAGTGCCCAGTACCAGCGACCTGGCGCCAAGCTGGCAGTCCGAGCGGAATGGGCGGTGAAGCGCACCTTGTTGCAGGCCTTCTGCGACAAGCCGCTGATCTGGCTGGACAACTACGCCATGGCCCGGCGTCTGGCCGCGTCGCTGGCCGGCGATGCGGTGGCCGGCCCCGGTTTCGAGTACAAGGTCAAAGGTGATCTGGCCCCGGCGCCGCTGCTCGACGCCTTCGTCGGCGCTGCCAGTTTCATCGAGAACCTGGGCCTGGAGGTGAACGGTGCCGTGGCGGCGATGAGCTTCCCGACCGGCGACCCCGACGCGCTGTTCTTCGAGGCCCTGGCCCTGTACTGGCGAGCACTGGAAGCGCACTTGCTGAACCAGTCGCCACCGGTGATGAGCTACAACCGCATGTTCGCCTTGTTCGGCGAGAACAACCCGGAAAACCTGCAACTGCTGCCCGACCCGCTGCTGCGCCCGCTGGCGCACCTGATGATCGACGAGTTCCAGGACGTTTCGCCGCAGATCGTCAGTTGGCTGCGTGCCAGCCTGGCCGAGATCCGGCGCCGTGGCCCTGCCATGCACACCGGGCGCCATGCCCAGCATTCGTCGCTGATGTGCGTGGGTGACGATTGGCAGTCGATCTATGGCTGGCGCGGCAGTTCGCCGAAGTACTTCATGGAGTTCACCAAGGCCTTCCCGTCGCCGGCAAATACCCGGGTGATGCTGGTCGACAACTACCGCTGCCAGCAGCAGGTGATCGATGCGGCCGAGCACCTGGTCAAGGGCGCGCCGGCCATCGCCGGCAAGAAGGCTCGTGCCGCAGGACCAGCGGCCGAGCTGCCAGGTTCGCCGGTCAAGGTGTTCGAGCGCGACGAGGCGGCGCTGGGGCAGACGCTGATCGAGCATTACCAGCGTGGCGAGTCGGTGATGATGCTGTACCGCAAAGGCAGCGACAAAGCGCTGATGAGTGAGCACCTGCACAGCGTATTGCAGGCTGAAGCTGCGTTGCCCGCCGAACAGCGGCGCCTGCGTCAGCTCACCTACCACAGCGCCAAGGGCCTGCAGGCCGATGCGGTGTTCATGCTCGGTGATTGCCAGTACCTGACCAGCTCGCCGTACAAGAACCAGGTGTATCGCCAGGCCGGCCTTGGCCGCGCCGGCGATGCCCAGCCGTTCGACACGGCGCAGAAGGAGGAAGTGCAGCGCCTGGCCTACGTGGCGGTGACCCGGGCGGTCAGGCACTGCTATTGGCATGTGGAAGCGGCCAACGGCGACGCGGCGACGGCGCCGCGTGCCTCGAGCCAGGTAGATGGACGGCAGGCGTTCTTCGAAGACCTGCGCGGCCAGTAGCGAGGTTCAGTCGTTCCAGTCCTGATCGCGGGTCAGCTGTTCGAACAACGCCTGACGATCCTGATCGCGGCCGGTGTTCAGACGCCGGCTGGCCTGGTCGTAGTCTGCGCTTCCCAAGTCCATTCTGCGCAATTGGCCAGCATCATCCAGCGGCGCCTCGGGCATCACATCAGTGATTGCCCGCAAGACCGCCTGATCCAGCGACGTTACTGCTTCGTTCTCTGCATCCAGGCAGTAGTCCAGGTACTGGATGCCCTGGTACCAGCGTTCGTCCAGGGCCATGAAACGCTCGGCAAAGTGTTGGCTGAGGTAGCGCTGCCAGCTGGGTTGTCGGGCAATCCAGTCCCTGCGCCCGGCGGCCGTTTCGTCGAGCGCGAGGACCGCGTGTTCGACGTTGCTTGCCACCCGTCCTGAAATCATGGCTTCGGTGCGGTAGAGCATACCTTGGCTGGTTTCCGGAAAATCCAGCCCCAGCGCCAACAATTGGCGCAACGCCAGGCGGATTTCGATCAGGTCCGTTCCGCCCTGCAGAAGGTCATCGTCAGTGAGCCTGTCGAGTTCGTCCAGTGCCGGAACGGCCAGGTCCGTAGGCTGCGCCTCGGGGGGAAGTCGGTCCAGTTCCAGCAGACGAGCTTGGCGTGCCAGGCGGGCGAGTTGAATCCGCTCGCCCAGTGCATTGACCATTTCGCGGCGATAGAGCTTTCTGAAGAAGTTGAACAGGTAGGCGGGGCGGTCGGCTTCTTCGGCAATCTCCCTGAAGGCCAGTGCTTCGAGTTCGAGGGCGCTGAAGCCATCGGTCCCGGCGTCGCCGCAGGTTGGCGGATAATCTTGCGCGACCGTGTCCAGATGCGTACGCAGCTCCTCATCTCGACCGGCCTGCTCAAGCAGTTGCCAGACTTGGTCAGTCAACTCGGGCAGATTGTTCTGAGCCTGCGCCGAACCTGCGACGCGTTCGACCACGTCGCGTAGATGGCGATTGGCATCCCCTTCGAACAGTTCGTTCCAGAGCGCGCGCTGTTCATCGTTGGCATGCTGCGGCCAGAAATCTTCGGCAGCGGCCGCCAGCTCGTTTTCGCTGTCGATGACGACCCCCGTGGCACCTAGCCTGCGATTGCTCTGTGCATCCAGGTCATTGGCAGTGAAGTCCCAATGGCCATTGTCTTGTCCTGAGCGTACGGCCTCGGCGAAGGGGCTGGTGAGAATCGGCTCGAGGTCCACCAGCTCGGCAATGGGGTTGTAGCTCAGGCTCAGGTAGCGCAACTGCAGGTCAGCTTGCGTCATCAGCGCCGTGAGCCCGCGTGGCCAGGTCTGCAGCAGGCAGTTGCGCAGGCGAAGGTTGGCCAGGCGGGTCAGGCCGGTCAGGTCGGGTGCATGCTGCAGGGGGTTGTTGGTCAGGCGCAAGTCGCGCAGGCGGGTCAGGTTGGAGAAGCGTGCTGCCAAGGCTGGGGTCAGGGCAATGTCGTTGTTTTCCAGGTCAAGGCGCTCCAGGGGCAACTGCGTGATGGTCTGTAGGTCTGCATCGGAAACCTGCAGCCTGTTGAGGCGCAAGCTCAACCGCCGCAGGCGGGTCAGGCCAGCCAGGCGCTGGCGCATGCTCTCGGTCAGGGCGCCTAGTTGGTTGTTGCCCAGTTCCAGCGCTTCCAGCTGGGGGGTGGAGGCGAGCGCATGAAACACCTCTTCGAAGTCCAGCTCAGGGCTTTGCGCCAGGCGAAGTGTGCGCAGTGAAGGGAAGCTCTGGAAGAAGTCCGCCGGGATGTGGCGGATGCCAAGGTTGCGGATGTTCACCGTGGTGATGTGATCGAACCGCGCGGGCAACGACGGCAAGGATTCGATATCCAGTGCTTGCAGGGTCAGGGTGTCAGGCTCGTCCCGGCGCCAGGCGTTGTTGATCAGCTCGCGCAACACGCCACGTTCGGCGCGCTGGTCTTCGGGGCCCTGGTTCTGCCAATCGCGCAGGCTGTTGTCGAGTGTGTTGCGTTCGATTTCCAGTGCACGGATCTGTCCAGCGACATCGCCGCGCTGGCGCAACTGGCCCAGCAAGGCATTACGCTCGCTTGCACTTAGGCTTGGATAGAGCGCGCGTAGCCGTCGATCAGCCGTGTTGGGCCAACGTAGACGACCGCTGAGCGGATAGCCAGTTCGCCCATCGGCCAGGCGCATCGGCGAACGATAGCCTGGCCTGATCGGCTGCTGGCCGATCAGCCTGGCCGCCTGGGGCCGGTCGGCAGCAGCGATCTCGAAGCGTTGCAGCGCATCGGCGTGGGGATGTTCGGTTTCAAGGGCTGCGTCCAATACCGCGCTATCGGTGTTGGCCAGCGCTGGCCGATAGAGCCCCAGCAGGGCCTTGTCCAGCCGGGCGTGAGCTTGCAGCGCCCGGGCCTCCTCGGCAACGCGCAGGGGCACTCGGCCATTGCCCAGGTGCAAGCGTTCGCTGGCGCTGGTCCTGGCCATGATCTGCTCGATGGCTCGGTGGGGCACGCTGGGAAACTGCGCGGCGATGACCTGGGCTTTCTCGGACAGGACGGCGGTATCACGGGTGTACAGTCGATCGAACAGCGCTTTGCGTTCGTTTTCAAGGTGCCGTGCGAGCTTTTCGCTCAACGCCTTGGCCTGATCGGCCATGTCGGTACCTTGAGGTAAAAGCCTGTTGATGGCGTCATCATCCAGTTGTGCCACGACTCGCTCGCTGAGCTGGCCGTTCTCCAGTTCACTGCGGTTGATCTCGATCGGCACCGGAGCGGCCTGATCCACCTGCCCGTAGAGCGTGCTTTCTCCCCAGCTTTCCGGCCCACGGTAGGCCTTGATCACGTACTGCTGCGGCCAGCCATCGAGCTCCGTCAGGCTAGGCAGCGCAAAGTTCTTGTAAGCTGCGAGCGCCTTGCCATGGCGCACCCGGTCGATGATGTCGTCTACCTGGCGGTTAGACCTCAAGCGGTCGATGACATCGGCCAGCAGCGCGGGGGGGCATTGTGCGCCAACCTGGGCATGACGCAGTGTATCGCTGCGCTCGCCGGTGCATTTCATCGCTGCGTCCAGTTCTGTGTCATCGAGGCCGTCGCTGATCGGCCCCAGGCGCCGCAACAAACGTTGCTGGTCCCATTCAACAGGGTTTTCATGAACCGAGCGCCAGCTGCCTGCTTCGTTGTCCACCAAGGCTGGTCGGTAGGCTTGTGGGTCTTGTGGGTGGTTTATCTGCCAGCGGCCGTCCTCTTGCACCTGTTCGTACAGTTCGCCATCCAGTCGCACGTAGTAGCGGCCATCCAACGCGTAGCGGCCCATGGAATCGGGTTCAAGGTGCGGCGGAATCGAGGTGGTGTTCACATAGTCTTTCAGGGAGCCGTTCCACAACTGGTCTTTACCGTCCTTAACGATACTCTGCAGGCCATCGACGAATCCGGAGGCTTTCAGGGCCACCGCGCCTGCGCCTATCGCACCGACGAGCGCGACGTTCAGCAACACCGATTCCAATTGCGCCAAGGCCTGTGCGTTATCGCCTTCCTCCCAGGCCGAGATGCCCTCGAAGACACTTTCCATGATTTGCGAGGCACCGAGTGTGAGCATGATCGGGTTCAGGCATGGCACGAACATGGCCGCGACGTTGAGCACGGTCATGCCAAGTTCGAACCAGTGTTCCAGGTCGCGCAGGCGTACGTTGGCGTCCACATCCGCTGTGGGGACTGCGATTCTTCGCGCATCGGCCTTGAGCCTGATCAGGTGATTCGACTCCAGGGACGCCCACGGCCGGACAGGCAAGGCCTTTTCGATGACTTCAAGATGCGTCGAAGTGTCAGGTATCAGTGGCTTGTCGGGCGCTTCGTCGGCGTTGCTGAACAGTTCGCCCATGAGCTTGGTGTTCAGATCCGCTTGCTGCTCCTGCAGGGCAAGGGCGATGAAGCGTGCGCGGTAGGCCCTGTCCAGCAATTGGGTGCGCAGGTGCTTGTAGGCATCGCCCAAGGAGGCAAACCCTCTGATCGGGTCTTCATCGACCGGGTTGTAGAGGAATACCGGGTCATGCTTGCCGTTGGTCTTTGGCGCGATGAACAGCAGTTCATGAATAGGTACGCCGAGCAGCAACAGCTGCCAGCAGCGCAGGGAGCGGCCCTCATAGGTCGTGGGAGCGTTGGCATCGTCTGCACATATCCCGTGCAGCGCCAATGATTGGGGGGCACTGAGCAGGCCCTTGCATGTGGCGATACGGACCTGGACACGGAACTCATCACGTCGTGCCTGGACAGCCAGGGCATGAAGCCGGTCTTTGTTTTCGCCTTCGAACACCGTGCCCAGGTGCTCCTGATAGCGTTGGCCAAGGTCCACTGTGCGGCACGCTTCGATGAAGCGAGGCAGCGTCAGGCCGGCGATTGGCATGATGTCCTGGCGGCTGCGCTGCAAGCGGCTGAGCCGCGTGGTGTCGCTGGTGCCCTCGAAGTTGTGCAGGGCCGCTTCCAGCAGGCTGCGGTACTGCGGGGCGCCATCGGCCACGATCTCGTTCAGTTCCGAAGGTGCCTTAGGGCCGCCAGGTGTACCTTTCGGCAGCTTGACCTTGGTCGCTTGATGCACGTACTGCGCCTGGCTGACCGGGGTGTCGAGCTTCAAGTGATCTTCGAGCAGCGGCGTGCAGTACTCGGTGACGCCTTGCAATGGCTTCAAGGCAGCCTGCAAGGCATTGCGGCTGTTGTCGCGTTTGGCGATGGCCCTCTGCAAGGCTTCGCGGGTGAGGCTATTGGCCTGGGTGTACCAAGGGTAGGCGACACCTTCTGCATCCAGGTAGTCCTTGCGCAGGCTCTGCACGATTCGGCTGGCGTGATCAGGGTGCAGGGCCTTGCTCCAGTCGGGCAGGGTGCGGACCATCTGCGCGTGGTGATAAGGCGTGTGGGTCATGTTGGCGCTCCGGAGAAAGGAGCCGCTATGGGGCCGCAGATCATCAAGCACCGTGCGGTACATAACTGCTCAGTGCGGTCGGTCACGCATATGTGGTTGTCGGCAAGGGGCCAGCGGCTGTCGCTCGGCTGGGTCATGGTTGGATGCCGGCCTGACGAGAAGACGCCAGGCATCAGTCAGGGAGAGAGAGCATGCGTTCGCCGTTCAGTCCCAAGGATCATCTGCTGGACCTTGACGGTATCGAGATTGCCGTGCGCTGTTGGGGCCCGGAAGACGGTATGCCGGTGCTGGCGTTGCACGGCTGGCTGGATAACGCCGCTTCGTTCGAGCGTCTGGCACCGATGCTCGAGGGATGTTTCGTGGTGGCCCCGGACCTGGTCGGTCATGGCCGTTCCGACCACCGCCGCCACGACAGTGGCTACTACCTCTGGGAGCACGCCGAGGACATGCTGGCGGTGACCGACAGCCTGGGCCTGGGGCGGTTTCACGTGTTGGCCCATGGCATGGGCTCTGGCATCGCTTCGCTGCTTGCCGCCATGACCAGTGGCATCGCGAGCATGATCTTCCTGGATGGCATGGGCGCACCGTTCACCGTTGCCGAGGATGACCGGGTGCAGCACCTGGCCCGTGCCTACCGGCTTAAGCGCATGGTCCAGCGCAGCCAGCTGCAAGGCTTTGCTGCGCCTGACGGCAGCCAGTTCGACAACCTTGAAGCGGCCCTGGAACAGCGACGCAAGCGCCTGGATGGCGAATTGTCGGAAGACGCCGCGCGGCTGCTGGCCCTGCGCGACCTGCTGCAGGTGGGGGAGGGTTATTGCTGGCGGCATGACCCGCGCCTGGTGCTGCCCGAGCCGATGCCGCTGACCGAGCGGGAGGCCTGCGATCTGCTCAGGGAAATCCGCTGCCCGCTGTACCTGCTGCTGGGCCGCCAAGGGGCATTCACGGGTGGAGCCTTCGAGCAGCGCGAGCCTGCGTTACCGGATCATGCCCGGGTCTCCTGGCATCCTGGTGGGCACCACCTGCACCTGGAGGCGCCTGAGCGCGCGCTGGCCGAGCAGATCCTGCGCATCCTCAGCCGCCATGAAGGCGGGCAGTTGCAGCGCCTGGTGAACGAGTGAGCAGGATGGCCAGCCTGGCGGTTCCTGGGCTATGGTGGTCGACGCCACCGTGCAACCGCCACAAGGAGACCTGGCATGCGACCGTTCACGCTAAAGCACATCGACCACCTGGTTTTGCGGGTCCGTGACCTGCCGCGCAGCGTGGCGTTCTATCGCGATTTGCTGGGCTGCACGGTCAGCCGAGCGCGCGAAGACCTGGGGATGGTTCACCTGGCCACGGGGACGGCGATGATCGACCTGGTGACCCTCGAGGGTCCGCTGGGGCGCCCAGGTGGCGCGGCGCCGGGGGCCGAAGGGCGCAATCTGCATCATTTCTGCCTGCGCATCGAACCGTTCGACGAGCAGGCGATCACCGCGTACCTGCTGGCAGCCGGAGTGGCCGTCGAGCCGGCCGAAAAGCGCTACGGTGCCGAAGGTGAGGGGCTGTCGCTGTATTGCTACGACCCCGACGGCAACCAGGTCGAACTCAAGGGGCCGTCGGCACCATGACGGCGATCACTGTAGGCGAGCACTGGATCGAAACCTGCGACGGCACGTTGTTCGCCCAGGATTGGCTACCGCCTTCGGTTCAGGGTACACCGATCATCCTGCTGCATGATTCGCTGGGCTGTGTTGCCTTGTGGCGCGATTTCCCCGCGCAGCTCGCCGCAGCAACCGGGCACCGGGTCATTGCCTATGACCGCCTGGGCTTTGGCCGTTCCGCCCCGCACCCGAGCGTGTTGACGCGTGGTTTTGTCGAGGCCCAGGCGCAACAGGAATTCGCAGCGGTGCTGCATCACCTTGGTGTCGATGACTTCATCGTGTTCGGCCACAGCGTGGGTGGTGGCATGGCCATTGCCTGTGCGGCTCATTTTGCCGAACGCTGCCGCGGGCTGATCACCGAATCGGCCCAGGCATTCGTCGAAGACCTTACCCTGCACGGCATTCGCGCCGCCGATGTACAGTTCGCAGCGCCTGGGCAGCTTGTGCGCTTGACGCGCTATCACGGCGACAAGGCCGAGTGGGTCCTTCGCGCCTGGGTGGACAATTGGCTGTCGCCGGCTTTCGCCGACTGGAGCCTCAATGCCTCGCTGGCCAAGGTGCATTGCCCGCTGCTGTGCCTGCACGGTGATCAGGACGAGTTCGGCTCGGTGGCGCATCCAAGGCGTTTCATCACCTTGGCCCGCGGGCCCAGTGTGATGCGTCTGCTGACCGGCTGCGGGCACGTACCGCACCGGGAGCAGCCCGACGTAGTCCTGGCCGAGGTGCAGCGGTTTCTGGGGTGATGACATCCGCGGATGCTGGCAAGTGGATATCTCGGCAAAGCCGATTATGCTTCAGATACCTTGCTGCGATTCGAGGCGGCCCGCCTCGTCGTGCTTCGCGCAACCAAAGCAAGCCCTAGGGCCTGGGTGCGACGGTGAAATGGGTGTGAGGTACTCCGGCCTGCGATAACGACAAGACGGAGGCAACCCATGGCGGTTATCGACAGCGCATCCACGGGCAGTAGCGCGCCCCAACGTGGTATCACCAAGGAGGAGCGCAAGGTCATCTTCGCCTCGTCCCTGGGCACCGTGTTCGAATGGTACGACTTCTACCTTTATGGCTCACTGGCGGCGATCATCGCCAAGCATTTCTTTGCCGGTGTCAACGAAACCACCTCGTTCATCTTTGCTTTGCTGGCCTTCGCCGCAGGGTTTGCCGTGCGGCCGTTCGGCGCCATCGTGTTCGGCCGGCTGGGCGACATGATCGGGCGCAAGTACACCTTCCTGATCACCATCGTCATCATGGGCCTGTCGACCGCCATCGTCGGCCTGCTGCCCAGCTATGCCAGCATCGGCGTGGCCGCGCCGGTGATCCTGATCAGTCTGCGTTTGCTGCAGGGCCTGGCGCTGGGCGGCGAGTATGGTGGGGCGGCCACCTATGTGGCAGAACATGCGCCTAAAGGCCGGCGCGGGTTCTTCACGGCGTGGATCCAGACCACCGCGACGCTCGGCCTGTTCCTTTCGCTGCTGGTGATCCTGGCTTGCCGCACGGCCATGGGCACCGAGGCGTTCGAGGCCTGGGGCTGGCGCATACCCTTCCTGCTGTCGATCCTGCTGCTGGCGATTTCGGTGTACATCCGCATGCAGCTCAACGAGTCGCCGGTGTTCATGAAGATGAAGGCCGAAGGCAAGGCGTCCAAGGCGCCGCTGACCGAGTCCTTCGCCCGCTGGGAAAACCTCAAGGTGGTGATCATGTCGCTGCTCGGCGGCACCGCGGGCCAGGCGGTGGTGTGGTACACCGGGCAGTTCTATGCACTGTTCTTCCTGTTGCAGACCCTGAAGATCGACCCGCAGACCGCCAACTTGCTGATTGCCGGCTCGTTGCTGATCGGGACGCCGTTCTTCATCGTCTTCGGCAGCCTGTCCGACCGGATCGGCCGCAAGAAGATCATCATGGCCGGCTGCATCATCGCCGCGCTCACCTACTTCCCGATCTTCAAGGCGCTGACCGAGTACGGCAACCCGGATGTGTTCGTCGCCCAGGAGCAGAACCCGGTGGTGGTGGTAGCCGACCCAGGCCAGTGCGCGTTCCAGTTCGACCCGGTGGGCAAGGCCAAATTCACCAGCTCCTGCGACATTGCCAAGAGCCTGCTGGCCAAGCGGGCCATCCCCTACGAGAACCAGAAGGCCGAACCGGGCAGCGTGGCGCAGATCCGCATTGGTGAGCGGGTGATCCCGAGCTTCGATGGCAGCACTTTGGCGGCGGCCGACCTCAAGACCCAGAGCGACGCCTTCACCGCAACCTTGACCGGTGCCTTGAAAGAGGCCGGTTACCCGGAAAAGGCCGACCCGGCGAAGATCCATTACCCGATGGTGCTGTTGCTGCTGACCATTCTGGTGATCTACGTGACCATGGTGTACGGGCCGATCGCGGCGTGGCTGGTTGAGCTGTTCCCGGCGCGTATCCGCTACACCTCCATGTCGCTGCCGTACCATATCGGCAATGGCTGGTTCGGCGGCTTCCTGCCGACGGTGGCTTTTGCCATGGTGGCGGCGACCGGGGATATCTATTACGGGCTGTGGTACCCGATCGTGATTGCGCTGATGACGGCAGTGCTGGGCATCTGCTTCATGCCTGAGACCAAGGACCGGGATATCAACTGAGGTTTGTGCAGTGATTGCCAGCCTATCGCCGGCAAGCCAGCTCCCACAGGTACACCACGGGTTTCAAGACAGGTGATGTACCTGCGGGAGCTGGCTTGCCAGCGAGGGGGCCATTGACATCAGTCGAAGTACCCACGCAGGGTGTAGGCGTAGCCAATGTCCACCTCCCTGGCTTCACCTCGGCTCCAGCGCTTCTTCATCACGAACTCGAACGCCGGCTCGTACAGGCCATCGCGCACTACCGCACCCCCGAGCACCTCGACGTCGTACCAGCCATTGTCCACCTCGACGATCGGCCGCCCTGGCACTTGGTAACGGGCCAGCAGGTCGCCGAGCGTCTTGGGCGTGAAGTGCTGGAGGATGCGCCAGGTGTACAGCATCACGGCGCGGTTCTCGACCTGCAGCACGTAGCCATTGCGCCGATGTTTCAGGCGGCTGCCTGGTTCGAGCAGGGCGGGTGGGTGGCCATCGAGGGTGAAGATGATGTGATAGGGCAGGTTGTCGATCCCGGCCAGGGGCAGCACGATGCCTTCCTGCACGGCACGGTCGCCGCTGTCGTTGTGGGTGAACTCGCTGGCCAGGTCGTCGGGCAGTTGGTGTTCGTGCTTGAAGCGGTCGAGTAACTGGATATCACCGACCAGAAAGTAGTCGACCAGGTCGTTGAGCACTTCGCTGAATTCGTGGCGCATCTGTTTTCCTTGTTGTGGCGCACGGGCAACAGCAGCCAATGTAGCGAAAGGGTTCTCGACCTGCCAGGGGCCAGCCCTAATGCTTCTGGGCGATCTGGATCAGATTGCCGCAGGTGTCGTCGAACACCGCGATGGTGACCGGGCCCAGGTTGGTCGGTTCCTTGGTGAACTTGACGCCAGCCTTGCACAAGCGCGTGTATTCGGCCTGGATGTCACGCACGCCGAAAGAGGTGGCGGGGATGCCGTCCTGTCTGAGGGCGGCCTTGTAGGTCCTGGCGGCGGGGTGGGTGTCGGGTTCGAGGACCAGCTGGACACCGTTGGGGTCGTTGGGTGACGTCAGGGTGAGCCAGCGGTACTGGCCCATGGGGATGTCGTCCTTGGGCTCGAAGCCCAGCACGTAGTGGTAGAAAGCCAGGGCCTTGGCCTGGTCGTCGACGAGAATGCTGGTGACCACGATCTTCATAGGCGTACACCGTACCTTTGGCTCGTAACGTTCAGTAAAGACGCTCTGCCCGGTACCGGCGAAAAAAATGTGGTCAAGGCATAGGCAAAACCTTTATCTGCCAGCAACCCGCGGCCTTCGCCCACAAGGTAAAGTGACAGGAAAATTCCCACGGCGTCGCTGAGCGGCGCCAGAGAGGTGCCTGTGGCTTCCTATACCTTGCGACAACTCAAGTACTTCGTCACCACCGTGGAGGCCGGCAGCGTTGCCGAAGCTTCGCGCCAGCTCTACATTGCCCAGCCCTCGATTTCCACGGCGATCAAGAGCCTGGAAGAGAGCTTCGGTGTGCAGCTGTTCATTCGCCACCACGCCCAGGGCGTATCACTGACCCCCAGCGGCAAGCGCTTCTATGCCAAGACCAAGTCGCTGCTGCAGATGGCCCACGAGTTCGAGCAGAACGCCCTGGCCGACAACGACACCGTGGCCGGGCAGATCGACATCGGCTGTTTCGAAACCGTGGCGCCGTTGTACTTGCCGCGCCTGATCGCCGGCTTTCGCCAGCGTTACCCGGGCGTCGACATTCGCTTGCGCGATGGTGAGCAGCAAGACCTGATCCAGGGCCTGACAGCGGGCACGTTCGACTTGGCGTTTCTCTACGACCACGACCTGGACGGCACCATCGAGGCCGAACCGCTGATGCCGCCGCAGAAACCCTACGTGCTGCTGCCGGAAAAACACCGCTTTGCCGGCCAGGCGCAGGTGTCGCTGCGTGACCTGTGCCCGGAGCCGATGATCCTGCTGGACGTGGCGCCGAGCCGTACCTATTTCGTGAGCCTGTTCAACGAGCTGGGCCTGACGCCGAACATCGTGTTCAGCTCGCCGTCGATCGAGATGGTGCGTGGGATGGTGGGGCAGGGCTTCGGCTTCTCGCTGCTGGTGACCCGACCGCATTCGGAGTGCACCTACGACGGGCAGAAGCTGGTGATGGTGGACATTGCCGAGCCGGTGGCACTGTCGGGGTTGGCGGCAGCGCGGTTGAAGCGTGTGCAGTTGACCAAGCCTGCGCAGTTGTTCGTGGAGTTCTGCCGGGAAGAGTTGGCCAAGTTCTGAAAAGGCATCGCCGGCTTGCCGGCTTCCACAGAAACTTCCACACATCTCGAAAACTGTGGGCTTTTTCTGTGGGAGCCGGCTTGCCGGCGAATGGGGCGCAAAGCGCCCCAGCCATGTAACTGGATCACTGCTGATCCGGTACCACCGCAATCACATCGATCTCCATCAACCACTCGGCCTGGGCCAAACCGGCCACCACCAATCCGGTGGAAATCGGATACACGCCCTTGAGCCACTTGCCTACTTCCTTGTACACCGGCTCGCGGAAACGCGGGTCGGTGATGTAGGTGGTGGTCTTGACGATGTGCGACAGGTCCGAGCCTGCCTCTTCAAGCAGCTGCTTGACGTTCTTCATCGCCTGCTCGGCTTGCGCGCGTGGGTCGCCCAGGCCTACCAGGCGCCCTTCGAAGTCGGTACCTACCTGGCCACGGACGTAGACGGTGTTGCCAGCCCGCACGGCCTGGCACAGGTCGTTGTCCAGGGTCTGGTTGGGGTAGGTTTCCTTGGTGTTGAACATGCGGATGCGAGTGTGAGTAGGCATCAGTGGGCTCCGAGGGTGCTGACGTTGCTGATCGAGGTTTCTTGCTGGTCATCCGCTTCACGCTGTTCGCGATCGCGGTAGGCCAGGTAGGTACGTTGGGTGGCGATGTGGCCGGCGACGTGCTTGGCGTCGTGCCACACGCCCCAGATGAACGACGAGCCACGGCGCGACAGCCAGGGCAGGCCGAGGAAGTACACGCCTGGTTCGCGGGATACGCCGCGCTGGTGTTGTGGCTTGCCATTGGCATCGAAGGTGTCGACCTGCAGCCAGCTGAAGTCCACACCGTAACCGGTGGCCCAGATGATGCTGGTGACGCCGGCCTGAGCCAGGTCCAGTTCCAGCAACGGGTTGCTGACGCACTCCGGATCGGGCAGGCGCTTGCGGGCCTCGGGCTCTTCCGGCAGGTCCAGGCCGTTGCGCTCGATGTAGGCATCGGCGGCGTCCAGCAGGGCCAGGTAGTTTTCGTCGCCGCGCTGGATATTCTCGGCCAGGTTGTCCTGGAAGCGCGCCACGCCATTTTCGAACGACTGGGTCAGGCCGACCAGGGTCATGCCCTGATGGGCGAGGGCGCGGAAGTCCACGGTGTGGCCGCCACGGGCGCCACTGACGGCGATGGTCACGTGCTCACGGCCGGGCTTGGCGATTTCGGCATCCCACTCGCCCAGCACGCCCAGCCACCAGCAGAAATCACGGTTGCGGTAGGCGCGCGGCGGGCGATCGTGGGCACCGACCGACAGGTATACCTGGCGGCCGGCGCGCATCAGTTCTTCGGCGATCTGCACACCGGAGGAACCGGCGCCAACCACCAGCACCGCGCCTTGTGGCAGTTGCTCGGGATTGAAGTAAGCAGCGGAGTGGATCTGGTGCAGTTGCTCATCCTTTGGCGCAATGGCCGGGATGACCGGGCGCTGGAATGGGCCGGTGGCGGCGACCACGCGGTTGGCGCGGATCACGCCTTCGTTGGTTTCGATGGTGAAGCCTGGGCGATCGGCATTGCGCACCACTTTCTTCACTTCGATACCGGTGCGCACCGGCAGGTTGTATTTGCGCACGTACTGCTCGAAGTAGTCGGCAACCTGGTCCTTGCCGGCGAATGCGTCGGCGTCGAGGTTGAATTCAAGGCCGGGGAAGCGGTCGTGCCAGACCGGGCCGTTGGCGACCAGCGAGTCCCAGCGGCCGGTGCGCCAGGCCTCGGCGATGCGCTTGCGTTCCAGCACCAGGTGGGGCACGCCGAGTTTGCTCAGGTGTTCGCTCATGGCCACGCCGGCCTGGCCGGCGCCGACTACCAGGGTGTCGATTTCGATATTGTTCAATGTCATGTCCGAGCCCTTGTTCAGGCGGTTATTGTCAGGTCGGTTTGGAGGACCGCCGTTACCTGGGGCCAGACTAGGGATGCCGCTCAAATCGCGAAAATAGTATTTAGCTAGTGCTTGCCGATAAAACGGCGAAGGCCTTGATGTACAAGGCCTGCAGGGAGGTTTTGCGGGGGGATTCGCGTGTTTTCGAGGGGGTTGCGCGGCCTTAGTTTTTTCCTGTTCAAGGCACAGGAAAAAGGTGGTTTCGCGTACTGGAGGGTTCTGTTCAGATTGCCTGCAATCGCACAGAACAACAGGAGCATTCTCATGACCTTTTCCATCATCGGGCGCTGCCAGGAAACCGGCCAGGTCGGTATCGCAATCAGCTCGTCGAGCATCGCCGTGGGTGCCCGTTGCCCGTGGGTACGTGCCGGTGTCGGCGCTGTTTCCACCCAGAACATCACCTTGCCCGCGCTGGGTCCGCAGATTCTCGATGCCCTGGAACAAGGCCAGTTGCCGCCCGCTGCGGCGTTGGACCGAGTGCTCAGCGCCAATGGCTGGAGCGAGTACCGCCAGGTCACGGTCATCGACAGCCAAGGCCAGGTCGCGCTGTTCACCGGCAAAGAAGCGCTGGGCGTGCACAACGCGGTGGCCGGCGAGCAATGCGCGGCGGCCGGTAACCTGTTGTCTTCGCTGCAGGTGATCGAAGCCATGGTGCAGGCCTTCGAGCAGGCCGGTGGGCACCTGGCCGATCGCCTGCTGGCGGCCATGCATGCGGCGATGGCTGCCGGTGGCGAGGCTGGCCCGGTGCATTCGGCGGCGCTGAAGATTGCCGGTGAACTGACCTGGCCGTTGGTGGACCTGCGTGTGGACTGGGCCGACGAAGACCCGATCGGCGTACTCGACGGCCTGTGGCAGGCGTATCGCCCACAGATGCAGGACTACGTCACCCGCGCCCTGAACCCTACCGCCGCGCCAAGCTATGGGGTGCCGGGCGATGAGTGAGTACAGCAGCCGGGCCTTGGTGGCGCGGTTGGTCGGCTTTGCCACGGTCAGTCGCGACTCCAACCTGCAACTGATCGATTTCGTGCGTGATTACCTGGCTGGGCTTGGCGTGGAAAGCGAGCTGTTCCTCAACCCGGAAGGCACCAAGGCCAACCTGTTCGCCACCATCGGCCCCAAGGATGTCGGCGGCGTGGTGCTGTCCGGGCATACCGACGTGGTGCCGGTGGACGGCCAGGCCTGGACGGTCGAGCCATTTGCCCTGACCGAGCGCGATGGCCGCTTGTATGGCCGAGGCGCAGCCGACATGAAAGGCTTCATCGCCTCGGTGCTGGCGGCGGTGCCGGCGTTTCTTGCACAACCGCTGCGCATGCCGGTGCACCTGGCGTTTTCCTATGACGAGGAAGTCGGTTGCCTGGGCGTGCGTTCGATGCTGGCTGCCCTGCAACAGCGGCCGCACAAGCCACGCTTGTGTCTGATTGGTGAGCCCACCGAGCTCAAACCGGTGCTTGGGCACAAGGGGAAGCTGGCCATGCGCTGCCAGGTGCAAGGTGCTGCGTGTCATTCGGCGTATGCGCCTTACGGGGTCAATGCCATCGAGTACGCCGCGAAACTGATCGGCAAACTGGGAGAAATCGGCGAGGCCCTGGCATTGCCTGAGCACCATGATTCACGGTTCGATCCGCCGTTCTCGACGGTACAGACGGGCGTCATCAGTGGGGGCAGGGCGCTGAACATCGTGCCCGAGGAGTGTGCGTTCGACTTCGAAGTGCGGGCCTTGCCGGGGTTCGAGGCCCAGGCCGTGGCTGATCAGCTGCAGACCTATGCCGAAGCCGAGTTGCTGCCGCGCATGCGCAAGGTCAATGCGGCCAGTGCGATTCGCCTGGCGCCCTTGAGTGCCTACCCAGGGTTGGCCACGCCGGCGGACAGCGAGGCGGCGCGCCTGGTGGCGTTGCTCAGCGGTTCGGAGGATTTCGGCACGGTGGCGTTCGGTACCGAAGGGGGGCTGTTCGAGCAGGCCGGCATTCCCACCGTGGTGTGCGGGCCTGGAAGCATGGACCAGGGGCACAAGCCGGATGAGTTCGTCAGTGTCGAGCAGTTGCAGGGGTGTGATGCGATGTTGCTGAGGCTGGTGGACTATCTCAGGCAGGGCTGATTGCGTTGGCTTCATCGCCGGCAAGCCGGCTCCCACAGGCGGCCACGCTGACCTTTGTGGGAGCCGGCTTGCCGGCGATGGGCCGCAAAGCGGCCGCAAGTCCTCAGAAGGTCGCCTTGACCTGCAACCCGACCACCAGCGCGTTATCGATGTCTTTCCCGGAGAAGGCCCCCGGCTCGATGATGTACTGCACATCCGGCCGCAGGTTCAGCCACGGCGTGGCCTGGTAGCCATAGCTCAGTTCGATCAGCTGTTCGGCGCTGTCGATGTTCGGGAACGGTTGCCCGGCATTGGCGGCGGCATCCTCCAGCACATCCCGGCTGCGCGGGTTGGGCACGGCACGGCCATAACCCAGGGCCAGGGTGTCGCGCGGTCGGCTGGCGAACGGCTTGTACAGCACGACCCCTGCGCCATACCACTTGGTGAACGGCGATGCTGCCTCGCTTGAAGCCGAGTACTGGCCGAAAGCATGCAGGCTGCGCCCTGGCGAACCGGCATCGTTCCACACCGCCTGGTCGACCAGCAGGTAGTGACCGCCACGGCCGGACACTTGCTTGTCGCTGCCGATGCGCTTCACGTCAGAACTGTCGTAGTAATAACCCAGCTTGTACTCACCCGGCAGCTCGCCCTGCAGCTTGTACACCAGTTCCACCGGTAACACGGTCCCGGTGGTGTGCTTGGGCCCAAGGTGCCAGGCGCGGCTGGAATTGCCGTTGCTCTCGGGGTCGACGTTGAACGCGGCCACGCGCAGCTGCCAGGCTGGCGACAGGTCGTACTTCACGCGCACGCCCAAGTGGGCGTTAGGGTAGTTGGTCCAGCCGCTGCCGCCGGACATGTTCAGCGGGTGACCGCAGAAACCGGCGTTCATGAAGTTGCACAGAATGCCGCTGTCCAAGCCGCCGAGGTCGTTGCCCATGGCCATGTAGCCAAGCTTGACGTTGAGCGACGGGGTGAAGAGGGTGCGCTCGTAGCTCAGCTCGGTCAGGCGGGTGTACAGGCCGCCGAAGTTTTCCTGGATCGGCAGGCGGTTGCCCACCAAGTCTTCCGAGGCGCTGTTGCCGCGGCGGTCGTTGATGGTCAGCTGGACCTTGCCGCCGTTGTCCAGGCCGTACAGCTTCGACAGGTCGAACTGCACACCCAGCTTGAGGTTCTGCGAGTAGCGGGCCGAGCGGTGCAGGCCACCGTGGGCGTTGTAGGCGGTTTCACCGCTGTAGTCGCCGGTGAACTTGACGCCGTCTGCCTCGAGCTGGTGGCGTAGGCCGCCCCAGTCGCCGGTCATGGTGTTGCGGGTCATCAGGTCGCCGTCGGCCAGGGCGGTGGTGCTGGCCAAGGCCAATAGCAGGGGAGAAATAGTGCGAAAAGCGGATGGCATTGCGGGGTCTCGGTTGATCTTTCAGGGCCTCATCGCCGGCAAGCCGGCTCCCACAGGTACTGCACTCAACCCTGTGGGAGCCGGCTTGCCGGCGATAGGGGCGACTCGATTCAAGGCAGGGCGTAAGAAATCACATAGTCGCCACGGTCAGTCGACTGACGGGCACCACCGGCGGTGATGACCACATACTGCTTGCCGGTCTTCGGCGAAACGTAAGTCATCGGGCCGCCCTGGCTGCCCACGGGCAGGCGGGCCTTCCAGATTTCGTTGCCGTTGCTGCTGTCGTAGGCGCGCAGGTAGAAGTCCTGGGTGCCGGCGATGAAGATCAGGCCGCCTTGGGTCGAGAGGGTGCCGCCCAGGGTAGGCAGGCCGATCTTGATCGGCAGGTGCATGCGGATACCGAGCGGGCCGGTGTCTTCCACGGTGCCGACCGGTACCTGCCAGGCCACCTGGCGGGTCTTCATGTCGATGGCGGTGAGGGTGCCGAATGGCGGAGCCTGGCACGGGATGCCGGCGACCGACAGGAAGCGGTTCTTGTTCACCGCATACGGGGTGCCCTTGAGCGGCACGGCGCCCATGCCGGTGTTGAGCGCTTCACCACCGGACGTCGCCGCGCCCTTGTTCTGCGACGGAATCATCTGAATCCACAGGCCCAGGCGCATGTCGTTGACGAAGATGAAACCATGCACCGGGTCGGTAGAAATGCTGCCCCAGTTCATGCCACCCAGCGAACCCGGGAAGCTCAGCGACAGGTCGGTGCCAGGCGCGGTGTACAGGCCGTCGTAGCGCATCTTCTTGAAGTCGATGCGGCACAGCAGTTGGTCGTACGGAGTGGCACCCCACATGTCCGATTCGGTCAGGGTCTGCGCGCCGATCTGCGGCATGCCGACCGACTTCGGTTGGGTCGGGGAGTACGGCTCGTCAGGGATATTGCTTGGCTTGACCGGTACTTCATCGACCTGGGTCAGCGGCTTGCCGGTGGCGCGGTCGAGCACGTAGATCTGCCCAGCCTTGGTGCCGATCACTACCGCAGGCACGGTCTTGCCGTCGTCCTTGGTGAAGTCGATCAGGCTCGGCTGCATCGGCAGGTCGAAGTCCCACAGGTCGTTGTGCACGGTCTGGTACACCCACTTCTCGTTGCCGGTGGTGGCGTCCAGGGCCAGCACCGAAGCGCCGTAGGTGTGGTCGAGTTTGTTGCGTTCAACGCCGTAGATGTCGGTGGACGAGGAGCCCATCGGCAGGAACAGGGTGTTCATCGCCGGGTCGTAGGACATCGGCGCCCAGCTGTTCGGGGTGCTGCGCACGTAGGTGCTGTCGCCCTGTGGCGCCTGGCGATCTTCCGGGTTGCCGGGGTCGAAGGCCCAGCGCATTTCACCGGTGATCACATCGAAACCACGGATCACGCCGCCTGGCATGTCGGTCTGGACGTTGTCGGCGACGCGACCGCCGACCACCACGGTGGTGCCGGCCATCAGCGGCGCGGACGAGAGCTGATAGTAAGAGTCCGGGACGTCACCCAGGCCGGCCTTGAGGTTGACTTGACCGTTGGTACCGAAGCCCTGGCAGAACTCGCCATTGTCGGCATCGACCGCGATCAGGCGACCGTCGATGGTGTTGGTCAGCAGGCGACGCTGGCAGTTGGCACCGGCCGGCACGCTACCGCCGGTAATCGGCGAGCTGTTCGGCTGGGTCGGCTGGGCAATGGCAGCAGTAGCGTCGAAGTACGCCATGCCACGGCAACGCTGCCAGACCTTGGACTGGGCGTTGATCGCGTTCTTCCACAGCTCTTTGCCGGTGTCTGCGTCGAGGGCGATCAGGTTGTTGTGCGGGGTGCAGATGAACACCTTGTTGCCGATCTGCAGCGGGGTGAGCTGGTCTTCGGCACCGTTGCCGTCGCTGATCGCCACGTCACCGGTGTGGTAGGTCCAGGCCACTTTCAGCTTGTCGACGTTGTCGCGGTTGATCTGGTCCAGGGCTGCGAAGCGGCTGCCACCTTCGGTGTTGCCGTAGTGCGCCCAGTCTTTCTGCGCCTTGCCGGCTTCGACCGGGGTCATGCCCGGGCCTTTGCCGGTAGGCGCGACGCTTGGGTGGGCGACGAACATGTTGCCGGCGGCGATCACCAGCACCACGGCCAGTACGCCGGCGATGCCGTAGGCGCCTCGGCTGCTGCTGGCGCCGTTGGCACGGGCGAGCATCGGGTAGACCAGTGCCACCACCATGCCGATCGCGCCGAACATGAACAGGCGCGAGAACAGTGGCCAGAACACCAGGCCGGCATCGATCAGGGCCCAGACCGCGGTACCGATCAGGAACACAGCGTACAGCCAGGCGCCGGCCTTCTTGCGGCGGGCGATAAGGACACCGGCGATGGCCATGGCCAGGCCGCCGATCAAGAAGTACCAGGAACCGCCCAGGCCGGCCAGCTTGATACCGCCAGCCGCGAGGAGCAGGCCGAGCAGGGCGATGATCACGCCCAAACCGACCAGGATGATTTTTGTGGCGCCAGAGGCGCGCGGTGTTTCGTTCATGCCAGGGATCTCAGCAGGTGGAATGCGCGCAGTTTAAGCCCTTAGCAAGCTAATTAACAAGTTAGTACATAATTTCGTGAGGCTGATTGTCGCAGGGCTGAACTTGCGTGGTTGTTGCGAAAAGTCTAGAACATGAAGCGAAAATGTCAGTAAACAGGATGTTTTGTTCAAGCTTTAAAGGGAGGTCAGACTTTTGTATTAGGCATGAAGGCCCGCCGTAAGCAGGCCTCATTTGCCCTAGAACTGGTAGTTGGCGGTGACGATGGCAGCCCTGCTCGCGCCATACTCGATGGCCGAAGACCGGGCGGAGCTGCCGTTCTGTTGGCGCACCCGTTCCACGTAGGCCTTGTCGAACAGATTGTTCAGGTTCAACTGCAGGTCAAGTTGGCGGTTCACCTGATACCCGACCATGGCGTTGTGCAGCCAGTAGGCATCGAGTTTGGCGCTGGTGCTGGAGGTGACATTGCGTTTGCTGACATACCGCGCGCCATAGCCGAAGGTCCAGGCAAGGGGAAGCTGGTAGGTGGTCCACAGGTTCATCGAGCGGGGCGGGGTGTTGGCCAGCGCATGCCCCTTGCTGGCGAAGCTGTTACCGCCTGGGGTCGCCTTGAGGGTTTTGCTGTCGAGGAAGGTGTAGTTGGCGAACACCGTCCAGTGTTCGCTCATGTGACCCGTGAGCCCAAGTTCCAGGCCTTGTACGCGTTGTTTGCCGGACAGCTGAGTAGAACCATCCGCCAGCGTTTCGCGGGCATTGCTCTTGACGATATGGAACAGCGCGGTATCCAGCTCCAATTGTTGGTCGAGCAACGCCCACTTGCTGCCAAGCTCCCAGGTCTGGTTTCTTTCCGGGGCCAGCCCTTCGGTTGCCGCCGTCAGGCCTCGCGCGTTACTGGCCAGTGATTCCGCCGACGGGTTGAAGGAGTTGCCCCAGGCAAGGTAAACGCGGCCGTGTTCGGTTGGCTTGTACACCAGCCCCGCGCGGCTGCTCACGGTGTTGTCGACGCTGTTGAACGACGATGTGCGCAGGTGGGCCGGGGAATAGCCGTTGGCGCTGCCGGCGAAACGGTCATGGCGCAGGCCAAGGTGCAGGTCCCAGCGTTCACTCAGGGCCACGGTGTCGAACAGGTAGACGGCCTGGTTGTCCAGCTCGGTTTCGGTGTACCCCAGGACAGCCTTTTCCACGGGGCCGCTCCAGTAACCAGGCGGGTTCCCCAGCGCGTAGCCGTTGTCGGGATAGCACGTGGTGCCGAGGCCGTGATTGTAGGTTTTCAGGTCCAGCGATTCGCGCGACAGCTCTACACCGATCACCCAATCATGTCCCACGCCCAGCAGCCGGTCGTGGCCCAGCAGGCTGGTCTGGCTGGTCCACAGCTGTGTGGTGGCATCGCGGCCGTACCCCTGTGGCCCGGCAGGGCGATAACGCCCTGCCGGCAAACCTTCGGTGTTGACGTGCGAAGCGGAGCCCACGGTGTCACGCCTGAGCCGCCCGTGGCGGGCCAGTTGCTGAAGGCGCAATTGCTCGTCGAACTCATGTTCCAGTTTGAGCGTGAACTGGTTCTGTTCGATGTGTTCCTTGTCGAGGTTTTTCCAGCCGAAGTACTGTCTGCGGTCTACGCCTGCCATGCGCTTGCCTTCCAGTGCCGGCACGCCGTAGTCCGGCAGGTTGTCATCGACCTGATGCAAGGCGCTCAGGGTCAGCCAGGAGGCGTCACTGATGCCAAGTTGCAGGCTCGGGGCAATGCCCCAGCGCTGTTGTTCGATGCCGGGGCGGCTGGGCACTTCGTTGCGGTGCGCCATCAGGTTGATACGCGCTGCGCTGCCTTGGCCGGCATCGGTCAGCGGCTGGTTGCTGTCCAGTGTCAGGCGTTGATAGCCGGCGCTTCCCAGGCTGCCGCCGAGGTGAGTGAAAGCCTGCTGCTCAGGCTGTTTGCTGATGAGGTTGATGGTGCCGCCGGTGGTGCCGGCCCCGCCGAACACCGAGCCAGGGCCTTTGATGACCTCGACCTGTTCGGTGTTGAAGGTGTCGGAGCGCGTGGTCTGGGCGCTGTCGCGCAGGCCGTCGACCTGGATGTTGTCGCTGGCCGAAAAGCCGCGGATGTTGATGTTGTCCCCGGAACCGCCCCCGCCTTCTCCGGCGTTGAAGGTGATGCCTGAAACATTCGACAGCACCTGGCGCAAGCTCAGCGCCTGTTGCTGGTCGAGTACTGGGGCAGGGACCACGGTGATGGTCTGTGGGGTGTCGAGCAAAGGGGCAACCTGTTTGATCGACGCCGAGCGTTCGGTACGTGGGCTGGTTGCAGTGGTTTGCGCGATCTCGGTGTCCTCCAGCTCGATCACGGGTGGCGCGGCGAGGGCATTGCCACAGAGGGAGGCGGCACCCAGGCCGAAGGCGGAGCTGCGCAATACGTTGCGGATACTGCGGTCGGTAGTGAAGTAATGCATGTGTGTGAACATCCAGCGTTGGAGAGTGAAGCCGAGCTGTGAGTGGCTTTTCACAGGCAAGCGGGCGCACTGCGCCACGGCCAAGGGCCGCGCAGGCGTTTAAAGTGATGGTGTTGGGCGATCAGGTCAGTTGCTGGGCCAAGGCGCTGTGGCGCCGTAGAACACGGCCAGCCAGACGGTGTGGGTACCTTGGGCGGTCCACTCCACGCGGTGGCGGCAGTGGGCGGGGATGTCCAGGCAATCACCCGGCACCAGCAGCCGCGTGTGAGCTTCGTGTTCCAGGCGCAGGCCGGCACTGCCGCTCAGCAGCACGATCCATTCGCCTTCGGGCTGGTCGTACCAGAAGTCAGGCGGGCTGCACTGGCCGCTGGAAACAATGCGCTCGATGCGCAGGCCGGGGCGTTTGAGCAGGTCGTCGACCCACTCCGGCGCGCCAGGGTCGCAAGGGGGGAGAGGGGCCAACAGGTTGTCGGGTGTCATAGGAAATCTCGCTCTACAGGAGGTAATTCACTATGGACTTCATCGAAAGGCGGCGCGCTTCTTGACCGCCCTTTCATGATGTAGGACTTTTCTGAGGCTTAATGCAAAAGGATAGATATGGACAAGCTGCTGGCGATGAAGATGTTCGCGGCGACCGTCGATGCTCAGGGTTTTTCGGCGGCGGCGCGCAAGCTGGGCGTGGCCACCTCGTCGGTGACGCGCCTGGTGGATGCGTTGGAGTCGGCGCTGGGCACTACTCTGCTGAACCGTTCGACGCGCCAGGTCAGCCTGACCGAAGCCGGGGCCCGTTACTATGCCCGGGCCCGGGATATCTTCGAAGCGTTGGACGAGGCCGATGCCTCGGTCGCCGATCGCGGCGAGGAGCCGGTTGGCGTGCTGCGTCTTTGCCTGCCGGTGGAGTTCGGTCGGCGGGTGGTGGCGCCGCACCTGGGGGTGTTTCTGGCGCGCTATCCGGCCATGGAACTGGACATCGACATGAGCGATCGGCTCGATGACTTGCTCGACGGCCGCTACGATCTGTCGATTCGACTAGGCGACCCCTCACCCAACGATGAGTTGGTGTGCCGGCAGCTGGGGCGTTTCCAGCGTTGGCTGGTGGCAAGCCCCGCTTACCTGGCACGGCGGCACAGGCTGGATCACCCCGAGCAACTGCTCGAGCACGCCTGCCTGCGCTTTCGCTATGGCCAGAAGGCGCGCCCGTGGCGCCTGCGGCAGGGGGACCAGGCCCTGGAACTGGCGGTCAGTGGTCCACTGCGCAGTGCCAACGCCGACCTGCTGCGCGAAGCGGCACTGGCCGACAGCGGCATTGCATTGCTGGCAGACTGGCTGGTGCGCGACGACGTCGCCGCAGGCCGCTTGCAGCGCCTGTTCGGTGACTGGCAGATCAGCCCTGGCGCGGCGAATGACAGTATCAACGCCCTGTACTTGCCCAACCATCGCGGCTCAAGGCGCGTGCAAGCCTTCATCGGTTTCTGCGAGGGCCTGCTGAAGCCCTGAACAGGTGCCGTTGCGCAGGGCGCAAAACCCCGTTGCGTGGCCGTTGCATTCTCGCCATCAAAGTGTCCCGGTAAGGTGCCCACCATTGTCCACTCCCAATGCCGAGGAACCTCGCATGCATCCCTCCCTTGCCGCTGCCCAGCCTGCGGCCACAGGCCTGAGCCGAACCCTGGTGGCCCTGCTCGCGTTCTGCTGTGGTGCGATCGTCGCCAACATCTACTACGCCCAGCCCATCGTCGGGCTGATCGCGCCCGACCTTGGCCTTTCCACCGAGCGCGCCAGCCTGATCGTTTCGCTGACCCAGCTGGGCTACGCACTGGGGCTGCTGCTACTGGTGCCCTTGGCCGACCTGCTGGAGAATCGCCGACTGATGATCATCACGGCCGTGCTTGCCTGTGTCAGCCTGCTGCTGGCGGGCACCAGCCGCAGTGGGCAGGGGGCGTTGTTCCTGGGTTATGCATTGTTCATCGGTTTCAGTTCGGTTGCCGTGCAGATGCTCATCCCGCTGGCCGCCCACCTGGCGCCGGAGCAGCAGCGTGGTCGAGTGGTTGGCAACATCATGGGTGGCCTGCTGCTGGGCATTCTGCTGGCGCGGCCACTGTCGAGCCTGGTGGCTGATCACTTTGGCTGGCGCACGGTGTTCGTTGGTGCGGCGGGCCTGATGCTGGCGATCATTGTGTTGCTGGCCCTGACCCTGCCGCGTCGGGTGCCCGAGCACACCGCAAGCTACGCCCGGCTGATGGCCTCGCTGGTCGCCTTGCTGCGCCAATACCCGGTGCTGCGCCAGCGTTCCCTTTACCAGGCCCTCATGTTTGCCGCCTTCAGCCTTTACTGGACGGCGGTGCCGCTGGCGCTGGCAGCCGAGCATGGGTTGTCGCAAAGCCAGATTGCGCTGTTCGCCCTGGTGGGGGCGGTTGGCGCCATCGCAGCGCCAGTGGCGGGGCGTCTGGCCGACGCCGGGCATGCACGTGCGGGGTCGTTGCTCGCCTTGATGCTGGCGCCCGTGGCCTTGCTGCTGGGCCTGAGTAGCCCAGGTTACAGCGTGATAGGCCTGGGTTTGACCGGCGTGCTACTGGATTTTGCGGTGCAGATGAACATGGTCATTGGCCAGCGCGAAGTGTATGCCCTGGACCCCGCCAGCCGTGGCCGGCTCAACGCTTTGTACATGACCAGTATCTTCATCGGTGGCGCCGCAGGCTCCGCCGTGGCCAGTGCGGTGTTCGCGCACCATGGCTGGCAGGGTGTGGCGCTGCTGGGCGCGGCCTTGCCGGGGCTGGCTCTGCTGGTATTCCTGCGGGTTTCGCGCCGGGTTAGCGGCTGAGCGGCAAAGCCACGCCGATCAGCGCGAACAGGCTGCCGCAGCAGCGGTTGAAGCCTTTGCCGCCCTTGGCCAGCCAGGGGCGCACGCGGAACGCCATCCGCGCCAGCAGGTATTCGACCACGAATTCCACACTGGCAAAGGTCGCCGCCATGATCACGAACTGCAGCAACAACCCCCGTTGCGGGTCGAGAAACTGCGGCAGGAATGCGCCGTAGAACAGCAGGACCTTGGGGTTGGCCAGGGCCGACAACAGGCCCTGGCGGAACAGGCCGGCATTGCCCATATGAACCGCCCGCTGGGTAGCCTCCAGCTGCAGTGCCGGGCTGCGCCAGAGCTGAATGCCCAGCCACAGCAGATAAGCCCCGCCGATCCATTTGAGCACTGTCAGCACCGATGCCGAGGTTTGCAGCAGCGCGCTCAGGCCAAACATGGCCAGCGCAATCAGCGCACTGAAGCCGAATACCCCGCCGACGATGGTGAACAAGGTCCGCCGAGCGCCATACAGCGCACCGTGGGTCAATGCCAGCAAGCTGTTGGGGCCCGGGGTGAGCGACAGGCCAATGCTCGCCAGCAAATAGAGAAGCCAGGTGTCCAGTGCCATGGAAAATGCCTTGAGTGTGCGAAGGTGGCCAGTTTAAGAGACGCCTGGGATAGCTAAGGGTATTATCTGGACATTCTATGGTGCTTTGTGGACATTCCGGCCATGCCCCCTGATATCCGCTTGTTGATCCTGCCGCTGCCGGATTTTGCCCTGCTGCCCGTTGGTGCTTTTCTCGACAAGTTGCGCTTCAGTGCAGACGATGAAGACTACAGCCGCCAACGCTATTGCGCCTGGACGCTGGGTAGCCTGAACGGCGAACCCGTGGTGTCGAGCAGCGGGGCGGTACTGCAGGTCGAGGCCGTTGGCGAGCAGCGCCTGGCCGACTACGACTACCTGGTGCTGTTCGGCAGCCGCAACGCCGAAGCCACGGCGCGGCTCGCTGGCCACTACAAAAGCCTGCTCAAGCGTGCAGCCCGGGCAGGCGTGAAGCTGGTCGGCATCGACAATGCCGCGTTCTTGCTGGCAGCCTGCGGTTTGCTCGATGGGCACAAAGTGGTGGTGCACTGGCGCCATGAAGCGGAGTTCCGGGCAAGCTTCCCTCATCTGGAGATACTGTCCGAGCAGTTGTATTGCATCGACGGTGCGCGCATCACCTGTGCGGGAGGTACCGCCGCCATCGACCTGGCGGTGGAGTTGCTGTCACGCAACTGTGGGCGTGCGCGTGCCCTCAAGGGCCTGGCCGACATGCTGGTGGACGAATCTCGGGACAGCCGGCACGCGTTGCGTTCGCTGGAGGCAGGTACAGGGCAGGGCCGCCAGGTTCAACGTGCCCTGGCGCTGATGCGTCACCATCTGGCTGCGCGCATTTCCATCGAGCAGCTCGCGCTGGAACTGGGCATCAGCCGGCGCCAGCTGGACCGCCAGTTCCAGGCCAGCCATGGCATGAGTGCCAAGGCCTGGTGGCAGGAAATGCGCCTGCAGCAGGCGCGCTGGCGGTTACTCAATTCCAGCCACAGCCTGGGGCAGATTGCCGATGAGGTGGGGCTGGGTGATGCCAGTTACCTGGGGCGATGCGTGCGCCGGCGCTTCGGCTGCACGGCGCTGGCATTGCGCCGAAGCGCGGTGTGAGGGACTGAATTATTCGTTAGGCCAGCGCGGTCTGTGTGGGAGCCGGCTTGCCGGCGATGAGGTCGCAGCAGGCAAAACCGACTTGTGCCCTATCGCCGGCAAGCCGGTTCCCACAGGGATCGCGCAAACGCGGCGTGCTGGCCCTTGCTCACTGCGGCGTACCAAACAACCCCGTCCAGTAGATGCCGGCATCGCTCTTCGGGTCCACGGCATAGGCGGCGCCCAGCTCGCGGTAATCCGGGTTCATCAGCGTGGCGCAATGCCCGGGGCTGGCCAGCCAGCCGTCCACCACCTTTTGTGCGGTGTCACGCCCGGCAGCGATGTTCTCGCCTATCTGTTGGTACAGGTAACCTGCAAGTTCCGCACGGTCGCCCGGGGTTCGGCCGTCACGGTCGATGTGGTCGAAGAAGTTCTGGTTGGCCATGGCCCGCGTGTGGCTGGCCGCGACGCCGGCCAGGGCGGTGCTCCAGCTCAGCGCCGGGGCGGCGGCGAACGGCTGGCCACCGCATTGGCGCGGCGCCTTGCGTGCAACGTTGATGGCCTGCAACAGCTTCTGCCCCTCGGCCTGCCAGTCGCCCAGGCGGCCGCTCAGCAAGGGGCGGGCCAGGACGATGCGCCAATCGCGGCCCTCCTGGCTGACACCGATATCGACGAACTGCGGGTCGAGCACCACCTGGCAGAAGCTCTCTTCGATGGCGTGCATCGCGGCGCGGGCGTCGCGTGGGCCGGACACGCTGATGGCCTGGACATTGACCATGGGGTAGGCAGCGCGGGTCATGGCCTGCTGCAGGTCGCGGGTACCCTCCGGCGACAAGGCCAGGCGGGTGTCGCTGTTGAGCGGTGGCAACTCCAGCGATGCCTCCCCGCCACAGGGCTGGGCCTGGCTGCGGTAGACATTGATCGACTCGATCAGCTGCGCCTCTTCGCCAGTGGCGGCCAGGCTCCCGGTCGTGACGAACAGGCCCAGCGACAAGGCTGCAACGGATGACAGGACGCGCATGTGGATCTCCCTGTGACTGGCAGCGTCTTGGTGTGCGCTGCTCATCCTACACAAGACCAGGGTTTTTGGCCCGGAATCGTGCATCGCGAGGTAAACGCCTGCACAGGTGTGCAGGCGGCAAAAGAGGGGGTAGACCACGGGCTGCCAGAAAAGTGCACAATTGATAGAAATAATTCGTAGTGTCAGGTAAAAACCATGCGCAATTACGAATGATTAGCTTTGCCAGGGAGGCTTCACGCATCACACCAGAGCCTTGAATGGCACGCTTCCCTTCCTATCGGTCGACCTTCTTGGTCGCTTGCTGTTCCGTTGCCGTTGGCGCCCCAGGCGGCTTCAAGGTGCAGGAGAAGGAAGTCACCCTGCGCATGAACGTGGAAAACCTGACCGACAAGCACTACTGGGCTTCGGCCAATGGTGGTTACCTGACCCAGGGCGATCCGCGCCTGGTGAAATTCTCCGGAACGATCGATTTGTGATGGGCAGGGGGCTCAGCGCGCCAGTGCCTGGTTGGGCTTGTAGAACAGGAAATGCCGGGTCTCGGCCGTCTTGTGATAAGCCTTGGCCCAGTCCGGGTGCACGTTGCGGTCATGGAAGTACAGCGCGCCTCCCGTCGAGTCCTTGAGCTGCTGGTTGAGGGCCTTGCGCGCGATCTCCTTGGCGATGTCATAGCGCTGGGCTTCCTCGACCTGGTCAGGGCGTCCGTCACACCACCAGGAAAACTGGCAGGACTTGCTTTCGACACCCTGCTTGACCACCCCGCAGATGGTGTCCGGGAAACCTTCATGGCCCAGGCGATTGAGCACCACGCTGGCCACCGCACTCATGTCCTTGGCATCCGCGCCCTTGGCTTCCCAGTAGATGGTGCGGGCCAGGCAGGTGATGCTGTCATCCATGGGCGCCTGCCCTGCGGGGTCGACTGCCTTGACTTCGCCGGGGGTCAGGGTTTCGGCTTTCTTCGGCGGCGGCGCGTCCTCGACCACCTTTTCTTCCAGCACCTGGGCCTTGTCTTCGGCCACGGCGGCCTTGGCAGTGTCGGCGGCGTGTAAAGGGCCTGCGAGCAGGGCCATGGTCAATCCGATCACCATCCACGAGCAACGCATGGTTCAGCTTCCGAAGTGTGGGTTGCTTCACAGTCTAGCCAAGCGCCATCACTTCAGCGTAAGCATTAGTACCAAAGGCAAGGTAACGGCCGCCGCCACGGTCTGTAGGGCGATGATGGTGGCCATGAGCGGTGCGTTGCCGCCCATCTGCCGCGCCATGACATAGGACGAAGACGCCGTCGGCAGCGCCTGGAACAACACCGCCACCACCGCCGCC
Organism: Pseudomonas sp. KU43P; assembly: GCF_033095865.1. NCBI lineage: Bacteria > Pseudomonadati > Pseudomonadota > Gammaproteobacteria > Pseudomonadales > Pseudomonadaceae > Pseudomonas > Pseudomonas sp. KU43P. The sequence continues at coordinate 3,218,055 of NZ_AP019365.1, read as the reverse complement.
TGGCCTCCCAGGCCCAGCAGGCGGCAGAGGCCCCACGTGGTCAGGGGCATGATCAGGAACTTGAACATCGAAGCCGCCATCAGGGGCCGAGCCTGCTGGCCAAGGCTGGCCCCACCCAGTGCCGCGCCTACGCACAGCAGGCCCAATGGCAGGGCGGCCTGGCCCAAGGCCTTGATCGTCGGCTCGAGGCCGGCAGGAAGGCCCAGCCCTGTCACTCGCAGCAACAGCCCTCCGGCGCAGCCGACGATCAGCGGGTTGGCGAAAATCGCCCGCAGTATCGTGGCCGGCGAGCTGTGGCGGGCGCTGAAGCGGGCGAACACCAGGACACAGAGCAGATTCACCAACGGCACGATGGCAGCGTTGGCCACTGCTGCCAGGGCAATTCCGGCGCTGCCGTAGATGCCGGCAGCCAGGGTGGCACCGATGTAGTTGTTGAAGCGCACGCCCCCCTGGAACACCGAGGTGAAGTCGGCGCCGTCGTGGTTCACCGCGCCTTGATAAAGCACCAGCAGCACGGCACCGAGCAAGGTCGAGAGCATCAGTACGCCCACCATCCCCAGCACCGGTACGCCATCGAGGTTGGCAGTGGCCAGGCCATGGAGGAACAGCGACGGCAGCAGCACGTAGTAGCTCAGCCGCTCGGCACCTGGCCAGAAGTTTTCGGCGAGGAAACCGCGGATGCGCATCAGGGTGCCCAGGGCGATCAGCAGGATGATGGGCACCAGGGTGGTCAGCAGCAGGTGGAGCATGGCAGGCGTTCCGTGGTCGGGTACTGGAACAGACTAGCGTGACCGATCGATCAAAAAAAACGCGTAATTCTGCAGTGATCATTGAGAAAAACTGCACTATGCCGACCCCCTCGATCTCTGTGGGAGCTGGCTTGCCAGCGATGAGGCCGGGGCAGGCGGATCTCGACAGCATGCGCTGGCCCTATCGCCGGCAAGCCGGCTGCCACAGGGTACCCAGCGTTCTCAAAGCGGGGGATGAACAGCCTCCAGTGCTTTGCTTACCACCGCGCTCAAGTGTCGCCGCTGGCTTTTCTCGTGTTCCAGCAGTACCACCCGCCGTTTCAGCTGGGGCTCGCCGAAGGGCAGGCAGGTCGCCGGTGGCAGCCGTTGCAGGTCATCGTCGGCCATGGGGATGATCGCCACACCCAAACCCATGACTGCCATGCTCGCCAGCGCTTCCTGGCTGTCCAGCTCCATCTGTTCGCTGACTTGCAGGTGCTGTCGGCGCAGCTCCTGCTCGATCTGCCGGCCGGCCCAGGCCCGCTTGTCGAAACGCAGGAAAGGCTGGCTGGCCAATAGCTGTGGCAGGTTGTGCCCGGCCAGCTCGGGGCTGGCGATGGCCCAGAAACGGTCTTCGAACAGCGGTGTGAAGTCCAGGCTCTGCGGATAGGGGCTGACCGGTTCGGTGGTGATCGCCGCGTCCAGTTCGCCGTCCTCCACCCGCCGCGCCAGTTCCGCCGACATGCCCGAGGCCACGCTGATGTGCAGCTCGGGGTGATGCGCCTTGATCCACACCAGCGCCTTGGGCAGGCGGCGGGCCAGCACCGTGTGAATCGCGCCGAGCCGCAGGCGGCCACGCAGGCTCGGGCCGCTGGCCAGCGCGTCGGCCAGTTCGTCATAAGAGGACAGAATGACCTCGGCGCGTGCCACCGCCAGTTGGCCGGCTTCTGTCAGCACCACCTGGCGACGGCTGCGGTCGAACAGCACCACCTGCAGTTCGTCCTCGAGTGTCTTGATGTGCAGGCTCACCGCCGACGGGGTGAGGCTGAGCAGGTCGGCGGCACGGGCGAAGGTGCCGTGGCGGGCGATAGTCACCAGGGTGCGCAGGGCTTTGAGGGACACGCGGGCAGGCTCCGGGGTTGAGCGGGCGAGACGGTATTGTGTTTCAGTCTGTGGCTGGATGGAATGCCTGGCACCGTTGGCAGTCCCACCTGATACCCGGGTACCAATACCTGCGTATCACCTGCCATGGAGAAACCCAATGAAAGCAGCGCTATTCACCGCCTTGCTGGCCTCGGCCGGCCTCGCTCAGGCCGCGCAGACAGTAGAACTGAAACTCGCCGGGCCCGACGGCCCAGGCAAGTCGATCGGTACTATCAGCATCGAGCAGAACCCCTACGGCACTCTGCTCACACCCGACCTGAAAGACCTGCCTCCAGGTGTGCATGGCTTCCACCTGCACCAGAATCCTTCCTGCGCCCCGGCACAGGAAAACGGCAAGCCTGTGCCCGCAGGCGCGGCAGGCGGCCATTGGGACCCGGGTTCGAGCAACCTGCACAAGGGCCCGTATGACGACAGTGGCCACCGCGGCGACTTGCCGGCGCTGTACGTTGGTGCGGATGGCAAGGCCAGCTATCCGGTGCTTGCGCCCAGGTTGAAGCTTGCCGACTTCAAGGGCCACGCGTTGATGGTGCATGCCGGTGGTGACAACCACAGTGACCATCCTGAGAAACTGGGGGGCGGCGGTGCCCGCGTTGCCTGCGGGGTGGTGCAGTAACGAGCTTTAGTGCTGACGCTCTGCCACCGCCCGCAACGTACGCAAGGTCACCACCGGCGCATCGACCACGAAACGGTTGGCCAGCCAGCCCGGTACGTCCCCGGCGGGGTCTGCCTGCAACTGGTAGGTGACTTCGGTCTCTCGCTCGCCAAGCGGCTTCATCACCCACTCGCCGCTCAGGCGCTGCACACGGATCAGCCCGGGTTCCTCCGGCAGCTTGCCGGGTTCGGCGCTCAGGTGACGCACCAGGGTGCCGTCGTCCAGGCGTTCGGTGGTGACTTTGAGGATGATGTCGCGTGGCAGCGTCGGCCATGGCAGGTTGGTGGTCAGGTACACCCAGGTGCTGTCGCCATCGACTTCGAGCAGGCGCATCTGCTCACAGGCATACAGCCATTTGCAGGCTACCCGCAGGTTCTCCTGAAGGTCGACGAGGGTGCGCACGCTGGCTTTGATGGTGCTGACGCCGCGAAACTGCTGGTAGGGAGAGTCCGCCGAAGCGTTGAGGTAGACGCGAATGCCCTCGCGGTCGTAGGCCAGGCTCCAGCCGTCGTCGGCCGGTGCGCTTGTGGCCAGCAGCAGGGCGGCAAGCAGCAGGCAGCGGTTCATGGCGAGCACCGCGCAAAAAGGGAACCTGCAGTATGCGCGGCAAAAACGAAGCCCGCCAGGGTGGCGGGCTTCGTTCAGCAGCCTGGGCTCAACGCTTGGGGTTGAGGGTCAGGTGCACGTGACGGTTGACGTCCTTGTACAGCAGGTAGCTGAACTTGCCTGGGCCGCCGGCGTAGCAGGCCTGTGGGCAGAAGGCGCGCAGCCACATGAAGTCGCCGGCTTCCACTTCGACCCAGTCCTGGTTCAGGCGGTACACCGCCTTGCCTTCGAGCACATACAGGCCGTGTTCCATGACGTGGGTTTCAGCGAACGGAATCACGCCGCCCGGCTGGAAGGTCACGATGTTGACGTGCATGTCGTGGCGCATGTCGGCCATGTCGACGAAGCGGGTGGTGACCCAGCGGCCTTCGGTGCCCGGCATTTCGATGACGGTGGCGTTGTCACGGTGGGTGACGAACGACTCAGGTACGTCCAGGCCCTCGACCTTCTGGTAGTGCTTGCGCAGCCAGTGGAAGGTGACGTTGGACTTGCTGTTGTTGCGCAGGCTCCATTCGGCGCCTGGTGCGAGGAAGGCATAGCCGCCCTGGCCCAGGGTGTGGTGCTTGCCTTCGACGGTGATGTCGATTTCGCCTTCGACGACGAACACCACGGCTTCGGCATTCGGGTCCAGCTCAGGACGCTCGCTGCCGCCTTCCGGGGCCACTTCGACGATGTACTGGGCGAAGGTTTCGGCGAAGCCGGTCAGCGGGCGGGCGATGACCCACATGCGCATCTTGTCCCAGAACGGCAGGTGACTGGTGACGATGTCACGCATCACGCCTTTGGGGATGACGGCATAGGCTTCGGTGAACATGGCACGGTCAGTCAGCAGCTCGGTTTGAGCCGGGTGCCCACCGTGGGGGGCGAAGTAGGAGTGATTCGACATGAACGGTCTCGACTTGTTGTTCTCTCCCCGTGCCTTGGACCACACCGGCCGGTGCGTGCAGGGGATGTGCGGACAGCATATGGGCCAGTCCGTTGCATCCACAAATTAAATGTTGAAATACCCGGTATTTGCTTACTGAATGTGAACCTGCTTGCCGGCGATGAGGCCAGGTCAGGCACATGTTGGTCAGCGGTGACCCTATCGCCGGCAAGCGGGCTCCCACGCGTAAATCGCAGCTCATTGCCGAGAATTGACATTTTTTTCACATCCCATTGCTAGGATCCTCGGCACGTTCCAGGAGTCTCACACCCATGCCCATCCTGCGCCAGCGCGGCACCCGTATCGCTCTGACCACCACCGCGGCCGTGCTCACCGCCACCCTGGGCTTCTTCGCCTGGCAAAGTTTCTACCCGGTCCAGGCCAGCAATGGCTGGGATGTCGCTGTGGTGCACCGTGACGTGGCCAAGGCTGCCTCGCTGCTGGTGCAGGCCGATGGTAGCCTGCTGGTCAGCCGCGAGCTGGACGATGGCCGCGGCAGCATCCTCAAGATCACCGCCCAGGGCGAACGTGTGGTGTTGATCGACAAATTGTCCAAGCCCGACGGCATGGTTGCGGCCCAGGGCGGTTGGGTGTTCAGCCAGGAGGGCGGTCGTGCGCCGGTGAGCCTGTCGCGTGACGGGCAGGTCACCCACCTGTTCGAGGGCGACAGCGTTCAGGGGCTATGGAACGATGGCGACTACCTGTATGCGATCGAGGACCGCAAGGGCAATGGTCGGCTGATGCGCTACGCGTGGGCCAGCGGCCAGCTCGAGGTGCTGCGTTCGAACCTGACGGAAACCGAGGGCCTGACCCGCTGCGCCGACGGCCGCCTGCTCTACACCGAGAAAGGCGCCGGCAAGGTGCGTGCGCTGGCCGAAGATGGCCAGGACCCGGTGGTGGTCGAAGGCCTGCGCAACCCGACGTTCCTGATGTGCGACCAGCGCGGCCTGTGGATCAGCGAAGACAGTACGCACCGTGCCCGCCTGCTGCGGGTCGATGCAGACGGCACCCAGCACACCGTGCTGACCTTCCTCAAGGCGCCCCAGGCCATCACCCCGGATGGCAAGGGCGGTTACCTGCTGGCCGAAGGTGGTCGCAACCGGGTACTGCAGCTGACCCCGCCGGTCGAGCAAAGCACCGCTCAGCGTTAATCGGGCAGGCGCCGCCTGCGTCCGGGCAGCAATCCCAGCACCAGCATGCAGCCCACCATGATCACAACGCCGCCTGCCGCCTGCAGCAGGCTCAACGCCTCGTTCAGGAACAACGCACCAATCACCACGGCCATCAGCATCACGACGAATTCTACGCTGATGGCGCGGGTCGCGCCGATGCGCGCAACCAGGCCGAAGTACAGCACATAGGTGGTGGCGCTCATCAGCCACTGATCAGCAGGTAGAGCCAGTCGCCGGCCTGTGGGGTGGTCGGCACTGGCACCAGTAGCAGCAGGGGTAGCGTCAACACGCCGCCGACCAGGAAGGCGCCGCCGGTCACCGCCCACGGGTCTTGCCCGCGCAGGTGCAGGCTGGCGTAGTTGCTGCCGAAGGCGGCGCATACGCAGCCAAATATCGAAGCGATGCAGCCATGGATGAAGGCTTCGTTCACCGGTTGGGCCGGAAACCCCACCAGCATCACGATCCCCAGCATACCCAGCAGCAACCCCGCCAAGCCTTGCGGGGTGATCTTCTCCAGGCCCCAGGCACGGCCGATGATCATCGAGAACAGCGCAATGGTGGCGATGAAGATCGCGGCCATTGCCGTGCCGATCAGAGGGGGTGGCATAGGACAGTCCGATCAGCTGCCCTGCCACGGTGGTGGCACCGACTACCAGCAACGGCTTGAGCAGAGGCAGCCGACGGCCGAGCAGGGCGCCCAGCACCGCGAGCGTGCTGCCGGCGATCAACGAGCGCAAGCTCACCGCCCCGGCCCAACCGAAGGCATGCACCACCTTGAGCACCACAAGAAAGGAGCAGCCCCAGGCGATGGCCAGGAACAGGTAGGCGGTGAGGTCGCGCGGGCGCAGGGGGCAGGGTCCGTCCGGTAGGGGAAGCGCAGGCTAGCGGGGTCTACGGGGGGATATCAAGCAGCTTCGTGCAAGGGCTATTCAGCCACCAGCAGCAACGACTGTGGCGCGGCACTCTGCGGATGTTGCGGCTCCTGCAGGCTGGCCAGCCTGAAACCCGCCATGTCCAGCGCATTCAGCCAGCTGGCCAGGGTGCGGAAGTACCACGGCATCGGTCGCCAGTCGCCGGCGAAGCCGGTAAAGCACTCCTCGCGCCAGCCATCCTGGTAGTCGCCGTTGGCCACACTCCAGGGGTGCAACGTCTGGATCAACATCGCGCCACCCGGCGCCAGCAGTGCTTTCATAGCAGCAAGCAGTGGGATGATATCCTGCTGAAGCAAGGCGAAGTTGGCGCAGATCAGGTCATAACCGCTACCAATCCCCGACGCGCTTTTGGCCAACTGCTCATAGCTGGCCTGGTACACCTGCGTCGAGCCGGCCGCCTGCGCAGCTGCAACCAATGCGGCATCTCCATCCACACCCGTGGCATCGATGCCACGGTCAGCCAGGGCGCGCAGCAACCAGCCTTCACCACAACCCAGGTCAAGTACCCGCTCAGGCTGGCGACCAAGAATGGCCAGCAGAACGGCCTGGTCGGTTACCTGCCGGCGGCTTTCGATGGCTCCGCTGCGCACGGCGTCGATCCAGGCCTGGGCATTGTGTTGCCAGCTTTGTAGCAAGGCGGTTTCGCGGCTGGGCATCGCACACTCCAGAGCAGTGAGATGGCTCAAGCATAGGCGTGCGCTGCGGGATTGTCCGGAGCCTGTTGCCCCGCGCCTTGCAAGGCCGGCCGGCCATAGAACAGCAGGGCGGTTGCCCAACTGGCGAACCAGACGACAATGCCGGCCCAGAAGGTGTGCGACATGTAGTGCCAGCCTTGGAGCACCCGGGTGGTGCCGTAGACGAAACCGATCAGCAGAATCGCCACCAGCAGCTTGCGCGCATGCTGCCAGCGGTGGCGCAGGGCCACGAAGTACAAGGCTAGCAAGGTGAAGCCACTGGAGGCATGGCCACCTGGCCAGCAACGGCCATCCCCCGCCTTGCTCAACAGGCTGAAGTTCTCGTACCACTCCTTGCGCAGTTCATGGCCACCGTACAAGGTGGTTTCCACGGGACAGTACACGCTGGTGTGGCTTTTCAGGTAATGGATGACCGTGGTGCTCAGGGCGAAGGCTACAACGACATACAGGAAATCGCGCCGATGCTGGGCGGTAAAGCGCAGTATCGGGCTGATCCTGGTCGTGTTGAATACACGGGTCACCCGGGCGTGCGGGTGGTGCTGCAACCGTGGCCACAGGAACGACAGCAGCGAACCGATCACGGCCGCCTCGCCGGTCCAGTCAGGCAGAATGCGTGGCCATTTGTGGGTGACTTTCTCGAACCATTGGTCATGCAGCAACGGGAAGCTGCCCGTGGCCGGGTCGATCAGCAGATTACTGATCCAGCGGTCCAGCTCGGTGAGGTCGAAAAGCACGAAGACCACCACTGCCAGCGCCAGTGGAAGCGCAAGGTTGTTGATGTAGAACGTGCTACGTGAAGGAGTGGGCATGATTACTTCCCTGTGTCGCTGACAAGTTCGCGCCATTGTTTGGCATTGAGTTGCCCCAGGATGTGGGGTTGGCCGTCGCTGCCCTTGGTCACGAACAGCGCGCTGGCATAGCCACTGTCACGCTCGCCGCCGGGCACGTCCAGCTGCCGCTCGAGCTGATCGATGCAACCGCTGTGGGTGACCAGAATCAGGTTGCGGGCTTCGTGCTTGTGGGCGAATGCGGCGTCGGCAAACGTACTGTCGCACTGCATCAGCCAGTCCTGGGTCTCGATGGCCTTGCCGAAAATGAACGATGCGGTCTGGCGGGTACGCACCTCCGGGCTACTGAGCATGTCGGCTGACCCCAGCCCAAGCCGGACGATGCCATCGCCCACGGCTTTCGCGGCGTGGCTGCCGTCGACGGTAATACCGGCGGGGTCGTTGAGACAGGCATGATTGGAGCGGTCGCAGCGTTCGGCATGGCGAATCAGGACGATCACCTCGCCCTTGGCCCAGGCGCTGTAAACCCCGTGGTCGCTCATTTGCTGCGTGCTGCTCAGGTCGCTGACCTGGGCGCGGGAGAGATGCCACAGGCCGAGCGACAGCACTGCCAGCAGCACACCAAGCAGCCCGGGCAGACGCCTGGCGCGTACAGGGGGCAGGGGTGTCTCGATCACATTCTCCAGCATGCATGCACTCCAAGGTCAGGATCCAACGGGTGGGCGTCAGGGCTCGTCACCCGGAATTGGCCAGCACCTTAGCCGTGCGGTTGTGGCGCAGGAGTGAAGTGGATGTGAAAAATATGCATCTAAACTTACAAGCAGCCCGCTGCTGTCTTCATGGCAGCGAGCCCGTACCATCATCCGACCACCGCCCCCCGGACCGGACTTCCCTCGTCGACGGTGGCCTTCTTGCAGAGGAGGGCAGGTCATGGACGAGGCAAGGCTTCACGCGTTCATGGGCAAGCTGGTGGGCGACATGGGTGCGGCGGCAACCCTGGCCAACGTCATTCTTGGTGACGAGCTGGGGCTCTATCGGGCGATGGCCGACAGCCAGCCGACCACGCCCGACGCATTGGCGGCCAAGACCGGTTGCCACCCGCGGTTGGTGCGCGAATGGCTCAACGCCCAGGCGGCGTCTGGCTACATGACCCATGACAAAGGGCATTTCGTGCTGCCCGAGGAACAGGCCATGGCCCTGGCGCTGGAAGACTCGCCGGCCTACATGGCCGGCGGCGCGGCGGTGGTGGCAGCACTGTTCCACGACAAGGACAAGCTGGTGGCGGCCATGCGCGGTGACGGCGGGCTGGCCTGGGGGGACCATCATCCGTGCATGTTCAGTGGCACCGAGCGGTTCTTCCGGCCAGGTTATCGCACCTTCCTGGTGGCCGAGTGGCTGCCGGCGCTCGACGGCGTAGTTGCCAAGCTGCAGGCTGGAGCCAAGGTGGCCGATGTCGGGTGCGGGCATGGCGCCTCGACCCTGGTCATGGCCCAGGCATTCCCTGCGTCGATGTTCATCGGTTATGACTACCACGCGCCTTCCATCACCACGGCCACCGACCGGGCACGTGAGGCAGGGCTGGAGGGAAGGGTGAACTTCCAGAAGGCTTCAGCCAAGGATTACCCGGGCCACGATCATGACCTGGTGTGCTTCTTCGACTGTCTGCATGACATGGGCGACCCCGTGGGCGCAGCGCGGCATGCCCACCGGGCGCTCAAGGCCGACGGTACGGTGATGCTGGTGGAACCGTATGCGGAGGATTCGCTGGAGGGCAACCTGACGCCGGTGGGGCGTTTGTTCTATGCGGCGTCGACGTTCATCTGCACGCCGAATTCGCTGTCCCAGGAAGTGGGGCTGGGGCTCGGTGCCCAGGCGGGGGAGGCGCGGTTGCGGGCGGTGTTCGAGGAGGCGGGGTTCACCCGGTTCCGGCGGGCGACGCAGACGCCGTTCAACCTGATACTGGAGGCCAGGAAGTAGCCCCAATCGCCGGCAAGCCGGGTCCCACAGGGGGCACGTGGAGCACACCTGTGGGAGCCGGCTTGCCGGCGATGGGGCCTGTGCAGAAAAACAGAAGGGGCGCCATGTTGGCGCCCCTTCGTTCTACAGCAGCTTAGGCTTCAGCGTCCCAAGGACGATCGCCTTTCTCATCTTTCACGCGTGTCGGCAGGCCCATCACGTCCAGCGCCTTGAGGAACGGCTCGGCCGGCAGCTCCTCGACGTTGACCATGCGCTTGGCATCCCACTCGCCACGGGCGACCAGCAGGGCAGCGGCCACTGGCGGTACACCGGCGGTGTAGGAAATGCCCTGGCTGTCGGTCTCGGCGTAGGCTTCTTCGTGGTCGGCCACGTTGTAGATGAACACTTCGCGCGGCTGGCCGTCCTTGGTGCCCTTGACCAGGTCACCAATGCAGGTCTTGCCGGTGTAGCCAGGGGCCAGGGAGGCCGGGTCGGGCAGCACGGCCTTGACCACTTTCAGCGGCACCACTTCCAGGCCTTCGGCGGTCTTGACCGGCTGCTCGGAGAGCAGGCCAAGGTTCTTCAGCACGGTGAACACGTTGATGTAGTGCTCGCCGAAGCTCATCCAGAAGCGCACGTTCGGCACGTTGAGGTTCTTCGAGATCGAGTGAACTTCGTCGTGGCCGGTGAGGTACAGGTTCTGCGAGCCAACCACCGGCAGGTCGTCGGTACGCTTGACTTCGAACATGGTGTTGCTGGTCCACTGGCTGTTCTGCCAGCTCCAGACTTGCCCGGTGAACTCGCGGAAGTTGATTTCCGGGTCGAAGTTGGTGGCAAAGTACTTGCCATGGGAACCGGCATTGACGTCGAGGATGTCGATCGAATCAATGCTGTCGAAATACTGCTGCTGCGCAAGTTTTGCGTAGCTGTTCACCACACCCGGGTCGAAACCGACGCCGAGAATGGCGGTAATGTTCTTTTGTTGGCACTCTTCGAGGTGTTTCCACTCGTAGTTGCCGTACCACGGCGGGGTTTCGCAGATCTTGCCCGGCTCTTCGTGGATGGCGGTGTCCAGGTAGGCGACACCGGTATCGATGCAGGCACGCAGCACCGACATGTTGAGGAACGCGGAACCGACGTTGATCACGATCTGCGATTCGGTCTCGCGGATCAGTGCCTTGGTCGCCTCGACATCGAGGGCGTTGAGCGAGAAGGCCTGGATGTCGGCGGGTACCTTGAGGCTACCCTTGGCCTTGACGCTGTCGATGATGGCCTGGCATTTGGAGATGTTCCGTGACGCGATAGCGATACGACCCAGTTCGTCGTTATGCTGCGCGCACTTGTGGGCCACCACCTTGGCGACACCTCCTGCACCAATGATAAGAACGTTCTTCTTCAATTTACCTGTTGCTCCTTACTTTTGAGGGCCGGTCTTACGACAGGCTGGAAACGTAGTCTTCGAAACCGAACTCGCGCACCAGTTCGACGCTGCCGTCGAGCTGCTTGACCGCGATGGACGGCATCTTCAAACCGTTGAACCAGTTTTTCTTGACCATGGTGTAGCCCGCCGTATCGATGAACGACAGGCGATCGCCGATGGCCAGCGGACGATCGAACTGGTACTCGCCGAAGATGTCACCGGCCAGGCACGATTTGCCGCAGACCATGTAGGTGTGCTCGCCATCGTTGGGGGCCATCTTGGCGTTGAGGCGGTAGATCAGCAGGTCGAGCAGGTGCGCTTCGATCGAGCTGTCGACCACGGCCAGGTGCTTGCCGTTGTACAGGGTGTCGAGCACGGTCACTTCCAGCGAGGCGCTGTTGGTGATGGCGGCTTCGCCTGGCTCCAGGTAGACCTGCACGCCGTATTTTTCCGAGAAGGCTTTCAGGCGCGCGCAGAACGCATCGACGGCATAGTCCTCGCCGGTGAAATGGATGCCGCCACCGAGGCTGACCCACTGGACCTTGTGCAGCAGGTGGCCGAAGCGCTCTTCGATGTGCGTGAGCATCTTGTCGAACAGGCCGAAGTCACCGTTCTCGCAGTTGTTGTGGAACATGAAGCCGGAAATCTGCTCGATGACCTTTTCGATCTTTTCCGGGTCCCACTCGCCCAGGCGGCTGAACGGGCGTGCCGGGTCGGCCAGCAGGTAGTCGGAGCTGCTCACCTGCGGGTTGACGCGCAGGCCGCGGACCTTGCCTTCGGACTGTTCGGCAAAGCGCTGCAACTGGCCGATCGAGTTGAAGATGATCTTGTCGCAGTTCTCGAGCATTTCCTCGACCTCGTCGTCGGCCCAGGCCACGCTGTAGGCGTGGGTCTCGCCGGCGAACTTCTGGCGGCCGAGCTTGAGCTCGTAGAGCGACGAAGAGGTGGTGCCGTCCATGTACTGCTGCATCAGGTCGAAGACCGACCAGGTGGCGAAGCACTTGAGGGCGAGCAGGGCCTTGGCACCGGAGTGTTCGCGCACGTAGGCGATCTTCTCCATGTTGGCCAGCAGCTTGGTTTTATCGATGAGGTAGTACGGCGTCTTGATCATTTAAAGGCCCCCGGCAAGGCCGGCCAAAAAAAGGACACGCATTGTGCCTTCACTTGCTGCATATCGAAAGAGTGAGATAAGCATTTCGTCGCGGTTGTTACTGTTGGGGCGGGTTTTTCCAAAGATGCAGGGCACATTGGAACAGTCCTGTGTGAACATCCTAATCATCAGCTATGCAAGCCAATGAGTTTCCGATGAGCAGCCATTACAGAACAGGCCGATACAGGAGCAGAACATGAGGGTAGGGGTCATCTCTGATACCCACGGTTTGATGCGCCCCGAGGCGATCGATGCGCTGAAGGGGTGCGAGTTGATCGTGCATGCCGGTGATATCGGTAAATCCGCGATCGTCGAGGCGCTCGAAGCTTTGGCGCCCGTGCAGATCGTGCGTGGCAACAATGACCTGAAGCTGCCCTGGGCCGCGCACTTGCCCGATCGACTGCGCTTCGAGATGGGTGGGTGGCAGGCACTGCTGGTGCACGATATCGCTGATGTGCCTGACGTGTTGGATGAGGGGGTGCAGGTGGTTATCACGGGGCATTCGCACAAGCCGCTGATCGACTGGCGGGAAGGGCGGCTGTTCCTGAATCCTGGCAGCGCCGGGCCGCGGCGGTTCAAGTTGCCGGTAACGGTGGCGGTGATGGAAGTCGAAGGGAAATCGCTGGTGCCGCGGATCGTTCAATTGCTTGAGTGACAGTAGCGGCTTTATCGCCGGCAAGCCGGCTGCCACGGGACTGTCAGTTTTTTTGTGTTCGGGCCGGTAATGGCCTGCCGTTAGGCAGGCCCGATTTTCACCACGTCGGCCTGATGAACCGATCCCCGTACAGAATCGCGAATTGATTCATCGCACTTTTCCAATCATGCGCCGCCGAGCCCCAGTTTGCCGTGATGTTCCGCAGCCCCAGCCAGATCAGCTTGGTGGCTGCTTCATCGTTCGGGAAATGCCCCCGAGTTTTAATGATTTTGCGTAGCTGGGCGTTGATGCTCTCAATAGCGTTGGTGGTGTAGATCACTTTGCGGATGGCAGGTGGGAAGACAAAGAAGGGAATCACTCGATCCCAGGCGCGTCTCCAGGCTGCCACGACCGTTGGATACTGTTTGCCCCAGGGTCCGTTTTCAAACTCATCCAATGCCTGCTCAGCCGCTTCTGCATTGATGGCCTGGTAAATCGGTTTCAACGCCTTGGCCAGTGCCCGGCGCTTGTCCCAAGCCACGTAGTCGAGGCTGTTGCGGATCAGGTGCACGATGCACGTCTGCAGCGTCGTTTCTGGAAACACGGCGCTGAGAGCCTCTGGCATGCCTTTGAGGCCATCGGTCACGGCAATCAGCACATCCTCGACACCACGCGTCTTGAGATCGTTAAAAACCTTCATCCAGAACTTCGCACCCTCGGTGTTCTCGATCCAGATGCCTAAGATATCGCGCGTCCCGTCGGGTAGAACGCCCAAAGCCAGGTAAATGGCCTTGTTGCGCACCAGGCCTTCTTCGCGAATTTTCACCCGCAGCGCATCAAAGAAAATGACCGGGTACATCGGCTCCAATGGCCGCTGTTGCCACGCGCCAATCTCTTCCATGACCTCGTCTGTCACAGAGCTGATGAAATCGGGCGAAACGTCGGTTCCATACTGCTCGGACAGAAACGCTCGGATCTCTCTGACCGTCATGCCACGGGCGTACATGGCGATGATCTTGTCATCGAAACCGGTGTACCGCCGTTCGTGCTTAGGGATCAGAATGGGCGCAAAACTGCCGTCTCGATCACGAGGAATTTCCAGCCGCAGCGGGCCATCGCCGGTCAAAACCGTCTTGCCACTCTTGCCGTTACGCTGGTTGGTTTCATCCTCTGGGCGCTGCGCGCCCGGCGGATAACCCAGGTGGTGACCAAGCTCGGCATGCAGAGCACGCTCGATCAAGGCCTTTTTGAACGCCGCAGAGGCATCCTCGATAGCTTCTGCGGTCATCAGGCCCTCACCGAACTGCTCCAGCAGCTCTTTGGGGATTTTGGGCAGGTCACGCAGGGGTTTCTTTTTGGTTGGCATACATGCACCTCTTACTCATGTTATGCCCGAACACAAAATTTCTGACACCCTCGCTGCCACAGCGCTGCCACTGCTCCTGGAGGCAATGGCGCACCTGTGGGAGCCGGCTTGCCGGCGATAAGACCAGTCAAATCAGCATCAGTCGACGAGCTTCAACCAATCCTGAATCTGCCCAAGCGTCGCCGTAGCCCCCCCACAAACCACCACCAGCACATTCTGGTAATCGCTCAACGCCTCGGCTTGGTAAGCCACCGCCAGCGCCGCCCCACAGGCCGGCTCCACCAGTACTCGATGGTCGCCCAGGAATTGCTCGCACGCCTCCAGCGCCGCGCGATCACTCACCAGCACACTGTGCACTGGATGCTCCCGCACGCACACCAGCGCCTGGTCGGCCACCCGCTTGGCGCCCAGGGAGGTTGCCACCGAAGCGATACGCTCCAGCTCCACCGAATGGCCGGCCTGCATCGCAGCGTGTAACGAAGCCGCCCCGTCGGTCTCCACTGCCAGCACCGGCACATCGCCCCAGCCGTTGCGCTGGAGCCCTTCGACCACGCCACTGAGCAGGCCGCCACCACCGACCGACAGCACCACCGCATCGGGCTTGTACCCGGCAGCGGCAAGTTCATCGACCAGGCTGGCATGCCCCGTCCACAGCAAGGGGTCGTCGAACGGGTGGATGAAGGCATCATTCGGCCCGACCAGGGTTTGTGCCAGCGCGTTGGCCTCCTGCCAGGAGCTGCCATGCACCACCACCTTGGCGTCTTCCTGGTGCAACAGCTCCTTGGCCCGCTCGGTGGTGGTCTCGGGCACTACTACCGTTACCGGAACGCCCAGTTTGCGAGCGGCATAGGCCACCGCCAGGCCTGCATTGCCTCCGGACGAGGACACGAAGTGGCGCGCGCCACGTGCGTGGTGAACTTCGCAGGCATGGCCCACGCCGCGCAGCTTGAACGAGCCACAGGGCTGCAGGGCGTCGAGTTTGAGCCAGACCGCACGGCCGGCGGCCAGCGACAGCGGACGGGACTCGATCAGGGGGGTGTGGATGTGCAGGGTCATCAGGGAGCTCCACGACGCTTCATTCGGTATGAGCAGAGAGGGCCAATGCTCGAGGTAGGGCTCAATGGTAGCGTGTGACGCCGGGTGTATGTCGTTGAATTTGGGAAGGGTTGCAATCGAGCGCCGCTTTTGCGGCGCATCGCCGGCAAGCTGAACTGGCCTAATGATTTTGGACACCTTCTTAGGGCGCTATGATGGCGCCCAATTGGAGGCAAAATCAGTGCGAAAGTCATACTCGAAAGAACAGAAAGTCCGGGCTGCCGAGATGGTGCTGGACGGTGGCCAGTCAGTCCCCGAAGTCTGCGAAATGCTTGAGATTGGGCCTACAGCCCTGCGGCGTTGGGTCGAACAGGTGCGCAAGGAGCGGGAGGGCCAGGTGCCAGCTGGAGCCAAGGCCATTACCCCGGATCAACATCGAATCCAAGAGCTTGAGGCACTGGTTCGGCAGAAAGATCGAGATATCGAAATCCTAAAAAAGGCCAGTGCTCTCCTGCTTCGGGACTCCAAAGATCGTTCTCGCTGATCAACGAACTGAGTGAGCAATATGGTGTTGTCGAATGCTGTCGCGTGCTTGGGGTCAAGCGCAGCAGTTTCTATGCGTGGCGCCAGCGCCAAGCCCGAAAAAATCCTGAACGGGATCAGTTACGCTCGGCTGTGGAAGGCCACTTCAAAGCCTCTCGCGATTCGGCCGGGTCGCGGACGCTAACCCAGGAGTTACGACGCGACGGCCATAAGATTGGGCGTTACAAAGTACGTGCGCTGATGCGTGAAGCTAACCTTAAGTGCAGGCAGCGTAGGCCGCACCGGTACCGCTCATCAGGCGTGGAAGCATTGATTGCTGAGAATCAGCTGAAGCGAAATTTCAAAGTTTCGACGATCAACGAGGTTTGGTGTGGAGACGTGACGTACATCCAGGTTGGCAAGCGCTGGCTGTACTTGGCCGCTGTGATCGACCTTTATGCGCGCCGTGTAGTCGGCTGGGCATTTTCGATGATTGCGGACGCCAGGCTGGCCTGTAACGCACTGCACATGGCGGCCGAGTCCCGTGGCAAACCGACAGGCGTGATGTTTCATTCCGACCAGGGATGTCAGTACACCAGCCACAAATTCAGGGCTGCACTTGAAGAGTACAGCCTGAACCAGAGCATGAGTCATCGCGGACAGTGCTGGGACAACGCCGCCATGGAGCGTTTCTTCGGGGCCCTGAAATCAGAGTGGATCCCTGCTAAGGGCTATGAAACCGAAGA
This sequence comes from Pseudomonas sp. KU43P, assembly GCF_033095865.1. Classification (NCBI taxonomy): domain Bacteria; kingdom Pseudomonadati; phylum Pseudomonadota; class Gammaproteobacteria; order Pseudomonadales; family Pseudomonadaceae; genus Pseudomonas; species Pseudomonas sp. KU43P. Next base: position 3,201,564 of record NZ_AP019365.1, on the reverse strand, counting down.
GCAAGCTCGGGCGGACATCCAGGCTTACTTGGTGCGCTACAACCTGAAGCGCCTCCACAGCTACAACGGTTACGAAACCCCGGTAGCCATGGAGAAAAAGCTGAAGGCAGCGGCATAAAACCTAAACCGGTGTCCAAAATTAGTTGACCAGTTCAAGCCCGCTCCCACAGGCACAGCGCAGGCTTCAGGTTCTGTAGCAATCCTGTGGGAGCCGGCTTGCCGGCGATGCGCCGCGCGGGCGGCGCTCGATCTTCGCAACAACGCCAATCGCTAGTGAACGATCACCCCAACGCAGGCGTACGCGGCGGGATCATGCGACGCGAACCGGTCGATTCGAACGCGGCAGCGAAGCTCAGCAGGTTGTTGTCGCTGTAGGCGCGCCCGGCAAAAGTCAGCCCCACCGGCATGCCGATGTCGGCCATGACACCCATCGGTACGGTCACGGTCGGCACGCCCAGGTGGCGGATGGCGAGGTTGCCGTTGGCTACCCAGATGCCGTTGCTCCAGGCGATGTCCGCCGATTCCGGGTTCACGTCGGCATCGGCCGGGCCCACGTCGGCCACGGTCGGGAACAGCACCGCGTCCAGGCCCAGGTTGTCCATCCAGTCTTCCAGGTCGAGCTTGCGGGTCTTTTCCAGGCCGCGCAGGCCGTCCGGCAGGGTTTCGATCTGGTCCCAGGTCTTCAGGCCGCGCTTGGCCATGTTGACGTATTCGTCCATGCCGGCGGCAAGGTCGTCCTCACGGTTGGGCAGGGTGCCCGGGTCGTGGGGGAAGATCTGCGGGCCGTCGACATCGGCCAGGCGGTTGAGCTTGGGGTCGTCGTTGGCACGCAGGAAATCGTCGAACGCCCACCCGGACAGTTCCCACAGTTCGTCATGCAGGAACTCCTTGCTGACGATCCCGCGGTTGTACACGGTAGGTGCGCCCGGGCGGTCGCCTTCGCAATTGGAGACCAGCGGGAAGTCCACTTCGATGACTTCGGCGCCGGCCGCTTCCAGGGCCTGGCGAGCCTGTTGCCACAGGTCGATGACGGTGGCACGGGTGTTGATGCGCTGGCCGGTCGGGCCACCGATGCCCGGTTTTTCCGAGGTGCCGGCCTCTGGGTCGGCATTGATGTACATGCGCGGTACGCCGAAACGCTTGCCCTTGAGCGAGCTGGCGTCGACCGCCAGGTCCAGGTAGGACGCCGGGCGCACCGTCGAGGCAGCCGGGATCGGTACCCAAGGTTGCAGGCGCCACAGGTCGCCACGGGTGTCGGCGTCGTCGGCCACAACCACGTCGAGGATTTCCAGCAGGTCGGCCATGGTGCGGGCGTAGGGCACCACCACGTCCATGGTCGGCGTCAGCGGCCAGTTGCCGCGCACCGAGATCACGCCCCGCGACGGGGTGTAGGCGCACAGGCCGTTGTTCGAGGCAGGGCCGCGGCCACTGGACCAGGTTTCCTCGGCAAGGCCAAAAGCGCTGAAACTGGCGGCGGTGGCGGTACCGGCACCGTTGGAGGAGCCCGAGGCGAACGGCGCGGTCAGGTAGTTGGCGTTGTACGGGCTTTCAGCGCGGCCGTAGACGCCACGCTGCATACCGCCGTTGGCCATTGGGGGCATGTTGGTCTTGCCCAGGCACACGGCGCCGGCGGCGCGCAGGCGCTCGATGGTGAAGGCGTCGCGCTGCGCGACCAGGTCCTTGAAGGCCGGGCTGCCGGAAGCGGCGGTCAGGCCTTTGACCAGGTAGCTGTCCTTGGCGGTGTAGGGGATGCCATCCAGCGGGCTCAACAGCTGGCCCTTGGCGCGGCGGGCGTCGGAAGCCTCGGCTTCTTTCAGCGCTTCTGGGTTGCGCACTACCACGGCGTTCAGGGCAGTGGCGGTAGCGGCTCCATCGTAGGCGTCGATACGCGCCAGGTAGGCCTTGACCAGCTCGACCGCCGTCGTGCGGCCTGCTTCGAGCGCGTCGCGCAGCTCGGCAATGGAAACCTCGGTTACCTCGATCATGCTTTCACCAAAAATTGTGCAGGTGGGGGCTTTTGCGAGGAGTGTACAAGAAGGCGCTTGGGGAAGGAGGTTTGCGCGGCAGAAATGGTTTTTTGCAAGCGGGCACTGTTGGCCCCGCGAAGGGGCCGCCTGGCGGCCCCGAAACACTCAGTCCAGGTCCGTCGCGGCATGCCGCTCGGCTACCTGGCTATCTTCATCGCCCCAGGTGCGGTTGACCCGCGTGCCGCGCTGCACGGCGGGCCGCTGGGCGATTTCTTCGGCCCAGCGCTGCACCTGCGGGTATTCGTGCACGGCCAGGAATTCCGCTGCGCCATACAGGTTGCCCCGCACCAGTTGGCCGTACCAGGGCCACACGGCAATATCGGCGATGCTGTATTCGTCGCCTCCAAGGTAGCGGCTTTGCGTAAGCCGGCGCTCCAATACATCCAGCTGGCGCTTGGCTTCCATGGTGAAGCGGTTGATGGCGTACTCGAACTTCTCCGGCGCATACACATAGAAGTGGCCGAACCCGCCGCCCAGGTAAGGCGCCGCGCCCATCTGCCAGAACAGCCAGTTCAGGCTCTCGGTGCGTGCGGCTGGGGCCTTGGGCAGGAACTCGCCGAACTTCTCGGCCAGGTACAGCAGGATAGAGCCCGATTCGAACACCCGAACCGGCGGCTCGACACTGCGGTCGAGCAGGGCCGGGATCTTCGAGTTGGGGTTCACCTGCACGAAGCCGCTGGAGAACTGGTCGCCTTCGCCAATGCGAATCAGCCAGGCATCGTATTCGGCGCCTTCGTGGCCAAGCGCGAGCAGCTCCTCCAGCAGAATGGTCACCTTGACGCCGTTGGGTGTGGCCAGGGAGTACAACTGCAAGGGGTGCTTGCCCACCGGCAGATCCTTGTCGTGGGTCGGGCCGGCGATCGGGCGGTTGATACTGGCGAACTGGCCGCCGGAAGCTGCTTCGTTGCGCCACACCTTGGGCGGGACGTAGGGGGGCTTGCTCATGCACGAACTCCTTGAATGGCGTGATGCAGACACGTACAGACGTTGACCTGCATCTATGCCACGGGTTCGCAGCGAAGCGCAATTGCATTGTGGGAACAATCACCTTGCACTAAACGCAAAGGTTTGCCCCGATCTCTGTGGGAGCCGGCTTGCCGGCGATGAGCCGGGGGAGACAGACTTGCATTGCCTGCCTGGCCCCTATCGCCGGCAAGCCGGCTCCTACAGGTACACCCCCCGCGTGCAGCGCTGTGGTCAAGCCACCGGTATGGTCGGGTCTGCCGCTGCCAGGGCCGCTGCCCGGTCGTTGGCCGCCGGTGGGTAGATCCACACCGAATTGATCTGCGACTTCAGCACTTTGGCTTCAGCCTTGTCGGTCGGTGGCGACACGGTGCGCTCCCAGCCCTCGGTATACACCGCCCCCCAGGCACCCAGGTCGAGGCAGGTCACGTACTTGGGCTGGCTGTAGGTCATCGGTGCCACGCCGATCAGTTCGGCTACTGCATTGTTCCCTGCATACCGGCCCAGTGGAATGGCATGCTGGCAGGACATGACCGCATGGTTGCCTGCGTCATCGCACGCCGCGTACGCCACATCACCTGCCGCATAGACCGCATCGTTGCCTATGACCTTGAGGTTGCCATCCACATGCAGACGGCCCTGGCGATCGCGTTCGCCGCTGATTTGCTCGGTCAGCGGGTTGGCCTTGAAGCCCACGGTCCATACCACCGTGCTTGCTTCGATGCGCAGGCCGTTGTCCAGCAGCACGCCGTCGGGGTCTACCGATGCCACGGTGGCACCGCAGATCCATTGGATACCGAGTGCCTCGCAGGCCTGTTCGATGGCCGGGCGAATCCCGTCGCCCAGCGCTGCGCCGATTTTTACGCCGCGGTCGACCACCACCACGCGCAGCTGTGCCTGCTCACCCAGAATGTTGCGCAAGCGCGACGGCAGCTCGGTGGCGGTTTCGATGCCGGTGAAGCCACCGCCTGCCACGACCACGGTGTTGCGTGCAGGCGTGTCGGGCAGGTTGGCCAGCGCCTTGAGGTGGGCCTCCAGGCGTGCGGCACTGTCGATCTTATCGACATCGAAAACGTGCTCGATACCGACCATGTCCGGCCGGTTGAGAACGCTGCCGCAGGCCATGATCAGGCGGTCATAGCCCAGTTCGCACTCGGTGCCGCTGCGGGTGCGGTAGCGCACGCGTTTGTCGTCTTCATCGATTCGGAACGCGGTGCCTTGCACGAAGCGCACGTTCACCGTCTCGAACAGCGCCTCTAACGGGGCGGCCATGGTGTGTACTTCCGGTTCGTAGAAACGCGGCCGCACGTGCAGCTCGGCTTGCGGAGCGAGTAGCGTCACCTCGACATCCGTGCGGCCATGCAGGTCCAGCTGGCGGGCAGCGCTGAGGGCGCTCCACAGGCCTGCGAAGCCTGCGCCAATGATCAGGATATTTTTCATCGTTGTGCTCCTGGAGGGTCCGGATAAACAAGGTAGTCCGTGTTTGCAGGCAACGATGTTACGGGCGAGGAGGGAACACGCCCTAGGCCAAAGAACCCTGAATTTCGGCCAGCGGCACGCTGCGGGCGAAGCGCGCGCGGTAGTCGCGCGGGGTGATGGCCAGGTGGCGCTGGAAGGCCAGGCGCATGCGCTCTTCGCTGCCGAAACCGCACTGTCGGGCAACCTGCTCGATGTGGCTGTCGGTGTTTTCCAGTTGGCGCCGGGCCGCTTCCAGGCGAAATACCTCGATGGCCTTGGCTGGGGTGCGCCCGGTCTTGAGCTTGTACACGCGGGTGAAGTTGCGCAGGCTCATGTGCGCCTGCTCGGCCAGGCGCTCGACGGTCAGTTGCGGGTCGTCAAGGTGGTCGTTGAGCCACAGGTGCAAGGCATCGAATTCGGCGCACGCCTGGCCCTGCAGCTTGAGCAGTTCACTGAACTGGGCCTGGCCGCCGGGGCGCTTGAGGAACACCACCAGTTCGCGCGCCACCTGCATCGCCACGTCCCGGCCGCAGTCCAGCTCGACCAGTGCCAGGGCCATGTCGATGCCGGCACTCACGCCTGCGGACGTCCATACCGCCCCTTGCTGGACGAAGATCGATTCGTGGTCCACCCGCACGGCCGGAAAGTCCCGGCGCAGCACCTCGCACATCGCCCAGTGGGTAGCGGCGCGGCGTCCGTCGAGCAAGCCGGCGCTGGCCAGCAGGAAGGTGCCGCTGCACACCGACGCGGTGCGCCTGGCGTGCAGGCTGGCGCGGCGCAGCCAGGCTACCAGCGGGCCATGGTCGGGAAGGGCGCGGATGATGTCGGGGGCGCCAGGCACGATCAGCGTGTCGACGGCCTGGGCCATCACGTCATCCAGGCGTTCGGTGGCCACCGTCAGGCCCTCGGCAGTAGCTTGCAAGCCTCCGTCAAGGCTGGCCGTGTGCAAGCGGTAGCCTGGCAGGCCGCGCTCGGCCATGGCCTTGGTGGCAGCCCAGAACACGGTTTGCGCGCCGCTGAGGTCGAGCAGGCCCATGTCTGGATAGGCGACGAACACCACCACCCGTAGCTGGTCGACGGGCAGGAGTGGCGGATCGAGCTGGCCGGCGATATCGGTCATGGCGGCGTTGCGCTTCAGAACGTGGGCGGGGTGATGACCCAGACTACCACGGCGTCCACCTCGCCTGGGTTGCCATAGCGGTGCGGCTCCTGGCTGGAGAAGCTGAAGCTGTCGCCTTCGCTCAATTGGAAATAACGATCGCCCACCCACAACTCGAAACTGCCCGAAAGCAGGTAGCCGGCTTCCTCGCCTTCGTGGCTGTAGCTCTGCTGGCTGTAGGTGCCGGGCGGGAAGCGCGAGTGCAGCATCTCTAGCTGGCGGTTGGGCTGCGGGGTCAGCAACTGGTCGACGATGCCATCTTCATAGTGCACGCTCAGCCGGCTGTTGCGTCGCACCACATAGCCCTGGTCTTCGGGGGCGGTGGTGGCTTCGCTGGCGAAGAACCACTGGATGGTCACGCCCAGGCTGCGGGCGATGTTGAACAGCGCTGGAATCGACGGGTACGACAGGTTGCGCTCGAGCTGGCTGATGTAGCCTGCGGTCAGTTCGCTCTGCGCCGCCAGCTCCGCCAGGGTCATGCCCCGGCGCTTGCGCAGGCCGCGGATGCGGGTGCCAAGAAACTGCGGCGCGGCGCCGCCATCTTCGGCGGCGGGCGGGGTCTGGGGGAGCTGGCTCATGCGCGTCGGTCCATCGGGAAAGCGGCAGTATGTACAGCCTCAGACGGACCAGGCAACAGTCAGGCCATCATGGATCGCCTCCTCGGCCGTGCGTGGCGCCAGGCAGTCGCCAATGCGCCGTACCTCGACCAGGCCGGCCAGCTCCTCGGCCAGGGTGTCCTGTGGCTGATGGCCCAGGCACAGCACCAGGGTATCGATGTTGTCGAAGATCATCGGTTCGCCGCTTGCAGTGTGCTGCAGGTACACGGTGTTGTCGTCGCAGCCGTACAGGCGGGCATAGGGCGTGATGGGAATGCCCAGGCGATGCAGTTCGCCGGCCAGGTGGTCACGCACATACAGTGGCAGGCTTTCTCCGCAATGGGTGCCATTGACCGCCAATTGCACCTGATGGCCGTCGCGCACCAGGCGTTCGGCGATACCCGGGCCGATCCAGTCGCTGCGCCAGTCCAGCACCAGCACCGAGCGCCCGGGTGTCACTTCATTGCGCAGCACTTGCCAGGCATCCACCACCTGAAGTTCACCGCTGCGTTCGAAGGCAGGCCAGTA